>NZ_JAWOUY010000010.1:0-188722 GCF_033339635.1 Vibrio sp. 2092 | reverse complement strand
ATTTTCAGATCTCCACTGTTTCTAGTGTATTAGAAATCTCATCAAAGTCATGGTGTTAATTTAGGGGGAAAGGTCATGGCTCTTCACCGACACGTATTGAGAGGAAGGCTCTACAGAAATGTAGGGCCTTTTCATTTTTTAAGAGCGAGTAAATTTATTACTTGATGTCACACGAGATAGTATTGATAGGAGTTTCAGAAGTAGTGAAACAGACATAAGCGGTCTTTGGGTGATTTGGCCCAATCTTGACGTAACCCGCTTTTAAATCGTCTTCATCAAACGTTACTGAGTGAGATTTGCTTGTATTTCCATCATAGTAAACCGCTTCAAAGCCTTGGTTCATCATATGTGCAACGCGATTTCGAGTGTGGGCTGTTGAAAACGTGATGTTCGCGCAACGCATCATTGGTTTTTCGGTAATAAGAAATTGACCACTCTCTTTATCTAAAACACCGCCTTTTACTTCCGGAGTTATATCAATAGCTTGAAAAGCTTCTACGTTGCATGGCGGTTTAGCATAAGACAGCGAAGAAGTGAGCATAATTCCAATCGTGTATAGGAATAAATATTTAAATTTCATATGAGTTGTTTTGTATCCACTTAGCTTAACGGCGTTTTATAAGAAAGTTTGAATGAATTTTAAATGGTTGTATTTAAATAATTGTATTTAAATGGCATTTTTCAAACAATCACTAGATATCACAATTTGCTTGGCGCGGCTTACCCAGTGGTTTGATGTTAAATCCCCGATTTTTAAGCAGTTCAATCAGGTTATCTTTACCTACTAAATGCAAGCCACCAACAACAACGGTGTAACGACCCGATTGCTGAGGTAGAACACTGCCAGTGTCGAGTTTTTTAGCCCAATCTCGATTACGCTCGTATAAAAAGGCTTGGTTAAACTCTTCTGTTGTATGATCGGTCAAAGAGGCTTCGACCAACATGCTACCATCACCACTCTTCCAACTCTCTATCAAGCATTGAACCAACTCTTCTCCGCCATCATATTCTTCAATTGATGAGAGAAGTATCTCTTTACCGCCTTCTGATTGACCTGCGATTAAATCGATTTGGAATTGCACGGACTCTAGTGGAATGACCGGGATTTGCTTTTTATCAGCGAGTCCTATTAAGTGCATGTCGACCCCTTTATCAGAGACATACCCCAGTTTGTTGACTAAAGCGAGTTGGATGGTGAATGCGGCCATCCAAGGTGGGGAATTTAGGAGTTGAGTTTCTGGCAAACCTAAATCTTGGGCAATTTCAATTAAGTGGCGACGTTGAGCTCTGTCTAAAACATCTTTAGAAAGAATGGTTGTTTGTGGGTAAACCAAGCCTTCAGAATTCCTGACGTCTGCTTCAATAATCAACCCTGTGCTTTGGCTTAAATGCTGGATGACCGTTCTAGGGAGTGGGTACATCGTTTTATCCCCCACATGTACCGAGCCAATAATCATAAGTTCGGTTTCCCCTTTTTTTGCTAACCAATGCTGTGGCTCTGCATAAGATGAAAAAGGAGTCAAAGTAACAAGTAGAGATGATATGAGCGTCAAGAGACGAAACATAGAATGGTCCTCAGATAAGATACCTTTAAACTTTATACGCAAAATAGCGTGAGGTTAAGTGCAATTTCTCCAGTGGGGTATTCGACAAAATCGTCATTTCTAAAAATATTGACGAGTTTTGACGACGAATAAATGAGAGTCACTTCACGAAAGGTAAATAGGTAATTCGCTTACTAATGGCTCACAAAATAATTAGGCGTGATCCAAATCTTACAAAATCAGTCGTAACTCATGAATATAAGTGACCTAGATCGCAGCAAACTCGTCAAAACAAGTTGTTCGATTTTGACGTGTATTGTAACTCCATGAAAATTAGGTTTTTATTATTTTTTCTGAGTGTCATTTTTTGAACTGGATCACTTCCTATTTCTATTTATTTTACGCTTAGAAATAACAGGTTGTATGTTGAATGTAACGGTTAGGCACCTCGCATTTGAGGGGCCGAGATTTTTATCATTGTCGTTTTGAACCACTGACTTTTTTGGGGAAGTAAGATGTTTAAACCTAGTCTGATTGCTGTTTCTGTTATCACTACATTAGCAGGTTGCTCTGCGCTGCAAAGCTCTGAACAACAAGTTGTAAATTCGTTGGCTAATAATCTTGATATTCAATACCAAGTGTTGACTAACCACGGTGCAAACGAAGGTCTTGCTTGTCAGGACTTAGGGGCTGAGTGGGCGTCTTGTAACAAGGTAAACATGACGCTGGTTAACCAAGGTGAAGCGGTTGACTCAAAAGATTGGGCTATTTACTTCCATAGCATTCGTCTGATTCTGGATGTTGAAAACGAACAGTTTAAAATCTCTCGCGTAACGGGTGATCTACACAAACTAGAACCAACAGATAAGTTTGATGGTTTTGCTGCGGGTGAAGAGGTTGTGCTTCCTCTTGTTGCTGAATACTGGCAGCTATTTGAAACTGACTTCATGCCAGGCGCTTTCGTTGCTGCACCAAATGCAGAGCCTAAGATGATCGCTTCTCTTAACACAGAAGACGTTGCATCTTTCGTGACTGGCCTTGAGGGTAACAACCTAAAACGTACGCCAGATGACAACAACGTATTTGCGAGCGCTGTGTCTCGTTTCGAGAAGAACGAAGATCTAGCAAAACAAGACGTATCAACCACGTTACTACCAACGCCAATGTCTGTTGAAGCAGGTAAAGGTACGGTAGATATCGCGGCGGGTATTGCGCTGCCTAAAGACGCATTCGATGCGGCTCAATACGCAGCAATTCAAGGTCGTGCAGAAGTGGTAGGTGTGGATGTTCGTGGTGATCTTCCTGTAAGCATCACTGTTGTTCCTGCAGACTTCACCGGTGAATTGGCAAAATCTGGTGCTTACGAAATGAGCATCAAAGGCGACGGTATTGCGATTAAAGCGTTTGACCAAGCAGGTGCTTTCTACGCAGTACAATCTATCTTTGGCTTGGTAGATAGCCAAAATGCTGATTCTCTACCACAACTGTCTATTAAAGATGCGCCGCGTTTTGATTACCGTGGTGTGATGGTGGACGTGGCTCGTAACTTCCACTCTAAAGACGCAATTCTTGCAACGCTTGACCAAATGGCCGCGTACAAGATGAACAAACTACACCTTCACCTAACGGATGATGAAGGCTGGCGTTTAGAAATCCCGGGTCTGCCTGAGCTGACTGAAGTGGGTGCTAACCGTTGTTTCGATTTGGAAGAGAAAAGCTGTTTACTGCCTCAGCTTGGCTCAGGCGCAACGACAGACAACTTTGGCTCTGGCTTCTTCAGCAAAGCAGACTACGTGGACATCTTGAAGTACGCGAAAGCGCGTAACATCGAAGTGATTCCTGAAATCGATATGCCAGCGCACGCACGTGCAGCAGTGATATCAATGGAAGCACGTTACGACCGTCTGATGGAAGAAGGCAAAGAAGCCGAAGCGAACGAGTACCGCCTGATGGACCCTCAAGATACATCGAACGTAACGACGGTTCAGTTCTACAACAAGCAAAGCTTCATCAATCCATGTATGGAATCTTCCACTCGCTTTGTTGATAAAGTGATTTCAGAAGTAGCAGCAATGCACCAAGAAGCGGGCACGCCGCTAACAACATGGCACTTTGGTGGTGACGAAGCGAAGAACATCAAGCTAGGCGCTGGTCTGCAAGACATCAACGCAGAAGACAAAGTAAGCTGGAAGGGTAACATTGATTTGTCTAAGCAAGACAAGCCATTTGCACAATCTCCACAATGTCAGACGCTAATTGCAGACGGTACGGTAAGCGATTTTGCTCATCTACCAAGCCACTTTGCAGAAGAAGTGTCGAAGATGGTGGCAGAGAAAGGCATTCCAAACTTCCAAGCTTGGCAAGATGGCCTTAAGTACAGCGAAGGTGAGAAAGCGTTCGCAACAGAAAACACACGTGTTAACTTCTGGGACGTTCTTTACTGGGGGGGCACATCATCAGTGTACGAATGGTCTAAGAAAGGTTACGACGTTATCGTTTCTAACCCAGACTACGTGTACATGGACATGCCGTACGAAGTTGACCCGAAAGAGCGTGGTTACTACTGGGCAACACGTGCAACAGATACTCGTAAGATGTTTGGTTTTGCACCAGAGAACATGCCTCAAAACGCAGAAACTTCTGTAGACCGCGATGGTAACGGCTTCACTGGTAAAGGTGAAATCGAAGCGAAACCTTTCTACGGTCTATCAGCACAGCTTTGGTCTGAGACAGTACGTAACGATGAGCAATACGAGTACATGGTATTCCCTCGCGTACTAGCAGCCGCTGAGCGTGCATGGCACCGTGCTGATTGGGAAAACGACTACAAAGTGGGTGTTGAATACTCGCAAAACTCTAACCTAGTAGACAAAGTCGCGCTAAACCAAGACTACAACCGCTTTGCGAACGTACTTGGCCAACGTGAACTGGCTAAGCTAGAAAAATCAGGTATCGACTACCGCCTGCCTGTACCAGGTGCGAAAGTAGAAGATGGCAAGCTAGCAATGAACGTTCAGTTCCCAGGGGTGAAGCTTCAATACTCTCTAGACGGCAAGAACTGGCTAACTTACGCAGATAATGCTCGTCCAAATGTGAAAGGTGAAGTGTTTATCCGTTCCGTGTCAGCAACTGGTGAGAAAGCAAGTCGAGTGACCAGCGTGAAATAACTCAATTCTTGTAAGTTAATTTTTTGGCAAAGCCTCAACCTCATGTTGGGGCTTTCTTTATTTTTTGAGGAAATTAAGCGTGATCGATGTCTAATTATTTTTCATTGATAAATAAGTTTTTGGTTGTAATGGTCAAGGTTATTGTGAACTGGATCGACTTAATCTGCTAAATATCAATAAATTATCTGTTTACGATCACACTTCTATTTTTTGAATAATTTTATAAAAATACGATAAGTGCCTGTATTTTCCATGTTTTTATCAGGGTTGTTGAGCTTCGGTTTGAACAAGATCACTTTTTAAAATGTTTTATTTTTCATCGCGAATTAATTGAAACAATATTGCGAACGCCAAGGAGGCACATTCCAAAGTTTGCGATAAAAGGGAAGAGATGCCCTCTAAAACTATCGCATAACGTGAATAAATAAAGGCAGTAATTATGAAAAACATTTTTGCACTGAGTGCTCTTTCTCTCGCTTTCGCTTCTAGCGCTTTTGCTGGTTCTTCTTACGTAACAGGTAATGTTCAATTCCACGATGATGGTCGAATTCATGGTTCGGACGTTACGTCTACACTGGAAGCTGGTCATACTTTTGATAACCAATTCGGCGGCTTTACGGTTTACACCGAATTTGATGGTATTCAGTTGGGTAAACTGGAAACAGAAAACGGTGGCGCAGGTAACACAACACCAGCAATCACTGTGGGTGGTGAGCAGTCATTTAATATTACCGATCATTTATGGGTTGCCGCGGGTTACCAACACCTGTTCTCTGCTGGCGAGAACGTACAGTACCGTCCATTGGTTAAGATCGGTTACAACTTCGATAACGGCATCTCCTTAAGTAACCGTACTCGTGCGCACATTGATGCGACAGACGCAGATGCGGATACAGATTACCGCATGGACAACCGCATCGGTTACGTGATGAATGAGGATGTGACGCTAAGCTACAACAACGTCTACATGATTGAAGCGGAAACCATGGACCACGAGCTTCGTGCAACGTGGACTCGTAAAGGTGTTCAACCTTACTTTGAGTTCCGCAGTCAAGCACACGGTGCAGAAAACGCGAGTGGTGACAGCCTAGTGAATAACGCTTTTGTATTTGGTGCCTCTTACGGCTTCTAATTTTATATTTGTCTTAACTGTCCATTTAGAAAAAGCCCAGCGGTTTATCTCGCTGGGCTTTGTTTTTATTGGTCGTTGCCTTCGTGGTGGCTATATTCGAACACTTGGCCTTTTTCGTTAAAGGCGTAAACGGTGTAGCTGTCTTTTTTGTCGCCATATTCCATACCAGGGGAGCCCATTGGCATGCCCGGTACTGATAGGCCTTTTGCGTTACGTGGTGGATTTTTCAAAAACGCTTTAATGTCTTCGGCTGGAATGTGACCTTCAAACAGATAGCCGTTGATCTCTGCCGTGTGGCAAGAGTAAAGCTGTTCATTCTTGATGCCTAGATCGCGTTTGATGGCGTTCATGTCATCGTGCAATTTTTCTTCGACCGTAAAGCCGTTCTCTTCCATGTGTTTTGTCCATTCTCCACAACAGCCACAGTATGGTGATTTATGGTTAATGACATCGGCTGCCAATACGTTGGCGGACACGGTCGCAAGCATTGCAAAGGTCAATAGTTTCAACTTCATAATACCCTCAAAAAGAAGTGGTTATTTTACTGAAAACAGTCGTAGTCGATTTGCATTACTAACGACAGTAATTGAAGACAGTGCCATTGCCGCTCCTGCGACAACAGGACTGAGCAAAAATCCAAACGCTGGGTAAAGCACGCCAGCGGCAACTGGAATACCCAACGAGTTGTAAACAAAGGCACCAAATAGGTTTTGCTTCATGTTTTTAAGTGTAGCGCGAGAGAGTTCAATCGCATGTACTACCGCCATTGGTGACGTGTTCAGGATGGTCATTTGCGAACTTTCAATGGCGACATCACTGCCGCTACCCATGGCAATACCTAGGTTGGATAACGCGAGAGCAGGGGCGTCGTTAATGCCATCCCCCACCATTGCCACGACATGTCCTTGAGATTGAAGTTGCTCAATGTGCTGAGCTTTCTCATCTGGCATTACTTGGGCAATCACTTCATCAATACCAAGTTCTTGGCCGATAGCATTGGCAACGTGTTGGTTATCGCCCGTCAGCATTACCGTTTTGATGCCTTGCGATTTTAATGCAGAGAGCGCTTGCTTCGCATCTGATTTGAGCGGGTCGGCAATGGCGATCAGACCGATCAGTTCGCCGTTCAATGCCACAGCTACCGGAGTCCACGCATTTTTTGCGCATTCATCGATGGCAGGTTTTAGTGCGCTGGTCTCGACGTTCTCTGCTTGCATAAATTGAAGCGAACCAATGAGTAGCGGTTTATCTTGATACGTCGCCCAAATGCCGCGCCCGCGAACGTTCTCAAACTTGTCTAATGAGACATCCTTTGCGTCGTGTCGTTTGGCGTAATCACATACCGCTTTTGCCAGTGGGTGCTCAGACTGACGCTCTGCCGCATACGCTAAAGCCAATAGATCTTCTTGGCTGGTGGCGTGAGTAAACACTTTCTGAACGCTAGGTTTACCTTGGGTAAGCGTGCCAGTTTTGTCGAACACAACCGTGTCGACTTTGCTTGCCAATTGCAGGGCGTCGGCGTCTTTGATCAGAATGCCGAGCTCTGCGGCTTTACCCACTCCCACCGTGACAGAAAGCGGGGTTGCTAAGCCTAGAGCGCAAGGACAGGCGATGATCAGGACGGTTGTGGTGACCACCAGCATATAACTCGCTTTTGGCTCTGGGCCAACGGCAAACCAAACGAGCGCGGCCAGTATTGCTATGCCAACAACGACAGGGACAAACACCGATGAAATCTGGTCTGCCAGTTTCGCGATGGCAGGCTTACTGCTTTGCGCTGTGCGCACCATGCGGATGATACGAGCCAGCATGGTATTTGCGCCAATGCCCGTTGCTTCAATGACTAATCCACCATCGGTATTTAATGTCCCGGCAGACACTTGAGCCTCTTGTGCTTTTAATACTGGTACTGGTTCACCAGTGAGCATCGACTCATCAATGTATGATTCACCTTGAATCACAACGCCATCAACAGGCACTTTCTCGCCTGGTTTGATACGCAGTTTCATGCCTAACGTGATTTGCTCAACCGCGATTTTTTGGTCGCCTTGTTCCGTAATTACCGTAGCTTGCTGAGGTTGCAGGTTAATCAACGCTTGTAAGGAACGTGTTGTGTTTGCTTTGGCTTTTGCTTCTATATAGTGACCAAGAGAAATTAAGCCGATGATCATTGCACTCGCTTCAAAGTACACGTGGCGTGAAGCAAGAGGGAACCAGTCTGGGAAAATCACCACAAGCATCGAATAGAACCACGCTGCGCCAGTACCGAGCGCGACTAACGTGTCCATGGTGGCGCGCTTGTGAGTAGCTGCTAACCAAGCGTTACTGAAGAAGTGTTTCCCTGCTGTGGCAAGAAGGAGTAAACATACGATACCGATCGCGCCCCAAGCTAATTGGTCGTTGGTGTTGCGAATCATCATATTGCCGCCAGCAACGCCCCAAATCATTAAAGGGGCACCGACGACAAGGCCAGCAATAGCATCCAGTTTAAAGCGTTTTTGTTGCTGACGTTGTTGCTGTGCTTGCTTTTCTTGCTGGGTGGCGGCGTCTTGTAGGATCTCTGCTTGGTAACCGGCTTGTTTTACCGATTCAACAATTGCGTTAAGGAGGTCATCAGAGTCTTGGCTTGCGAATACTAGTGCGCTTTGTTCTGCGAGGTTGACCTGTGCTTTCTCAACGCCTTCTACGTTAGTAAGTGCTTTCTCTACTGAAGAGACGCAACTCGCACACGTCATGCCTTGAATCAGCATTTGCAATTGAATACTCGCTGGTGGCACCTGCGTATCTTTAATATTGCTTTGCTTTTCTACCTGTTCGGTCTCTGGTGAGCTTTCGTTCTCTACTTCAACAGAATCAAGATTGGCGGTATAGCCGAGTGTTGCTATTAAGTCGATCACTTGTTGCTCGGAGAGGAGGGTACGAATCTCTAAGTGCGTTGTTGAAGCCTCAAAAGAAATAACGTCTTGATTAGATTCTAATAAAGATGAAAGTTTTTTGACGCAGCCGCCACAGCTTAAGCCTGAAAGGTTTAGTTCGTAGTGATTTCCTGCTTGGTAACCAAGAGATTCAATCGACGAGACGAGCTCTTTAAGAGAAGACTCGGTTTTGACCTCTACTTGCGTCGGGGACAAATTGAGGATCTCCACATCGTGATTTGCATGTAAAGCCTTCTCAACTTTTCTCGCACAGCCCATGCAGTTGAGCCCTGATAAAGGTATAACTAACTGATACATAATCTGCACCTCAATAGTAGTGATGCTATGAGCTTAAACCTTCCTGCAAGGGTAAGGTCAATACCCATTTGCTACTCACAACAATTTCGTCAAAATCTCTCGAATCCCACAAGTGCATGGTCATTTTACTTGCGAGTGATCTCAAGGTTTTTTCTCTTTGAATATAAAGTTCCGTTAAAACACCTAAAAGATGAATGAAGTCGCTCACGTTTTTTAGATACTCTCAATGTCAGTTCAGTGTCAAAACGTACTTTTAACGTTTTTTATTTTTTATAGTTGATGTTAAGTAACTGTTTTTAAATATTTTATTTTATTTTTGATCTTCTCATTTTGAAGTCGCTCAGATTGCTGTAGGGAAAGTTTTTTAGTGCGAAAAAAGTTTGTCATATTTGCCCCGTCCAAACACTGTTTCAAGTTCCTGCCATGTCCTAGTTAGTGAATTTGAAAATGGAAAAAACTAAAAATATAGGGGTTTATAATGTCTTACCTAAAGAAAAGCCTACTTGCCACGGCAATTACCGGCATGATGTTCAGTGGTGCTGCATTTGCTGATGGTGCAAACAGTGACGCAGCAAAAGAGTTTCTAACCAAAGATTCATTTTCTTATGAAGTTTACGGAATCATCGCGATGCAGGCCGCGTACCGCGATTACGATTCTGGCAGCAAAGCAACGGACGATGACTTGGGTGGCATGCAGCTAAACAACGAATCTCGTATCGGTTTCCGTGGTAAAAAACAATTTGCTAACTTCGACCCTACTTTTATTTGGCAAATCGAAGGCGGTTATGTAGACCCTAGCTTTGGTGGCGAGGGCGCAGGTCTTGGTGAACGTGACACATTCGTCGGTTTTGAAAGTGCATCTTGGGGGCAAATTCGCCTGGGTCGCGTTTTGACACCTATGTACGAATTGGTTGACTGGCCAGCATCTAACCCTGGCCTGGGCGATGTATACGACTGGGGTGGTGCTATTGGTGGCGCCAAGTACCAAGACCGTCAATCAAACACTATCCGCTGGGACTCTCCAATGTTTGCTGACAAATTCTCCCTAGATATCGCAGCTGGTGCAGGTGATAAAGCAGGTCTAGGTGAAGGGGATGACTACTGGGGTGGTATCGCAGCACACTACAAAATTGGTCCTATCCAGTTAGATGCGGCATATGAAGGTAACCGTAATATCAAGATGGAAAGCCAAACGTGGGAAAACAACACGTACTTGGTAGGGGCACAAGGCTGGTTTGATAACGGTATTTCTTTCTTCGCGCAATACAAATATATGGAAGCGGACGCAAGCAATGGTGTGAGTGAAAAGCAAGATGCAATGTCTGCCGCTATCATGTACACCACGGGTGATTGGCAATACAAATTGGCTTACGCCGCTAACTTTGATCTCGAGCGTGATGGTAAGAAAATTAACGATACAGCGGACGATGTGTTATCAGCACAAGTTATGTATTTCGTAGATCCATCGGCAGTGCTGTACGTACGTGCTCGTACTCTAGACTTTGGCGACGGTGCGTCTCAATTAGATAAACCAACAGAAGCACGTTGGAAGTCTGCTGACTACGACGAGTTCTCTGTAGGTGTTGAATACTACTTCTAACTAAAGAAGCAGCTAAAAGGGCGGAAACGCCCTTTTTATCTTGATACTTATTCAAATAAGCCTTTGAAATGACTGGCCTGTAAATTTTAGAGGCTTATCTAAATTGGTATAAAGTGAGAAACCATGATGAAAAAAACAACGACACTTCTCGGACTTTGCGCAATGCTTTCGGCGCCAGCTTTTGCTGCTCAACTCACTCTGCAATCTGAATTAATTCCTCGCGTTCTCAACGGCGAGTTCGTCTACCCTGAGTGGATATCCAAGAACAACAGCATCGAGTTAAAGGATGGGGAAAACCAATTGGCGGTAACGGTTGGACAAATCGTATTTGAAGATGGAAAGCGCCGTAAATTCGATTCGCAGCCGCTGGTATTAGAGTTTGATGCAGAAAAAGACACCGAGCTTTCTCTGACTTATCAAACATTCCGTACTATTGAAGAGGCGAGAGCCTTCGAACTCGATCCTAAAGTGGTATTGAAAGACAAAAACGGAAAAGAAGTGGCATTCTCTATGGTTCAACTTCGTAAAGGTGGTTTGCAAGGTTTTCGTGATTATGAACGAGAAGTTGCCGACTATAATAACGCAATGAATAAAGAATCGACTAAGGCAAGCATTGCGTCTTCTCCAGCGGAAACCAAAACAATCAAAGCATCGTTTAATGAATTGAGCCGTGAAGAGCAGCAAGAATTTATGCAATGGGCAATGCGTAACCTGAAGTAATTTCGTCTCGTGCTTTAACAGTAAATAGCAGGGCTGTGCCTTTTTGGTTCTGCCCTGTTTTTATTTCTGTTGTCAAACCGATTGTAGAATTGACTTACGGTGGTAAAATGTCGCCACTTTTATCCTTGACATTACAACGAGAGATCTCTCGTTGCTCATTACCCCTAAGGAACTCAAATGACGGTTAAAACTCGTTTTGCTCCTAGCCCAACTGGCTATCTACACGTTGGTGGTGCGCGTACTGCACTTTACTCTTGGCTATACGCTAAAAACCAAGGTGGTGAATTCGTTCTACGTATCGAAGATACAGACCTTGAGCGTAACTCTCAGGAAGCGGTTGATGCAATTCTTGAAGGCATGGAATGGCTAGGCTTGGAGTGGGATGAAGGTCCTTACTACCAAACTCAACGTTTTGACCGTTACAACGAAATGGTTGATAAGCTTCTTGCAGAAGACAAAGCTTACAAATGTTACGCGTCTAAAGAGCTGCTAGATGAAATCCGTGCAGAGCAAGAAGCAAATAAAGAAATGCCTCGCTACGATGCTAACCATCCAAAAATCAAAGCAGCAAACGAAGCGGCAAAAGATGGCGATCCATGTGTTATCCGTTTCCGTAACCCGAAAGAAGGCAGCGTAGTATTTGATGATCAAATCCGTGGTCGCATTGAAATCCGCAACGATCAAATGGATGACCTAATCATTCGTCGTACAGACGGTTCACCTACTTACAACTTCTGTGTAGTAGTGGATGACTGGGACATGGGTATCACTCACGTTGTTCGTGGCGAAGACCACATCAACAACACGCCTCGTCAAATCAACATCTACGAAGCACTAGGTGCGCCAGTACCTACATTTGCACACTGTGCAATGATCCTGGGTGATGACGGCGCGAAACTGTCTAAACGTCACGGCGCTGTATCAGTCATGCAATACCGCGATATGGGCTACCTGCCTGCGGCACTAAACAACTACCTAGTGCGCCTTGGTTGGTCTCATGGTGACCAAGAAATCTTCTCTCAAGAAGAGATGATCAATCTATTTAGCCTAAACGCAGTATCTAAGTCAGCGTCAGCTTTTAACACTGACAAACTGCAATGGTTGAACAACCACTACATCAAGAACTCAGATCCTGCGTACGTTGCTGAGCATCTACAATGGCATCTAGATCAACAAAAACTAGACGTAACGAATGGTCCTGCTATCACTGACGTGATCAAGCTAGTGGGTGAGCGTTGCAACACACTAGTTGAGCTAGCTGAGCAAATCCGCTACTTCTATGAAGATTTCTCTGAGTTTGAAGCGGGCGCAGCGAAGAAACACCTACGTGGCGTGGCTAAAGAGCCTCTAGAACTTGCATTAGCGAAAGTGGAAGCACTAACTGAGTGGACGACAGCGAACATCAAAGATGGCGTTATCGCAGCAGTATGTGAAGAGTTGGAAATCGGCATGGGCAAAATCGGTATGCCATTACGTGTTGCTGTAACAGGCGGCGGTCAGTCTCCTTCTGTCGATGCAGTAATGGAGCTGGTTGGAAGAGAGCGTTGTATTGCTCGCATTAAGATGGCGCTTGAGTTCATTGCTGAGCGTGAAGCAAACGCATAATTGCTTTGAACTGAACGTTCTTTTGAATAAATAGTCACAAAGCCGCGGTGAGCAACCGCGGCTTTTTTGTATCTTCAATTTAGATAACGAGAAACTTTCTCTCATATTGGTGAATGAAGAGATGGTTTCACCTGTAATTTACCTCAATATGGATAAGATTTTTTAATCCAAATATCGTTGGCGTGAATAAAAAATGAGCGATTATATATCAAATATCTGATTGATTTTTATCCATGTTCCTTAAAGTTCCATTTTATTTGTCTCATTTTTAAGAAAAATCTTTGCTTTAGCTATGTTGTTCCAAAAATTAAAGCAAACGTTTGCGTCGTGATTGCGTGGGGATTTTTTTGCTTAAGATCACATGTTGTCGAGATTTTTGATGACAATAAATTGACAGAATTGGGATTTTTCTCGCGATTTCTTAGCGTTATAGTTCATCCCGTCAGCGATACCGAGATGGCGATATGTATCACTGAACAGGAAATGTACGTAAGTTGCTTCCATAAAAAAAATGCATGTGCATAAAAAGAAGCTGACTAAGTATCTCACTCAAGGAATGAATAAAAAGAATTGAAATACAACGTCAGTCAGACGGCGCATTTCGGCATCTAACAAAAGAACTTCTTTAGAGGAATCAATAATGAAAAAATTAGCAGCGGTAATTTCAGCGTCTCTACTTATGGCTTCAGCAGCACAAGCAGAAGTATACGTTGGTGGTAAGATGGGTAAGTCATGGATGGAAGACGCGTGTGTAGCGGGCCAGGCTTGTGACAAAGACGATTCTACTCTTGGCGCTTTTGTTGGTTACGAAATGAATAAATACTTCGCAGTAGAAGCGGGTTTCGACAACATCGGTGATTTTAACCAAACTTCTTTCGGTGGCCACGTAGAAGCAATCACTCTTGCTCCTAAATTTAGCCTACCAATCACTGAAGACATCGCACTTTACGGTAAAGTGGGTGGCGCTTACGTAATGTTTGATGGCAAAGATGATTACTCTTACCTAGGCGCAGCTGGTCTTGAATTCAACCTAAGCCAAAACGTAACAGCTCGTGCGGAATACCAAACACTGACTGACATCAGCAACGATGTAACTCGTGCGACAGGTAACACTGCAACACTAGGTGTTTCTTTCAAATTCGGCGGCAACGATGAGCCAGTAATCGTAGAAGAGCCAGTTGTTGTTGAAGAAGTGGTTGTAGAAGAAGTGGTAGAAGAGCCAGTTGTAGTTACGAAAACATTCGAAACTCAAACAATTGGCACAGGTAGCTTCGATCTAAACAGCACAACTCTAAAACCAGAGAGCGCTGCAAAACTTGATAACCTAGTTGCTTTCCTAAACGAGCACCCACAAGCGAACGTTGAAGTTGTAGGTTACACAGATACGTCTGGTCCAGCAGCTTACAACCTAAAGGTTTCTGAAAAACGTGCTGAGTCTGTTGCTAACGCGCTCGTTGAAAAAGGTATTGATTCATCACGTATCCAAGCTCGTGGCGAAGGTGAAAACAACCCAATCGCTTCAAACGACACTCGTGAAGGTCGTCAACAAAACCGTCGCGTAGAAATCGTTGTTCCAGAATTTGAATACCAAGTTCAGCAATAAGCTCCTATTCGACCGTAGTATAGAAGACTGAAGCTGAAAGCCCCAAAGAGTTCGCTCTTTGGGGCTTTTTATTTCTCTTTAAAAACTAACTGAAATGTTCAAAGTGGCTAGGTATTACTTAAGATCAATGCTGTTTAAACGCCCCATAAATGTCAGGATCTCCAAGTTATCTTTATGTGCTTCTAACAACGCTTTTTTGGTTTGCATGTAGGCGGCAAGTTTGCCGTACTTACTAATAGAGCGAACCACCGTTTTATATTTATACTCACCGTCATCATTGAACTCTCGCCACTTGGCGATGTAACACGTATCTCGGTTGTCAGGGTTTTCAAGAGTAGGGTTAGGCTTGTGAACGATTTTAGGCTCAACGCTATGTGGAAGCCTGGTCATTAAGTAAGGGTCTTTCAAAAGACGTCGCCAGAATTTGCCCCACATTTGCCGGCCTAACTCGTTTCTCAGCTTAATGGCTTTTTGTAAGCCTTTCTTTTCTCCAATACGAACAAATCCTACCGAGCGGTGTAGTACCGTATCCTCGGGGGTATGGATATGTATCTTAAAGGCTGTCTTGCCTTTAGAAATAAAGCGGTGTCCAGTGTTAGTTATTAAATTGCTCTTAGACATAGTGCTAACTAATAATTTTATTAATAGCCAAAAGGGTAAGCAAAACTCATAGATAATTAAAGTAATAAAATACAAAACTGTAAATAGGGCTTGTTGAAATGATTTCAAGGGGAAGAAGTCAGATCAGTAGAAGACTTTATCCCGTAACCGAAACACCTGATCCGATCATATTGATTACTGGGAAGATTACCTAACACGATGTACTAGGGGGAGCAGTGCGAGGCTTGAAATTGAAGATACAAAAAAGCCTTAGCTCAAGTGGGAGCTAAGGCTATGATATGGCGCCCCCAGTAGGATTCGAACCTACGACCTGTCCCTTAGGAGGGGACTGCGCTATCCAGCTGTGCCATGGGGGCGTAATACCAATAGTTGCAGTTCATTGCACTGTTTTACTGAGTTCAAATCTAGCAATCTACCAGATCTGTATCAGCATCACGTTGAACGATTCGCTACGGTCATTGGTATAATCAAATAAGATGCGCTGCCTATGATATTCAAAAGTGAGCATATCTCAAGACTTAATGTTTGCTTTTATAGGATCTTGTTCATTACGTCGCCAATTTGAACGCTAGATGCTAAATTTGGCTGATCAATCGTCAGCTCGGCTTCGTGTTCGTATATGCGTGATACCGTTAATGTAATTTCGCTTTGCGAGACTTTGTTTCTTGGCAATCCATTTTGGTCGATAAACGACGCGGTGTGCCAAAGCTGCAATTTGTCTCCCTCTTTTACGCCGTGCATACGGCCGAGATCCATCGTTACGGTATTACCGAAGACTGCCACAACCTCTGGCAATGTAATTTTGCAAGATAGCTCCGACTCCAGATCCAACATAATATTGCGACTAACGCGAAGCATCATCTCGCCATAGGTCGATGCCCAAAAACGTGCACTACGAGTGTCCACTTGACTCGTCTTAGCAAATGGCCAACGCGCGACCTCACGGTAGGCTTTGTTGAAGATTTCATGGCCAGTTTTACCATCAAATACTTTCATTTCTAACGCAAACTGACGATTGATGATGTCATCTTGCAATAGTTGAGATTCGACCGTTGCAGTGAGATCGGTGATGACCCCTCCAATGATGTATTGTGCGCCATTGTCTTGCGCGATCATTTGAGTGCGAGCAGGATAGTTGCTGCTTATTGAGTAGTCCGTTGTACCAACAGACACAAAGCTGCGTGAGGTTTGATCAAGTTGACGGTTCACTACGTGGCTAAAATCGTCACCAACTTGATAAATTTGTCCCATCACTGCTTGTTGTGGTGATGCGACCTCAATATTGCCGACCAGCATTGTCTTTTTGTATTGATCGGTGTGGCAACCCGTTGCCGATGGATAAATATCAACGCGGATTTTTACCTCGACTTTACCGCGACGTTTGCGTTCAGACTCGACCAAAATGTAACGGACTTCATGATTGGTAAACTGGTATTCGTTGCGGCTTTCTTCTAATAGCGGCATCAAGTTGCTAATACTGCCAATATCTGCGCCCGAAAAATTGACGGCTTTGAACAGCGCGTCTTCCAACGCATGGAGCCTTGCCGTCTCTTCTGAAGAAACGATGGTGGCAACGCCTGTGACTTCATACCAAGATGCCATTACCTTAAAAGGCACAAGCATCACTAAAGTGATTGAAAACAGACTGTTTAATATTTTTTTCATTGGTTACAACCGTTCGGGTATAAATATTGCTTTAACAAATTCAGTGAAGTTTGGTGGGTTTTTCTTCGTTAGGCAAACAAAGAAAAGCAAAGACTGTTCCAATATTCACTTTCTTGGAAAGGAATTAATAAAGAACGGTATCACCTAAGATTATCTGGAGAATCAAACCATGAAAAAGTGGCTTGTCGCCGCATCGATGATGACGCTTCTGACATCGTGCGCGTACTCACCGATTTACAATGGTAAAGAACCGTACTCGGGAAGCCAGTTCATGCTGATGGATAGTCCGCGTCATACGATGGACTTTTTCATTGAGAGCATGACAGAAGACCTGATGGTTTCTAATGTGGCAGTATCAGCGCGGACACCGATTGCGATTACCTCGTTTGTTGATCTACAAAATATGGATGCAACAAACTGGTTAGGTAACTCGGTCTCTGAAGGTTTTATCCATCAGTTTCAGCGCCGAGGGTTTAAAGTGGTTGATTTCAAAACTACGGGCTCTATTCAAGTGACGCAGCAGGGCGATTTTGCTTTAAGTCGTGATTGGCAAGATTTAGCTCAAGAGCAGCAAATTCAGTATGTACTGACCGGAACAATGCTGCGCCAAGAGGGCGGAGTGCTTGTCAATGCACGCGTGGTTGGCATGCAAAGCCGTGTAGTTGTAGCGACAGCGCAAGGTTTCCTTCCGGCTGACCGTATTGGGCGTGACTTAGATACGTTAAATAGCATCCGCACACAAGATGGTGTGTTGATTCGTTCTGACCCTACTATTCGTCAGCCGTACACTGTGATTCTCCGTCCATAGGATAGAAGCATGAAGAAGTTATTATTTATTGTTGCCACACTGATATTGGTTGGGTGTCAGCCATTACAACAGATGCGTCAAGATGAAATCTTAGTGGCGGTGGGTTATGCCAGCGTCAGTGAGCAAACAGGCCGCACAGTTGAAGAAAAGCGTGTACGAGCAATGCGCGCATCAAAAATTGATGCTTATCGTGAGCTAGCAGAGCAAGTTTATGGCATGCGTGTTAGTGGACGTGCAGAGCTGCAAGACCAGCGTTTGGGTATTGAAAGCACCACTGGTGCCGTCGATGGTGTAATTCGTGGTGCAGAAGTTGTGCGTAGTTATCTTGTTGAAGACAGTTATGTGACTGAGCTGCGCCTGGATATCCGTAAGATGGATAAGCTACGTGATTATGGAGAAGTTCAGCAGGTGCCTGAGAAGCGTCAGCAAACCTTGTTTTAAACCATTTCACTAGACAGATAATCTTTTTGAGCGGCTGATTGGTAACAATGAGTCGCTTTTTTATATCTACGTGAGCGCGGGAATTGAGGGTAAGAGTGACGTTTAAGCTTTTATATTGGTGCCAAGCGTCGAGATGGTGTGGGTTTTTCCGCCCGCATTGTAGGTCATGCCAACTTTGCCATGAGTTCGCTGAAGCATGTTGTTGAGTTTATTGAAGCTCAGCTGTGCACGACTAAGCGATTCGCCATTTACTTGGTTAACTTGTTGACAGTCGAGGACGATCGATTGGATCTGAGCAACAACCTGACTTAGGTGCTCATCTTCAGTAAGTTGATTGACGTGCGGGTGAGAGGCGATTCGCTGATCAGTTGTTCTGAGCTGATCAATGAGCGTCATCTTCTGTTTGGCAATGTTCTCAATCTCGGTAGAGACACGCGCCGTGATTGCTTGTGTTTCTTGGCGTAAAACAGCGGAAAGTGCCTTAGCATTTTCTAGCTGGAAATTAACGAGATCGACTAATGCTGCCATAAAATACTTACCTTCGGCCTAAGTCAGTTAGCTTTTGCCTTGCAATTCGTTTTCAAACTTAATCATGTTGTCAGCCAATTTTTCAGGATCGACTTTGTATGAACCGTTTGTGATAGCTTCTTTGATTGCTGCAACTTTGGCGCTGTCATATGCCGGAGAAGCTGCCATATCCTTCTGGAGTTTACTGACGGCTTTACTTTGCTGGCTGAGTGATACTGCGTCTTGTTGCGCTGGCGCCTTTTTTGATTCTGTCGTGCTGGTAGCATTGGAATCGTTACGTGCAGGTGCGCGACTTGTTGTCGTCATCATTTGCCCTGAACGTATATTATCTATACCTGCCATGTTTAACCTTTGCCTTGTATCGTAATACTGGTATCCAGACTATCGACCAGCGCAAAAATAACTTTAGTCATTTTTTGCATTTTTATTGATCAGTTTAAACACGCTACCAGTGGGTATTAAAAATTAACAGTGATTTCCGCAATGTCAGTCACTATGCCTTCTATTATACGTTGTGACTTATCATTTTTCACTCTTACTTGATCGCCAGCTGAACCATCCTGCAATGCTGTTCCTTGCGTTGTGATCGTCATGCCAGAATTCACCGCTTTGATAATGACCTTTTCATTTCGGCATACCACACAAACATCATTTCTCTCTACGACATCGCCTAAACGAACATTACGCTTTAGCTTTGCCCCAACCACTTGATCGTAGCTAGAAAATCCATCTTTACGAAAGCGCTGTAGCTCGATCATGGAAGTGGTAACATCCGATGCGCTGACGATTTCTCCTCTCCCTAATGTTCGTGTCGCGACGATCATTGGTACTGATACCGAGATCCTCACAGGGACATAGACTTTCCAGTCATCCGGTTGGCATTCCACTAACACATTGATGTTACTTCTCGTGCTGCTGGTGGAAGAGGCAGATGTATCTAACGGAACAGGGCAATCCGTTGCTTTTATTCTCGAGTCGATCTCTGCCGCATTAACAGATAGCTCGCCACCATCAGGCTGATCAACCGTAGCAAGAATATGTTGTTCTGCTGCTGTTTTTATTTGCTCGATCTGATTATCTGAAGCTGAATGAACAAAAAAGCTAAACATACTGAGCAAAATGCCGATAGACTTAGCGTACTTTGTAATTAGCGCTCTACATATTGTCATAGTCAATGGTGTCGAAGTGAAAGTGAAATACGCCATACTGTCTCCCTGGTATCGTGCTTGCCAGTGGTAGAGTATCATTTAAAAACAAAAAGTTTGAGATGGAGATGAGCATATGACGGGGATTCTTGACTCGGTGAATCAGCGTACGCAACTCGTCGGTCAGAACCGATTGGAATTATTGACCTTTCGACTGATGGGCCGACAGCGCTACGGCATTAACGTATTCAAAGTGAAAGAAGTACTACAGTGCCCTAAGCTGACTTCAATGCCAAATCTACACCCTCTGGTTAAAGGTATCGCTCATATCCGCGGCCATACCGTGTCCGTTATTGATTTGAGCCTGGCAATTGGTGGCCGCCCAACCACTGATTTAGATAAATGTTTTGTTGTTATTGCAGAATTTAACCGTACGATCCAAGCATTTTTGGTATCATCGGTTGAGCGTATTATCAATATGCATTGGGAAGCGATTTTGCCACCGCCAGACGGTGCAGGTAAAGCGCACTACTTGACTGCCGTGACAAACATTGACAATGAGCTGGTTGAAATCCTTGACGTTGAAAAAATCCTGGCAGAAATTGCGCCAGTTGATGAAACGATGGATTCCGCTATTGGCGAAGAAATCGCACAAGCAGAACAAGAAAAGCCTATTGTACGCCGTATACTGATTGCTGATGACTCGACGGTCGCGCGTAAACAGGTAGAGCGTGCGATTACATCCATCGGTTTTGAGGTCGTATCTGTCAAAGACGGCAAAGAAGCGTACAATAAGTTGATTGAAATGGCTCAAGAAGGCAATATCTACGATCAAATTTCGTTGGTTATTTCCGATATTGAAATGCCAGAAATGGACGGCTATACCTTAACGGCTGAAATTCGCAGACATGCCGATTTGAAAGACCTTTATGTTATCCTCCATTCTTCATTAAGTGGTGTATTCAACCAAGCTATGGTTGAGCGTGTAGGTGCCAACACCTTCATTGCGAAATTTAACCCAGATGAGTTGGGTAACGCGGTTAAATCTGCATTAACACAATAAAAGAGACATTAATGACTGCTATTACAATCAGTGATCAAGAGTATCGTGACTTTAGCCGTTTTCTAGAATCGCAATGTGGCATCGTGTTAGGTGATAGCAAGCAATACCTCGTGCGTAGCCGACTGAGTCCTTTAGTGACGAAGTTTAAGCTCGCATCGTTATCAGATTTGCTACGTGATGTTGTTACAGGGCGTAATCGAGAATTACGAGTCGCCGCTGTGGATGCGATGACGACTAACGAAACCTTGTGGTTTCGAGATACTTATCCGTTCACGGTTTTAGCTGACAAATTATTGCCAGAAGTAGCGGCAAGCAAGCGCCCAATTAAGATCTGGTCTGCTGCCAGTTCATCGGGCCAAGAACCGTATTCTATTGCAATGACGATCCTGGAAACGCAACAGCGCAAGCCGGGCTTGTTACCAAACGTGTCCATTACAGCCACAGATATTTCGGCAAGTATGCTCGAGATGTGTCGTGCAGGGGTGTACGACAACTTGGCTTTGGGTCGCGGGCTTTCACCAGAACGTCGTCGCACCTTCTTTGAAAATGCGGACGGTGGTCGCATGAAAGTCAAAGATAACGTCAAGCGTTTGGTGAACTTTCGTCCACAAAACTTGATGGACAGTTACGCACTGATGGGTAAGTTCGACATCATTTTCTGTCGTAACGTATTGATTTACTTTTCTCCAGAAATGAAATCTAAAGTGCTTAACCAAATGGCGAGCAGTTTAAACCCTGGTGGCTACTTGCTGTTAGGGGCATCAGAGTCGCTAACTGGTCTGACTGATAAATTTGAAATGGTGCGCTGTAATCCGGGCATCATTTACAAGCTTAAATAGCGGTATCTCTTCATTGATAGAAAAGCCTGACTTCGTGTCAGGCTTTTTTGTTTGTTACCTTTCTGCGCCGAGCGCTTCATGTATCACTCAATTAGTTGAAGCGCGTTTTTGCCTTGTGCCCTCAACACGGTGTATCTTTATTAAGTGAGCAAAGTGATACGACATGACATTCCAGTTACTTTGGCTCACTTATTGCTATTTCAATTCACGGTAACCACTAGGTTGGTGTAATGCTTTAGGTTTTGGCATGCTAATTGCTTTTTGGTTATCAATCACGGTCAGTTCTTAATTGTAGAGGCAAACATGGCTATATCTTTTGACAATGCACTAGGCATCCACCAGCACACGGTGGGCGTACGTGAGCGCAATGCAGAGGTGATTTCCACCAACATCGCACAAGCAAACACGCCTGGTTACAAAGCAAGAGGTTTAGACTTTGCGAAGGAATTGCAAGCGGCAACATCTGGGGCAAGCATTGGTCTTAGTCGCACAGATGGTCGGCATATTCCTGCCACTACGACGTTGGTTGGGGACAAGTTATATCGTCTTCCTACGCAACCAGATACGGGAGATGGCAACACGGTAGACTTGGATTTAGAGCGTAACTTGTTTATGCAAAACCAAATCAGACACCAAGCATCACTCGACTTTCTAGGCAGCAAATTCAAGAACTTAACCAAAGCAATCAAAGGGGAATAATTTAGATGAGCTTATTTAACGTTTTCAATGTGACAGGTTCCGCAATGAGCGCTGAATCCGTTCGTCTGAATACTACCTCAAGCAACTTGGCGAACGCCGACAGTGTCAGCAGCTCTGCGAAAGACACTTACAAAGCGCGTCATGCAGTGTTTGGTGCAGAGTTAAGTAACGCCATGCGTGGCGGTGATACGGTGCCAGTGAAAGTGATGGGTATTGTAGAAAGTGATAAACCGCTGAGTGCGGAGTACAACCCAGACCATCCCCTTGCAAACGAAGAAGGCTACATTTACAAGCCTAACGTCAATGTAATGGAAGAAATGGCAAACATGATTTCAGCTTCTCGTGCATACCAAACTAATGTACAGGTCGCTGATTCTAGTAAACAAATGCTGCTGCGTACGCTGCAGATGGGTCAATAAGGATAAGGGGGTAGCGTATGGCCGGAATTAACAACGTTGGTCAAAGCGGCTTGTCCTATATCGACCAGCTTAAAAGTCTACAAGAGAGTAACAAGAAAGCGGAAGAGAGCACGGGTAAGCAGGACCTAAAACAGGAAGACTTCTTATCATTGCTCACGAAGCAACTGTCTCAGCAAGACCCTTTTAAGCCGGTAAGTAATGACCAGATGATTGCGCAAATGGCTTCATTTGCGACCGTTGATGGCATTGGCAAGATGAACACTCAGTTTGAGAGTTTGAATTCGTCAATGACATCAAATCAAGCGTTACAAGCTTCCTCTTTGGTAGGGCGTGACGTATTGGTCCCAGGAGCAGCAGGTGTGAAGCAGGACGACGCACCAATGGCGGCAATGGTTAAGCTTTCACAATCTATCGATAATCTGTTTGTTCGTGTAGAGGATGAAGCTGGCCAACTGGTTCGTACCTTTGAGGTAGGGGCGAAACCAGCCGGCGACACGCGTGTGCTTTGGGACGGTAAAGATGAAAGCGGAAATCCACTGCCAGCTGGCAAATACAAAGTGAAAGCGTCTGGCTTAGTTGAGGGGGAGTCGCAAGAGTTCCCAGTATCGACGTATGCCAACGTAAACAGCGTATTGCTTGGCAAAGGTGACGGAAACGTATTACTCAATCTGGCTGGTTTTGAATCGCCAGTTCGACTTGCAGAAGTATTGGAAGTCGGCAAAGCGTAGTCATAGCTCGCTAGATTAGGAGATTTTGGAATGTCATATGTATCTTTAAGCGGTTTGTCCGCCGCCCAACTGGATTTGAACACCACCAGTAACAACATTGCGAACGCCAACACGTACGGCTTTAAAGAGTCCCGTGCTGAGTTTGCTGATGTTTACTCTAACTCTTTATTTACTAACGCAAAAACCACACCGGGTGGTGGTGCGCAAGCAAGCCAAGTGGCACAGCAGTTCCATGAAGGCTCTAGCATTTACACCAACAACCCAATGGATTTGCGTGTTTCGGGGACAGGTTTTTTCGCTGTAGCGAAAGAGCGTCTAACTCCACAACAGAATGAACTGACACGTAATGGTGCATTTCACTTAAATAAAGAAAACTACATGGTGACCGCGAACGACGAGTTCTTGTTAGGTTACCAAGTGGACCCAAGCTCTGGTGAGGTTTCTTCATACGAGCCACAACCCATCAATATTCCTGCTGAATTTGGTAAGCCAAAACAAACAGCAAACATTGAAGTGGGTGTGAACTTGCCAGCGAACGGCGATTTGAAAGATCCAACGCAGTTTGATTTTTCAGACCCAGATACATACAACCGTTCAACCTCTTCGACAATTTATGACTCGATGGGTCAGTCTTACAAGCTAACGACGTATTACTTGAAAGATCAGACTCAGCCAAATACATGGAACACTTACTACACCGTGACAGATAAAGAAGGTGAAAAGCCTTTAAATGTTGCGGCTGGTGATGCGCAAACGCCAACAGGTCATGTGGGGCATACCATGAAGTTCAACAACGATGGTACGTTGGCGAGCTTGAACAATGGTCAGCCAATCACTTCTGTGGCTCTGGGTGATCCGGCGACGAACACGACACCAGTCGATATGAATGGTGCCGATCCTGCGCAGACGCTTAACTTCGGCTTAGGCTCAGCAACACAGTTTGCGGCTCCGTTCGAACTGACTAAGTTTGACGAAGACGGTGCAACAACGGGCTTCCTAACCAAAGTTGACTTCGATGAAAACGGCAGCGTATTGGGAACTTACTCAAACGGTGAAAACGTTACATTGGGTCGTGTTGCTCTCGTACGTGTTCCAAACGAGCAAGGTCTGGATAAGAAAGGCGGCACTCAATGGGATTCAACGCAGTTCTCTGGTGACAAGATCTGGGGTGAATCAAATAAAGGCTCTTTCGGCACCATCAATAACGGTATGCTGGAACAGTCAAACATTGATATGACGCAGGAGTTGGTGGACCTGATCTCTGCTCAGCGTAACTTCCAAGCAAACTCACGTTCGCTCGAAGTACACAACCAACTACAACAGAATATCTTACAGATCCGCTAGAGCACTAGCTGGGTCATTCGATACTCTGCTTGAGTAAGCAATGGCGTGTGATTGCTTCTTAGTAATTACCGCTTTGTTCACTTTCATCATGACATTCATCTGATGCTTAGCCTGAATACACCTCACTCAGGCTAAGCATGCTTTGATCTACGATTTGCCGCTGTTGCCGCCGTATGGATCAAAACCTTGCCTCTCGTTACAGTTTTCTGCCCCTATTGACCTCTTTTAATTGTTGATTGTTAATTCAAAGTATTGATTGATAAGCCTATTTTTGTTTTGGCATAACTATTGCTTTTACTCCGTGTACAGAGAGATTTTTTGGAGTAATTTATGGATCGCGCACTGTTTCTCGCAATGAGTGGCGCCAAGCAAAATATGCAGGCACTACAATTGCGCGCTAATAACTTGGCTAACGTAAGCACGACCGGATTTCGGGCTGATTTAGCACAGGCTCGCTCAATGCAGGCTTATGGTGAAGGCCATCCTTCACGTGTGTTCAGCATGACAGAGCGTCCAGGGCATAACTTTGCTCAAGGTAGCGTGATTACAACAGGGCGTGATCTGGATGTGACGATTGAAGGCAGCGGTTGGATATCGGTACTCGATCACACAGGGAAAGAAGGGTTGACCCGTAACGGCAACCTAAAAGTCGATCAAAATGGCATGCTTACCAACGCAAGTGGTCATTTGGTGCTGGGTGAAAACGACGCGCCGATTACTTTGCCTATTCCTCTCTCCAAAATTGAAATCGGTCGGGATGGCACCATCTCTGTACTTCCTCAAGGTGCCCCGGCAGAAGAATTCCAAGCGGTTGATCGCATTAAGCTTGTTAAGCCTAATGATCAAAGCTTGTTTAAAGACACCAATGGCTTATTTCGCCATAAAACTCCAAACCAACCTTACGAAGCAGACGCGACTGTTAGCCTCCAGACGGGAGCGATAGAAGGCAGTAACGTGAATGCCGTAGGTGAAATGACCGCATTGATTGACTTACAACGTCAGTTTGAAATGCAAGTCAAGATGATGAGCACAGCTGAAGAAATGGATAAATCTTCAGATTCACTGCTTCGTATGAGTTAACAGAGTTAGAGGTTCACTATGCATCCAGCACTATGGGTAAGTAAAACAGGTCTAGACGCCCAACAAACCAACATTGCCACGATTTCGAACAACTTGGCGAACGCCTCTACTGTCGGCTACAAAAAGAGCCGTGCAGTATTCGAAGATCTGTTCTATCAGAACATCAACCAGCCTGGCGGCCAGTCATCTCAGAACACGGAACTGCCAAGTGGCTTGATGCTAGGTGCGGGTTCTAAAGTGGTTGCGACGCAAAAAGTGCACACGCACGGCAATGCACAGACAACGACCAACGCACTGGACATGATGGTGGAAGGCGACGGCTTTTTTCAAGTGACATTGCCGGACGGCAACATCGGTTATACCCGTAACGGTCAGTTCACGCTAAATGGTGAAGGCACGTTAGTCACGTCGGGTTCTGGCTACCCTGTAGAGCCTGAAATTGTGATTCCAGAAGATGCGATTTCTATTACTGTCGGTACGGATGGTGAAGTGTCGGTTCGCGTCCGAGGGCAGCAAGATAACCAAGTCGTTGGTCAGTTAACCATTACAGATTTTGTTAACCCGGGTGGCCTAGAGCCAATTGGTCAGAACCTTTACTTACCAACGGGGGCCAGTGGCGATCCACAAGAGGGTGTTCCTGGTTTGGACGGTTTGGGGGAAATTCGTCAATCCATGCTGGAAGCGTCCAACGTGAATGTAACAGAAGAGTTGGTCAATATGATCGAAGCCCAGCGCGTTTACGAAATGAACTCAAAAGTGATCTCGTCAGTCGATAAGATGATGAGCTTCGTTAACCAGCAATTGTAACGATTAAGAGCAAGATTTGAGGAGCTCACGATGAAACGTATTTGCCTACTCGCTTTGATTGCTACGATGTCGGGCTGTGCCATGTTGGAACCGATTGAAACGGATGAAGTGACACAAGCAACCACTGTGGTCGACGCAGTAGAAGGTGATAAATCGAAAGAAGAGAGCAGCGGTATTGTAGATACTTTACGTGGTAGAAGCGATCCGGTTGCTGGCGACCCTGCTTGGGCTCCAATTCATCCGAAAAACAAACCTGAGCATTACGCTGCTGCAACAGGTTCGTTGTTTAGCGCCGAGCACATTACCGATCTCTACGACGATTCTAAACCACGTGGTATTGGCGACATTATTACCGTAACACTGGATGAGACAACCAGTGCGACGAAAAGCGCAAATGCCGATTTATCGAAAACCAATGAAGCGCAAATGGACCCGCTTCAAGTGGGCGGAGAAGAGCTGAAAATTGGCGGAAAATATAATTTCTCTTATGACTTAAACAACTCCAACTCATTTGCAGGTGACTCTTCTGCAAAGCAGAGCAACAGCATCAGTGGTTACATCACTGTTGAGGTGATCGAAGTACTGGCAAACGGCAACCTCGTGATCCGCGGTGAGAAGTGGATGACGCTAAATACGGGTGATGAGTACATACGTTTAAGTGGCACTATTCGTCCGGATGATATTAATTTCGACAACACCATTGCATCAAATCGCGTTTCTAACGCAAGAATTCAGTACTCTGGCACTGGTTTGCAACAAGATATGCAAGAGCCAGGCTTCTTGGCACGATTCTTTAATGTAGCGCTATAACACGCCGTGCTGACGGCAATTTGACTGCAAGAGATAAGTAAGCATGAAAAAACTCCTTTTAGTACTGATGAGCGTTGCTCTGTTTTCTACCGTAGCCCAAGCCGCACGTATCAAAGACGTCGCGCAAGTGGCAGGTGTACGAAGCAACCAACTCGTGGGTTATGGTTTGGTTTCAGGCTTACCTGGTACGGGTGAAGCGAACCCGTTTACAGAGCAAAGTTTCGCCGCCATGCTGCAAAACTTCGGCATTCAGATGCCGCCGGGTACAAAGCCAAAAATTAAAAACGTTGCCGCAGTCATGGTTACGGCAGAATTGCCGCCTTTCTCTAAACCGGGTCAGCAAGTGGACGTGACTGTCTCTTCCATCGGAAGTGCTAAAAGTTTGCGTGGTGGCACCTTGCTGCAAACGTTCCTCAAAGGTCTCGACGGTCAAGTTTACGCGGTTGCTCAAGGTAACTTAGTAGTGAGCGGCTTCAGTGCTGAAGGCGCTGACGGTTCTAAAATCGTAGGTAACAATCCAACCGTTGGTCTTATCTCTAGTGGTGCGACAGTAGAGCGAGAAATTCCAAACCCATTTGGTCGTGGTGATTACATCACGTTCAACTTGCTTGAGTCAGACTTCACAACGGCTCAACGTATGGCGGATGCTGTAAACAACTTCCTTGGCCCACAAATGGCGAGCGCTGTTGACGCGACATCAGTGCGCGTGCGTGCTCCTCGTGACGTCAGCCAGCGTGTTGCGTTCTTATCGGCAATCGAAAACCTAGAGTTCGACCCAGCAGATGGTGCAGCCAAAATCATCGTTAACTCACGAACGGGCACCATCGTAGTTGGTAAGCATGTGCGTCTTAAACCTGCAGCAGTAACGCATGGCGGCATGACGGTTGCGATCAAAGAAAACCTGAATGTTAGCCAACCTAACGGCTTTTCTGGTGGGCAAACCGTTGTCGTACCAGACTCGGATATCGAAGTCAGCGAAGAACAAGGCAAAATGTTTAAGTTCGAACCAGGCTTAACGTTGGATGATTTGGTCCGTGCCGTGAACCAAGTCGGAGCTGCGCCTTCGGACTTGATGGCAATTCTACAAGCATTGAAACAAGCTGGTGCCATTGAAGGCCAGTTGATCATCATTTAATGGTTAGGAGGTAGGTATAATGAACAATCCTAACGACATTGGTTTTATCCATGACATCAGTTCTCTGGATACTCTGCGTCAAAAAGCAGTGAAAGAGGGAAAAGATGGCGAGCAAGAAGCATTGCATGCGGCTGCTCGTCAGTTCGAATCGATCTTCACCTCGATGATGTTGAAATCCATGCGTGAAGCCAATGAGGGCTTTGAGTCCAACATGATGAACAGCCAAAACGAGAAGTTCTACCGACAAATGTTGGATGAACAGATGGCGAGTGAATTGAGTTCGTCTGGTTCAATGGGACTGGCCGATATGATTGTTAAGCAATTAACGGCTGGGCAAGGGAACGACAAAAAAGAAACGGCTATGCGTGATGCGGCAAACAATGCTGCGGAATATCGTCGTGTTGACCCGAAAAAAGCGCGCGAGATTGAACAGCGCTTGATTGAATCTGGTCAACTATCTCGACCAAGCAATGAACCCACTCGATTCGATTCACCAGAATCCTTTGTTAACTCGATGAAGCCATACGCGGAGAAAGCTGCGAAAGCCCTAGGTGTCGAGCCATCTTTGCTACTTGCGCAAGCCGCTTTGGAAACGGGGTGGGGACAAAAGGTCGTGAAGAACGCGCGTGGCAGCAGCAACAACTTATTTAATATCAAAGCAGATCGAAGCTGGCAGGGTGACAAAGTGACGACGCAAACTTTAGAGTTCCACGATAACACGCCAGTGAAAGAGACGGCGGCGTTTCGCTCCTACTCAAGTTACGAAGACAGCTTTAATGACTTTGTACGATTTTTGAATGACAACCCACGTTACGAGACAGCATTGCAGCAACGCGGGAATTCAGAGTCGTTTATTCGCGGTATCCACAGTGCGGGTTACGCGACCGATCCGAACTACGCAGATAAAGTCCTGCAGGTGAAGGATAAAATCGAAAGTATGTAATGTCTCTGCGCCAATTTATGACGTTCTCGAAGGCTTGCCATAGTGCAAGCCTTCACTTTATCTGAATATCTACGCCTTTCTATCACTTGGCACATCTTTTGCTTTTAACGTGTCTAGGTGATCGGTTTTGCCGATTTATATTTCGTTTTTGGGGGCACGTATGGCGTCAGATCTTCTGAATGTAGGTACTCAAAGTGTGCTTACTGCTCAGAGACAATTAAACACCACTGGTCATAACATTTCTAATGTTAATACAGAGGGTTATAGCCGTCAGTCTGTTATCCAAGGCACGAATGATCCGCGCATGTTTGGTGGTTCTACCTACGGCATGGGTGTGCATGTGGAAAATGTTCGCCGCTCGTGGGATCAGTTTGCCGTGAATGAACTGAACCTGTCGTCGACCAACAATGCCAACAAAACGGATACCCAAGACAATCTTGATATGCTCTCTAGCATGTTGAGTTCAGTGGCATCGAAGAAAATTCCTGAGAACCTGAATGAGTGGTTCGATGCGGTAAAAACCATGGCAGATACCCCGAACGATTTAGGGGCACGAAAAGTGGTATTGGAAAAGGCGAAAATCTTCTCTGATACATTAAATGATTTCCACGAAACCGTTCGACTGCAATCTGATGTCACCAATAAAAAATTGGATATGGGCATTGAGCGCGTTAACCAACTTGCGTTGGAAATTCGAGATATTCATCGACTGATGATGCGTACCCCCGGTCCACATAATGACCTGATGGATCAGCATGAAAAGCTGGTTACTGAGCTGTCAGAGTACACCAAAGTTACCGTAACCCCACGCAAAAATGCGGAAGGGTTTAATGTTCATATCGGCAATGGACACACTCTTGTTTCTGGCACGGAAGCAAGCCAGCTCAAAATGATCGATGGCTATCCGGATGTTCATCAAAGACGATTAGCAATGGTGGAAGGGAATGGCATTAAAGCGATCAAGTCTGATGATATGGATGGCAAAATCGGCGCTTTACTTGAAATGCGCGACAAACACATCCCACAACTGCAAGATGAAATGGGCCGTTTAGCGACGGGCTTTTCCTACAAAATTAATCAGCTGCAATCTCAAGGTCTGGATCTCAACGGTAAGATAGGTAAAGACGTATTTACCGACGTGAACTCTGAGCTGGTGGCAAAATCTCGAGTTTTTGCTGCGCCTGACTCCCAAGCTGATGTTGCGGTTTACATCGAGGACATTTCCGCGATCAAAGGTGGTGAATATTCGCTGCGTTATGATGGCGACCAATACAGCGTGACAACACCGAAAGGTGAGCAAATGTCGTTGAACATCGACCGTTCGGATTCGTCGTTTGTTCTGGATGGTATGAAAGTGCAAATTGGTGAAGGCCTTGCCGCCGGTGAGCGCGTATTGCTACGCCCAACGAGAAGTGGTGCAGCCATCATAAAGATGGAAACCAATGACGCAAAAGCTATTGCCGCACAAAGTTATGAAGCCTCAACCACTTTTGCCCAAGGTAACGCCAAGTTTAAAATTCGTGAGGCGGGGGATGTTAAAGAGTTTGAGGTTACCGTACAACCAGCCGACGAGAAGCATGATAAGCCGTGGTTAAAGATCACGGATAACAAGGGTAATTTACTATCGGACAAATACTCATATCCGTTAGATAAAGATAACCCGATGATTGAAATCTCAGTGCCGAAAAGCCATCCGCTGTATAAAAACGGCGATGCAACCGTGTTTGAGTTGAGCGAAGGCGCACTGATGAATGATAAATTCACCGCAAACTTGGTGCCTTCTGAAGGTGGTAACGGCAACTTGAGAAAAATGCAGAAGATCCAAACAGACAAGATGATGGATGGAAAATCCAGTACCTTGATCGATGTTTATCATAACCTCAATACCGAAGTTGGACTGAAGTCTTCTACAGCAAACCGTTTAGCCTCCGTCGCTCGTTTAGAGCATGAAGCGGCGCAAGAGCGCGTTGCTTCTATTTCTGGTGTTAACCTCGATGAAGAAGCGGCCAACATGATGAAGTTTCAACAAGCGTACATGGCTTCATCACGTGTGATGCAAGCGGCGAATGATACCTTCAATACCATTTTACAACTGAGGTAAGGAGAAGAGATAAGTGCTAACCCGAATTTCTAGTTTCCATAACTATCAGTCCGTACAAAATGATCTGCGTCGTCAAGAGAATAAGGTTCACCACAACCAAGAGCAACTTGCTTCAGGGAAAAAGTTACTGAAACCTAGTGACGACCCCCTCGCTGCGCATTACATCCAAAACATTAGTCAGCAACAAGAACAGCTACAACAATATCTTAGCTCGATAGTGTTGGTGCGTAATCGTCTAGAAAACCACGAAGTTAATATCGCCAATGCGGAGAATTTTGCCGACGAGTCGAAGCGCTTAACGATGGAGATGATTAACGGTGCCTTTTCTGCTGAAGACCGACAAGCAAAGAAGCGTGAGCTAGAGGAGATTGCGAACAACTTCCTTAACTTGGTGAACTCGCAAGATGAATCTGGTAACTACTTGTTTGCTGGCACTAAGCCAAAAAGCCAACCATTTTATCGCGATAAAGATGGTAGCGTGCAATACGCTGGGGACGATTATCAGCGCAAAATGAAAGTCTCCAGCATGCTTGAGATGCCAATGAACGATCCCGGCAGCAAGCTGTTTATGGAGATACCAAACCCATTTGGCGACTATCAGCCGAATTACGATCTACAAAACGGCTCTGAGCTGTTGCTAAACAAAGCTACTAACGTTGACGCTAAGGATGATGCGGCGTATCGCGTGACATTTGTCGATATGAATAACGGCAAATTTGGTTACCAATTAGAGCGTAACGGCAAAGTAGTGGATGCCGATGAGTTTTCACCAGAGAAAGGGATTGAATACAAAGGCCTGAAAGTGCACGTAAAAGGCCAAATTACGCCTGGTGACAGCATTGAGATCGAAAAGCGGGCAGAGTTCAGCATTTTCGATACCTTCAAGGATGCAATGGCATGGTCAGACAAATCGGTTTCGGATACGTCGGCGACTGCTAAATTGCACCAAATGACAGAAGAATTCCACGCTGCTTTTATCCATTTGAATAAAGCGCGTACAGATGCCGGTGCTCGATTGAGTACGCTGGATATCCAAGAGCAAAATCATGAAGACTTTAATTTGTCTCTCGCAAAAGCGAAGAGCAACTTTGAGGACTTGGATTACTCTAAAGCCGTGATCGAGTTCAGTGAAAACTCGCGAGCGTTACAGGCATCGCAACAAGCATTCGGTAAGACCAAAGATCTAACGTTGTTTAACTACATCTAGTATGACACTCATACACATTGTCTGATTTTGATGCCTTATGTGCAAAGCCTTAAGCGCGATAAGTCGACGTAACCTGAGAGTCTGAGATGTCATGCGGCACGATTTTACCCAAAGCGGCAATGATGCGGGAGGCAAGTCGGGCGGCAACAGGGCAGCGTTCAATACCCTTGGGCTAAGATGAGTCTGACAAACCGGAAATAGCTTAATGATAAAGCTAACTTATTGTTTATTTGATTCTTTTAAAAGTAGTTAAATAATTTACGCAAGTTGGCACACAAATTGTATTGAAAATATCAGAACAGATTTAGAGATTCTAAACCCTGCGTTTAAGGCAGATTTAGCAAGTAACTTTTACGGTCAGTGCTTATCCAAATGAGAGTAAAGCTGGCCGCTTCGCAAAAGCTTGCGAACTCAACAGGAGAGCAAAATGGCTGTAACAGTTAGTACTAACGTCTCCGCGATGACCGCGCAGCGTTACCTAAACAAAGCGACTGATGAATTAAACACGTCGATGGAGCGCTTATCTTCAGGACATAAGATTAACAGTGCAAAAGATGATGCGGCAGGTCTACAGATCTCTAACCGCTTAACTGCACAGTCTCGTGGCCTAGATGTCGCAATGCGTAACGCGAACGATGGTATCTCGATTGCACAAACCGCTGAAGGTGCGATGAATGAGGCAACCTCTGTCATGCAACGAATGCGTGACCTTGCGATTCAATCATCGAACGGTACTAACTCTCCAGCTGAGCGTCAGGCGATCAACGAAGAGTCAATGGCATTGATTGACGAGCTAAACCGTATTGCAGAAACCACTTCATTTGGTGGTCGTCGTCTATTGAACGGCTCATTCGGTGAAGCAGCATTCCAGATTGGTGCGAGCTCAGGTGAAGCCATGATCATGGGACTCACCAGCATTCGTGCGGACGATACTCGCATGGGCGGTGTGACCTTCTTATCTGAAAATGGTAAAGATAAAAACTGGAGCGTTGACCCAGCTAAATCTGACTTGAAGATCACGCTACCAGGTATGGGTGAAGACGAAGACGGCAATGTTGATGATCTAGAAATCAACATTAATGCCAAAGCGGGCGACGACATCGAAGAGCTTGCCACTTACATTAATGGTCAGTCTGATATGATTAATGCGTCTGTAAGTGAAGATGGCAAGTTGCAAGTTTTTGTCGCGCATCCAAACGTTCAGGGTGAGATTTCTATTTCTGGTGGATTAGCATCTGAGCTTGGCCTGAGTGATGAACCTATCAGAACGTCAGTACAAGATATTGATATGACCACGGTACAAGGTTCTCAAAACGCGATTTCTGTGCTGGATTCGGCACTGAAATACGTAGACTCGCAACGTGCAGACTTAGGTGCGAAGCAAAACCGTCTGAGTCACAGCATCAACAACTTGGCAAACATCCAAGAAAACGTTGACGCATCGAACAGCCGAATTAAAGATACAGATTTTGCGAAAGAAACCACGCAAATGACCAAAGCACAAATTTTGCAACAAGCAGGTACATCGATTCTTGCTCAAGCGAAACAGTTGCCAAACTCTGCAATGTCACTATTGCAGTAGTTTACTTAGCCTGTACTCAATACATTCAGACGTGGATGGGAATGCAGGCTTTTGGCAAGCAGCTTTACAATAGAATGAGCGGCTCTCTCATCTCTCACCTGCCAATCATTTTCAATGTAAAGTTGCACTCGGTATGCCGGAAATGTGTTCATTTCTCTTGATCTCCACATAGGCTCTGGCGACCAACCTAGCCCCAGTTCTCTCAAAGGAAAAGGGGCTTTTTCTTTTCTAATCTTCACGTCTATCGTCTGCGAACTTACCTTTAATTGTTTCCTTTTGCTGATTTTCTATACAATTTAGCCCTCTCGGCTCGATTTGTGGAAACTTGAGCACTTTTTCTTACTTTTCTTCAATTTTATTAGCTAAATCTCGCAATGTTATTTTTTTAAACTTTTTTCTAAAGCTTCTGAATTTGGTGTCGTTAATAGAGGTAACTTTGAGAGAACTACTTGGTTTTCCGAGACGTCGGAAACCGCTACACCGGAAAATCAATTGGAGAAATCACCATGGCAGTGAATGTAAACACTAACGTATCAGCGATGACCGCTCAGCGTTACCTAAACAACGCAAACTCAGCTCAACAAACTTCTATGGAGCGTTTGTCTTCGGGTTTCAAAATCAACAGCGCAAAAGATGACGCTGCGGGTCTACAAATCTCGAACCGTTTGAACGTACAAAGCCGTGGTTTGGATGTAGCGGTTCGCAACGCGAACGACGGTATCTCGATTGCACAAACTGCTGAAGGTGCAATGAACGAGACCACTAACATTCTTCAACGTATGCGTGATTTGTCTCTACAATCAGCAAACGGCTCAAACTCGAAATCAGAGCGTGTGGCGATTCAAGAAGAAGTGACCGCGCTCAACGACGAACTAAACCGTATCGCAGAAACCACTTCTTTCGGTGGTAACAAGCTACTAAACGGCACACACGGTGCGAAATCGTTCCAAATCGGTGCGGATAACGGTGAAGCAGTGATGCTTGAGCTAAAAGACATGCGCTCAGACAACAAAATGATGGGCGGTGTGAGCTACCAAGCTGAAAGTGGTAAAGGTAAAGACTGGAACGTTGCTGAAGGTAAGAACGACCTAAAAATCAACCTAACGGACAGCTACGGCCAAGAGCAAGAAATCAACATCAGCGCAAAAGCGGGTGACGATATCGAAGAGCTTGCGACTTACATTAACGGCCAAACTGACCTAGTGAAAGCCTCAGTAGACCAAGACGGTAAACTGCAAATCTTCGCTGGCAACAACAAAGTTGAGGGCGAGGTCGAGTTTTCAGGCGGTCTATCTGGTGAACTAGGTCTGGGCGAAGGCAAAAAAGTAACGGTAGATACTATCGACGTAACCTCAGTTGGTGGCGCACAAGAATCTGTTGCTATCATCGATGCGGCACTGAAATACGTAGACAGCCACCGCGCAGAGCTAGGTGCATTCCAGAACCGTTTCAACCACGCAATCAGCAACTTGGACAACATTAACGAGAACGTGAATGCGTCGAAGAGCCGTATCAAAGATACAGATTTCGCGAAAGAAACGACGGCAATGACCAAATCACAAATTCTATCGCAAGCGTCAAGCTCAATCCTTGCGCAAGCGAAACAAGCGCCTAACTCAGCGCTAAGTCTGCTAGGTTAATCAATTTAACAAAGCAAGAAACCAAAGCCAGGCTCATCCCTGGCTTTTTGCTTATTGGCTATAACGATTCAGATGTGTCCTGACAGTATGTTCGATAAGGCATTCATATCGATTAGATGATCTCTTTAAATTCCAATGTTTCTGCGATGGTGGCGCAGAGACACCTGAGTCAAGCAGCTGCGCAAAATGTTGAGTCACAACGCAACCTAACTTCGGGGTTTCGAATCAACTCGGCGAGCGATGATGCGGCAGGTTTACAGATATCGAATACTCTCCATGTACAAACGAGAGGGCTTGATGTCGCCTTAAGAAATGCGCACGACGCTTTTTCTGTTGCTCAAACAGCGGAGGGAGCATTGCACGAAAGCAGTGACATATTGCAACGCTTACGCTCTCTGGGGCTTCAAGCAGCAAACGGCAGTTATGACTCAAGTGATCGGCAAAGTATTCAATATGAGGTCGTAGCGCTGCAAGATGAGCTTGATCGTGTCGCGATCACGACAACATTTGCGGATAAAAACCTGTTTGATGGATCTTACGGTTCACAAAGTTTCCATATTGGCGCGAACGCTAATTCAATCTCTTTGACGTTACGTAACATGCGTAGCCATATCCCAGAGATGGGAGGGCAGCATTATGTTGGTGATGCGGTCGATAAAGATTGGCGAGTTACTAAAGATAACCAAACCCTAAAAGTCGAATACCAAGACAGTAAAGGGCAAACCCAAACGGAATCCATTGGACTCAAATTGGGTGACCGTATAGAACAGGTCGCCACTTACATCAATGCTCAACAATCGATAGTGAATGCTTCAGTAACGGAAAACAACGAACTGCAATTCTTCGCTTCTACGATGAAGGCGCCAGAGGGTGTGGTTCTCGATGGGAGTTTAGCGGATGAGCTTGATGTGAGCGCTGGTCAATTAGTCACAATGGATGACATCGATATGTCGACGGCAGGTAAGGCGCAGCTTTCAATTGGGGTGATTGATGCAGCAATTAAGTATGTTGATTCGCACCGGAGTGAAATTGGCAGCTTTCAGAACCGTGTAAACGGCTCGATGGATAACTTAAATACTGTGAATCGGAGTGTTACAGAATCCAAGAGTCGAATAAGAGATACAGACTTCGCAAGAGAATCTACGGAAATGGTGCGTTCTCAAGTGCTCCAAGATGCGACAACTGCATTACTCGCTCAAGCGAAGCAAAGGCCGAGCTCAGCACTAGGCTTGCTCAGTTGAACGTGTTTCAGCGATGCACATCGCTCAGAAAAAAGTCAGATAATAAAAAACGCTGCCATTGGCAGCGTTTTTTTCGTGTTCGATTAAGTAAAAATTACTTAGTTACACGTAGAACTGGAGTTTCACCAACAGTTACAGAACCAGAAAGCTTGTTTAGCTCTTTGATTTCGTCCATGTTAGAGATAACAACTGGAGTTAGCGTTGACTTCGCTTTCTCTTCTAGAAGAGCTAGATCGAATTCAATTACAGTGTCGCCAGCTTTAACAGTTTGACCTTCTTCAGCGATACGCGTGAAGCCTTCGCCTTTTAGTTCAACTGTGTCGATACCGAAGTGAACGAAAAGCTCAACACCGTCGTCAGACTCGATAGAGAACGCATGGTTAGTTTCGAAGATCTTACCGATAGTACCGTTTACAGGAGCTACCATTTTGTTGCCTGCTGGCTTGATAGCAATACCGTCACCAACGATTTTCTCAGCGAAAACAACATCTGGCACGTCTTCGATGTTTACAATCTCACCAGAAAGTGGCGCGATGATTTCGATAGCACCAGCGTCAGCGCTGTCATCAGATACAAGCTTCTTAAGTTTGTCAAACAGACCCATTGTGTCATGCTCCTAAGGTTTGGTTTTATTCTGTCGAATTATAGTATACCAATATAGCTCATTAGACGACTTTTTTCGCCGTCTAATGGCCATTAAGTATTGAATTACTTGGTACTACCGATTACTGAGCTTTCTCAGCAATAAACTTTTCTACCACGGCTTCGATTTCTTCTGCTGTCGGTAGAGAAAGGGCTTCTTCAGCCATTGCTTTCACTTCTGCGAAGTTAGAGTTACGAACTACTTTCTTCACTTTAGGGATAGAGATACCGCTCATTGAGAACTCGTCCAGACCCATACCTAGAAGTAGAAGTGTTGCACGCTCGTCACCTGCAAGTTCACCACACATACCAGTCCATTTACCTTCTGCGTGAGAAGCGTCGATAACTTGCTTGATCACTGTAAGTACAGCTGGTGATAGTGGGTTGTATAGGTGAGAAATCATCTCGTTACCACGGTCAACCGCTAGTGTGTACTGAGTTAGGTCGTTTGTACCGATAGAGAAGAAAGACACTTCCTTCGCTAAGTGGTGTGCGATCGCAGCAGCAGCAGGAGTTTCAACCATAACACCGATTTCGATGTTTTCGTCGAACGCGTGGCCTTCAGCGCGTAGCTCTTCTTTGTACTCTTCGATCGCTTTCTTAAGCTCACGGATTTCTTCGACAGAGATGATCATTGGGAACATGATACGCAGTTTGCCGTGTGCAGAAGCACGTAGAATGCCACGTAGCTGATCACGAAGGATTTCACGACGATCCAGACTGATACGTACAGCGCGCCAGCCTAGGAATGGGTTCATCTCTTTTGGAAGATCCATGTATGGGAGATCTTTATCGCCGCCGATATCCATAGTACGGATGATCACAGCTTGACCGTTCATTGCTTCCGCAACTTCTTTGTACGCTTGGTACTGTTCTTCTTCAGTTGGTAGCGCAGTACGGTCCATAAATAGGAATTCAGTACGGTACAGACCAACACCTTCACCGCCGTTACGAAGGATACCGTCACAGTCTTTCACTGTACCGATGTTACCGCAAACTTCTACACGGTGACCGTCAGTCGTTTCTGCGTGTAGGTCTTTCAGTTTCGCTAGCTCTTCTTTTTCAGCTAGGAATGCTGCTTTAACCGCTTTCGCTTCTTCTAGCTCAGCTTCTGATGGGTTAACAACAATCTTGTTGTTCATTGCGTCAAGAATCAGCATGTCGCCATTCTTAACTTTCTTCGTGATGTCGTTAGTACCAACGATAGCTGGAAGCTCAAGTGAGCGAGCCATGATTGAAGTGTGAGATGTACGACCGCCGATATCACAAGCAAAACCAAGCACGTAGTCTAGGTTGATTTGTGCAGTTTCAGATGGCGTTAGGTCGTAAGCAACAAGAATTACTTCTTCGTTGATATCGCTAAGCGAAACAATGTTGATGCCTAGTGCGTTCTTAACAAAACGAGAACCGATATCGCGGATGTCAGTTGCACGCTCTTTTAAGTATTCGTCGTCTAGAGACTCAAGAGCACATGCTTGCTCTTCGATCACTGAGTGGATAGCGTGATCAGCAGTCATCTTGTCGTTTTTGATAAGTGCTAGGATTTCCTCTTCTAGCTCTTCGTCTTCAAGAAGCATGATGTGACCTTCAAAGATCGCTTCTTTTTCTTCGCCAAACGTTTCAAGCGCTTTTTGCTTGATAGTTTCTAGCTGAGCTGCAGATTTGTTACGAGCGTCAAAGAAACGCTGAACTTCAGCTTCTACTTGATCGTCAGAAATAGTGTTTGTGTTTAGGACAATTTCATCTTCTTGAAGTAGTAGTGCTTTACCGATTGCAATACCAGGAGATGCTAGGATGCCTGAAATCATAGCCTTACCTTAAGTTTGGTCAACTTTATAAAACGGGAGAATAATGGGTGCGCTAACGAATAGTTTTAGCTTAGTTTTGAGCCTATTTCCAACGAAGCCATTTTGCTTTCACAAAATGGCTTCTGGAGTAGGAGACCGGATTAGTGTAGTTGGTCCATTAGAGCAACTAGGTGGTCAACTGCTTGCTGAGCTTGTGGGCCTTCAGCAGAAATAGTAACTTGAGTACCTTTTACTAGGCCTAGTGTTTGTAGTTTGAACAGGCTCTTAGCGCTAGCGCTTTTACCGTTAGAAGTCACAGTGATGTCTGCGTCGAATGCTTTTGCTTCTTTAACAAACTGTGCAGCTGGACGAGTGTGAAGGCCGTTTTCTGCTGTGATTTCTACTTGCTTCTCGTACATGTGATATACCCCAATAAATGTATTTTTTTGTTAGTTTGTGACCAGATTTTAGCTTAACTGCTTTACATCTTGTGCGCTAGCACGGGAAGAGTTCAAAGCGCGTCAGTTCTGATACTAGTCAAAAGTTTGGTAACTACGCAACTGTTTGCGTGCGTAATCACTTTGAAACCTTTTTGTGTTCTGCTTCTTTATTTTGAAGCTAGAAATAAAACACCCTGATATTACCAAAGGTAGGGCAGGGATCAACAAAAAAGCCCCTAAACGGGGCTTTTTTAAACTAAAAATTGATTTGAACACATATTATTGTTGGTTCTCTTTTTCGGTAAAGATACCTGCAAAGAGTGCTGTACTTAGGTAACGCTCACCGGAACTTGGCAAGACAGTTACAATTGTTTTTCCTTCAAATTCAGGTAGTTCCGCAAGTCGGTTCGCTGCAACAACCGCTGCGCCAGATGAGATACCAGCTAGGATACCTTCCTCTTCCATTAGGCGACGAGCCATCTCAATCGCTTCTTCTGAGGTAACTTGCTCAACACGGTCAATAATGTCTAAATCGAGGTTACCAGGGATGAAACCAGCACCGATACCTTGAATTTTGTGTGGGGCAGGTTGGATTTCTTCGCCAGCAAGTGCTTGTGCAATAACCGGAGACTCTGCTGGCTCAACTGCAACAGAAGTGATGGCTTTGCCTTTTTCACCTTTGATGTAACGGCTAGTACCTGTGATAGTACCGCCCGTACCAACACCAGCAACGAATACGTCGATTTCACCGTCTGTCGCTTCCCAAATCTCAGGGCCCGTAGTCTTTTCGTGGATTTCTGGGTTCGCTGGGTTGTCAAATTGTTGAAGAAGTAGGTACTTCTCAGGGTTGCTTGCTACGATTTCTTCTGCTTTAGCAATCGCCCCTTTCATGCCTTTCGCCGCTTCAGTCAGCTCAAGGTTCGCGCCTAGTGCTTTTAGTAGCTTACGGCGTTCTAGGCTCATTGATTCAGGCATGGTTAATGTTAGCTTGTAACCGCGAGCAGCCGCTACGAATGCTAGAGCAACACCAGTGTTACCACTGGTAGGTTCTACAAGCTCTACACCCGGCTTAAGAAGGCCCGCTTTCTCTGCTTCCCAAATCATGTTTGCACCGATACGGCACTTAACACTGAAGCTAGGGTTACGCGCTTCAATTTTTGCGAGAACTTTGCCTTTACTTACTTTGTTTAGACGAACGAGAGGTGTATTACCAATAGTAAGAGAGTTATCTTCGTAGATTTTGCTCATAGTGATGTTCCTTCATTACACGTTGTGTGAATATGGATAGAAGAATATGCGGTATGAAAAAAAGGGAAAAGGATTAAAAAGTTATATCTTATTAGGTTGGCCCAGAACTTGATAAAAGAAAAGGGAAAAGCTGGCGCTGATCCCTTTCCTTAATCTCTAATCGACTATCGTTGGTGCTTAAACTCCGCGACCCACATAGCGGTTGCACCACATATTGCTACAGGCATGACAATGAGGTTCAAAATTGGGATCGTCGTAAACACAGACACCAATACCCCAAAGCCATAGGCCTTACCTTGCTTTTGTTTCAATTTGTAACGCATGTCGTTAAATGGGATTTTATGGTTATCAAACGGGTAGTCACAATATTGAATCGCGAGCATCCAGGCGGTAAAGATAAACCATAAAAATGGGCCTACTGTTTGTCCAAGGGCAGGGATGAGCAATAACAGGAATAGGCCTATTGCTTTAGGTAAAATGTAAAGGAGCTTTCTCCACTCACGAGCTAAAACGCGAGGAACATCTTTCAGGACGGCAGTGAAACCATCATCATTTACCTTTTGTCCCGTTAAGTACTCTTCCACTTTTTCAGCCAAGAGGCCATTGAATGGCGCGGCGATAAAGTTCGCGAGCGTGCTGAAAAAATAGGAGAAGGTAGCGAGTATCGTCAGAGCGAGTAAAGGCCAAAGAATGTAAGTTAACCAGGATAAAAACTCAGGCAGCTGCCCAATCCAGCCTTCTATCCATATATTAAGGTTTGAAAATAGATAGAAGATGGCACCACCTACAAGCAAGATATTTGCAAGTAGAGGTAAGATGACAAAGCGCCTGATTTTAGGGGCAAGTGCCAATTGTATCCCGTATAGAAAATAACCGAACCCGGTTCTCTGCTGATTGTTTTGCTTCATGTCTATTTTGGCTTCGTGTAAATGAAAACTCATTGTACCTGTGAGGACTTTTCTTTCAATGCCCTGACAAATGACGTCTTGTTAAGTGGAATCGTGGCAAGAATCACAACAAAAAACGGAACTTCTTGCATTAAGTTGTTCTAAATCTACATATAGTTTTGGTAAAGTAAACGTATCATTCAGATTTATTGCACTTGGGTTGCTGCTCAAGGAACTGCGAGTAGTAAAAACAAGTATATTGAGAGTAAATAATGCAGGAATTGCGATTCGTACTCATTGTTGTTGGCGCATTAGCCATCGCGGCATTACTGTTTCATGGTTTATGGAGCAGTAAAAAAGAAGGCAAAGCAAAGTTTGGTAACAAGCCACTTGGTAAGCTGGATGTTGACCAAGAAGACAAAAATGATCTTGTTGAGAAAGAACGAGACTTCGCTCCCGCTCCTGAAGATGACTTTGAGATCATTCGCAAAGATCGCAAAGAACCAGATTTTGGGATGGCGAGCTCTTTCGACAACAAGTTTGAATCTGACCCGTTATTCGGTGGTCCATCTGAAGTCAAACAGACGCAGCAGGAGCCGGATGACATCCCTTCATTTGTTGCAGAAAAAGATAAAGAAGAGGACGTTGAGCCTGTTGTTCAAGCAACAGTAGCTGAAGAGCCATTCCAGCCTGCTGTGGAAGAAGACGTTATTCCCGCCGCGTTTGATATTACGGAGAAAGAACAGCAAGTCGAAACGGTTAGTGAGCCTGTCGTTGCAGAGCCTAAGGAAGAGCCAAAGCCAGAACCTGAAATGCAAGTGATTGTATTGAATGTGCACTGTGCTGGTGAAGAGCCATTTGTTGGTACTGCTTTATTTGAAAGTATGCAACAAAACGGTCTAATTTATGGCGAGATGGATATTTTCCATCGTCATGTTGACTTGTCCGGTAACGGCAAAGTGCTGTTTAGCGTCGCTAATATGATGCACCCTGGTACGTTTGAGCATGCTGATCCTGCTGAGTTTACAACGAAGGGTATTTCATTCTTCATGACATTGCCTTGTTATGGCGAGGCTGAACAGAACTTCAACTTAATGCTCCGAACTGCGCAGCAAATTGCTGATGACTTAGGTGGTAACGTACTTGATGACCAGCGCAACTTAATGACGCCAGATCGTTTAGCATCTTATCGACGTCAAATAGTTGAGTTTAATGCCGCTAACGCATAATCTTAACAGCAAATAATAATAGGGCTCCGGATGGAGCCCTTTTTCTTGGATTTCCCAACCTCACCGATTGAAAATACACGGGGCTTTACTATGTCTGAATCAGTACTTCAGCGACTAGAAGAACTAAAAGAGTCGTTGCATTACCACGCTGTGCGTTACTACGTGGAAGATAACCCAGAGATCCCTGATGCCGAGTACGACCGTTTAATGCGAGAGTTACTGGATATTGAAGCTGAGAACCCTGACTTAATAACCGTAGACTCGCCAAGCCAACGTGTCGGTGGACAACCTCTCTCTGCGTTTAGCCAAGTGACACATGAAGTACCGATGCTTTCGCTTGATAACGCGTTTGATGATAGTGAACTTGATAGTTTCCACAAGCGCGCACAAGAGCGCGTGGGCAGCCAGAGTGTGAAAGAATACTGTTGTGAGCCTAAATTGGATGGACTCGCCGTAAGTTTGTTATATGATAATGGCGTATTAGTTCAGGCGGCCACTCGAGGCGATGGTACTACGGGTGAAAACATCACAGAGAATGTGCGTACGATTAAAGCCATTCCTTTAAAACTCAGAGGTAATGACTGGCCAAATCGTCTTGAAGTTCGTGGTGAAGTCTTTATGCCGAAAGCTGGGTTTGAAAAGCTCAATGAATTAGCAAGGAAGAAAGGCGAGAAAATCTTTGTTAATCCACGTAACGCTGCGGCAGGTAGCTTACGACAATTGGATTCACGTATTACGGCTTCTCGTCCGCTTAGCTTCTATGCATACAGTGTAGGCGTGGTGCAAGGCGCAGAATTGGCAGCAAGTCATTACGAACGCTTTTTGCAAATCAAATCTTGGGGACTGCCAATGTGTCCGGAAACTAAGCGAGTTGAAAGCTTGGCGGATGTAAAAGCTTACTACCAAGATATATTGCAGCGTCGTGATGCCCTCCCTTATGAGATCGATGGTGTCGTTATTAAAATTGACGATATTGCCGTGCAAGAGCGTCTGGGGTTTGTTGCTCGCGCTCCACGTTGGGCGATTGCCTACAAGTTCCCAGCACAGGAAGAAATGACGACACTGAATGAAGTGGAGTTCCAAGTCGGTCGCACTGGTGCGATTACACCTGTTGCTAAACTAGAGCCTGTATTTGTTGGCGGGGTAACGGTAAGTAATGCGACGCTTCATAACGCAGATGAGATAGAACGTCTGCAGGTCAAGATTGGTGATCACGTTGTGATCCGCCGTGCTGGCGATGTTATTCCGCAAGTCGTATCTGTCATCAAAGAGCGTCGACCAGAAACAGCTCGAGATATTGTTTTCCCAACTCAGTGTCCTGTTTGTGGTTCGCATGTTGAGCGGATCGAAGGAGAAGCGGTAACACGTTGTATGGGGGGCTTAGTTTGCCAAGCCCAACGCAAACAAGCGCTAAAACACTTTGTTTCTCGTAAAGCGTTAGACGTTGACGGTTTAGGCGATAAAGTGATCGAGCAGCTTGTTGATCGTGAGATGGTGAAAACTCCTGCTGACTTATTTAAGTTATCAGCGGGGATTTTAACCGTACTAGATCGCATGGGGCCAAAGTCTGCGCAGAATATTGTGAATGCGTTAGAAAAATCCAAAGAAACAACTTTACCTCGGTTTTTGTATTCACTGGGGATCCGTGAAGTTGGCGAGGCAACCGCAGCAAACTTAGCAATGCACTTTAAAACGTTGGGAGCAATCCAAAATGCTACCGAAGAGCAGTTGATTGAAGTGCAAGACATCGGTGCTGTGGTTGCTCAACATATTACGACTTTCTTTAGTGAAGAACAGAACCAAGCGGTGGTTAAAGATTTGCTTGAACAAGGAATTCATTGGCCAGAGATTAATACTACTGAGCAGGTGGGGGAATTACCATTAGAAGGTAAAACAGTAGTATTAACGGGAACACTTTCTCAACTGGGGCGTACAGAAGCCAAAGAAGCCCTCCAAGCACTGGGGGCTAAAGTGACGGGTAGTGTTTCTAAGAAAACCGATATTTTGTTTGCTGGTGAAAATGCAGGTTCGAAGCTCGCAAAGGCACTAGAACTGGGTATCGAAATTAAAACAGAACAAGACTTACTCGAACTGATGAATTAAGTCTTCTCAAAAAAGCTAAAAAATAACTAAAAGCCCCGTATGGTAAGCATGTGGGGCTTTTTATTGTTCATAATTAAGTGTTTTTTATTGAGTAATTGATGCCTTTGTTCTTTTCAGTGATCAAGATCGAACCTTGGGTTATTGGTTTTTTTGGCTTTTTTAGTCTGCGAGTGACTTCAAGTTGATACTTTTAAGTTCAATTTAAGTATTTGATTTTAAATAATAATTTATTGTGTTGTGTTGATGTTGTTAAAAATAAGATCTGGATCAATAAGTTATATGGAACTTTGGAGTGGCTCATATTTTTTTAGAAAAAAAATAAGTTCCATTTGGATGTTTTTAGCTGCGAAGTTAGTCTTAATCACGTGGATACACGGTGTGTATGCAGGAACTAAAAAAAGCCAAATTAGAAATAATGAGGTTTGATCAGGAATTTACTTCTCTCCTTCGGCGGCCAACTAAAGGTGAGATAGAAAAATACAGCTATATCCATTTTTAGGAGTTTTTCCATGGACAAATTTTTTAAGGTTTCAGCGTTAACCGCAGCAATGTTTGGTGTTGTTGCTGTCGCTCCAGCTACAGCGTCTACTGAAAGTGCAGCAGGTGGCGAGTACGTAGAGAAAGTGAACGAATTTATGCAAGACTCAAGTCTGAATGCATTATTCATAGTTGATACTCGTTCACGAACTCGTACAACAGGTAAGCCCGGCGGTGAAAATGGTGACCGTTGGAGTCGTCTAAACTACTCTTCTTACAACGCAATTTTAGACTTCACTTCTGGCTACCACGATGGTTGGGTGGGCGCAGATGTTGCGGCTTACTACTCTGGCGATCTTTACAACGATAGTCTTTACAATTCAAACGAAGGCTACCTATGTAACGAAATCTCAACTTGTAACAACCTAGACTGGGGTGCAGGTGATGGTCAGCAGCTTAAAGTTTACAAAGCAGCGCTGAAATTCAAAGCAAACGAAAACTTTAATGCTCGTTTCGGTATGTTACAGGCTGGTGGTAACGGTACAATCGGTAACGTTTGGAGCTTTGTACCTGGTACTTACCGTGGTTTCGAACTAAACGCTAAACTTGGTGATTTCAACCTAAGCTACTTTGGCGCAGACCAATTTACAGCACCTTGGCTGCTTCACGAAGATGATTACGCACCAGCGCTTTGGTCTGACACGTCATGGAGCTACCTACACTCTCTAGGTCTAAATGGTAACCTAACTGACAGCCTGTTTATGCAACTTGGCCTAGGCCAAGCAACTGGCGTTCAATATGCAAATGGTGTTGACTGGGGTGCAGGTCAAGTGACTAGCTACCACAACGAGACTGATAACACATCTTACAAAGCGTATTTGAAGTACACAGTGAGCGATCGTACAACTCTAGCATTTGATTTCTACGGTGTTGATGACGATGTGAAATACGATGGTCTAGGTTTCCACACTGGTCTGTCTTTGAACCAATCTTTCGGCAAGCTAGCTTGGATGTCTGAGTTGCGCTACACAGACACAGATAACCGTGCGGACTTCGTTCCTCGTACTATTCATACATATGGTATGAACAATGGTACTTGGTCTCAGTGGTGGGACGCGCTATCTGACTGGAACAAAGCGGGTGAGCTAGCATGGTACAACCGTCTATCTTACAACCAAGGTAACGGCTGGAACTACTACCTAGGCTTTGGTTACGGTACTGGCGCTGACTCTGCAGCAAGCGGAGCATCAGGTGACTGGGATTACGAAAGCGAATACGCAGTTAACGCAACAGTATCTTACTCACTACAAAGTGGCGCGCTTAAAGGTTCTACCATTCGCTTACACGGTACAATCCTAGAACGTGATGAGTACGCAGGTGCTGGCGATGCGGATGAAACAGACTTACGTCTACAAGTTCTTATCCCTTATAGCTTCCATTAATACTTAATGAAATAATAAAAGGAGCCGCTAGGCTCCTTTTCTATTTCACTTCTCGGCCGTCGTATATTTTGCAATATAACGGTGGCAACATATGCACATTACCGTTTGGCAACTCACACTTTATCTCTGGGCCTAACGTACGACCACCGGATGCACCATTAGCATGAGTGGTTAACGGAATTATGGCAAAAGATATTACTAATAGACCAGATAAAAATCTCATAATAATCACCTTAATATAAACTTTAAATATCTACGTGCTTGTATAAACCGTGACTACGCAGAAAGGCAAGGTTGAATAGGGCTCTTATATCAAACTAAGCTCTTACTTCTTTACTATTCCCATTCCCCACCTCTAAATCGACACATTTCACTTGGAATATTCGTAACGTCGCCACTTGGCATCTTACATTCGACTATAGGTCCCAAATTAGTTGTACCACCGTTTCCGTTGTTGTAGGCAAAGGAAGAAAAAGAAAAAATACCGCACAACATTAAAAAGAGAAGCTTATTCATAGTACATCCTCTTACTTACCAAATAAAAAGCACTCAACTTAAATGCTTATGCGTTAAGTATGTATCCGAGGATAAAAAGATCAAAAAATAATTCAATAAAGTTTTATTTTTTAAAATAAATTTAGATCGATAATTTACCTAGATATATTTCTATCTTATTGATTGTCGTGTGTTGAATAATTAAATAATAGGAAATGGTAGGTAGGGTATTAATAATATTACTAATACTTATTTTTTTCTCGATTTTAATTAAGGTAATGAAATGAAAGCAGTTGTTTAGATTAAAGTAATGGAGCATGATTTGCCCCATTACTTTGGCATAAATTAATTAGAATCAGGCTCAATGATTAAAATAATACCTTCAACATCGGTGATTCTTACGCGGGTACCGGCTGGAAGTGCTTGATCCGATTGTGCGGACCATGTGGTATCGGCTACCTTGATGCGATTGAGCCCGACGGAAAAGTCTTCTTCAAGGATAAGAGTACGCCCAATTAACTGCTTGTACTTTTGGTTCAGATCTCTTTCTTGGTCTTCTTGCTTGTCTTTAGACCATTGTCGTCGCCACCAAAGCCAGGTGGTGATTAAGCTGAAGCTTGCAAAGCAAAGCCATTGCAATTGCCAGCTCATTGGCAAAACGGTCATGATTGCTCCAACGATAAGTGCAGACATCCCGAGCCAGAGAAAATACCCTGCGGTACCAAGTAGCTCAACTGCTAAAAGAGCAAAGCCAAACGCTAGCCAATGCCAGAAAGAGATACCTTCCAACAAACTAAAAAAGTCCATAAATTATTCTTTATCTTGCTGTTTAAACATTTCTGCTATCCCTGCAACCGAGCCCATTAGTCCGGTTGCTTCTAATGGAAGCATAATGATTTTACCATTTTCGGCTTGACCAATGCTCTTGATCGCTTCGGTATAACCCTGTGCAATGAAGTAATTGACGGCTTGCATGTCACCTTTTGCAATGGCTTCGGAAACCATGTAAGTCGCTTTTGCTTCTGCTTGCGCGGCACGCTCACGTGCTTCTGCATGGAGAATAGCAGACTGCTTTTCGCCTTCAGCTTTTAATATCTCTGATTGTTTATGACCTTCGGCCTTTAATATCTCAGCTTGGCGAACCCCTTCTGCTTCAAGAATTTCCGCACGCTTATTACGCTCGGCTTTCATTTGCGCATTCATTGCAGCGGTCAGATCGGCTGGTGGCTGGACATCTTTAATCTCAATTCGTGTGACTTTTACGCCCCAAGGGTTTGTTGCTTGGTCAACAATCGCCAACAGCTTAGAGTTGATCATGTCGCGTTGGCTCAGCATTTCGTCCAGTTCCATTGAACCTAAAACGGTACGAATGTTCGTAAGGGTCAAGTTTCTAATAGCGTGTTCTAAGTCGTTGACTTCATAAGCCGCTTTTGCAGCATCGATCACTTGAACAAATCCGACAGCGTCAATAACCACGTTAGCGTTATCTTTTGAAATGACCTCTTGCGCAGGAATATCGAGAACGCGCTCCATCATGTTTACTTTTTGACCAACTTTATCAACGAATGGAATGATCAAGTTTAAACCCGGCTTTAATGTGTGGGTGTAGCGTCCGAAGCGTTCAACTGTCCAGTTGTTTCCTTGCGGAACCGTTTTAATGGCTGAAGATAAGATAACGACAGCAAGAACGACGAAAATACCGATGGTGATCAGTGAATCAATTGGCATGAGTTATTCCCTTAAGTGCATAATGTTCGATCCATTTTTACCTATTTATAGACAATAGACAATTGAAGTTCTGAGACCTTTGAGAGGTTATTGGTTTTTTATATGACAAAGGCCGGAAACACCGGCCTTTGTTGTCTTATTCCTAGAAGAATGCGACGCTTAGTACAAAATTGAGTAAAGCTGGCGACGATATTTGCTTGCTAATGCGTTACCTTGACCTAGTGCACTGAGAATATCCATAAAAGTCTTCTTCACTTCACCGTCTTGGGCGCCCAAGTCTTTTTTAAGAATATTCCACAGCAGTTCCAACGCTTCTTCATCCCGACCAACTTGGTTGTATTGTACCGCCAATTCACAAGCGAGTTCGAAGTTTGCCATGTCTGCTGCGTATGCTTGTTCTAGTCGCTGTAATTCAGGGCTATCTGCAGCCTGCAAATGCAGCTCGAGCTTGGCTATTAGGCTCTTGTAGTAGTTATCTTGATACTCGAGAGGGATAGCGTTCAGTAGTTCTTGGGCAATATCAAATTGTTTGGTTTCTAGCAAACAATCAGCCATCGCGAGTTTCACATCACCACGCTCTTGCAGCTCTGGCGGCAAAGTGTGGATGATGCTCAAAGCCTGAGCATGCTCACTTTGCTGAAGAAGTTCACTGACTTGTTTTAATAGTTGTTCATCTGGGCTTGGCAAATGCTTTTGTAGCATGGTGGCAATGGCATCAATTGGCTGGGGGCCTCCCAGGCCATCGACGGCTTGACCATTTATAAACAGCGCGATAGTTGGCAATACTTGCACGCCAAATTGAGACGCTAAAGCGGGCTGAACTTCACAATTTAGTAGAGCAAGCGTAAATGCACCGTTGTACTGTTGAGCAAGAGATTGCAACTCAGGGAGTATCTGTGCGCTTTCTGGCTGAGCGTTGGCCCAAAAGTGGATCAAAACGGGCGTGTTCATTGAACCTTCAAGCGTTTCGCGAAAGTTCTGTTCTGTTATCTCAACGATAAATGGGGATTGCATCAGAGTATCCTTGCCTTGTGTCTTGTCGTTGATATTAGATATGGAGTTGATTTAGGTGAAATTCAAGCGACATTCACCATCAATAATGAATCATTCTATTTTGAGAAAACGTGAGGTAACAGAGTGAGGTTATTGCTGCTCAGGTGTTAGATAAAAAGAAAACGCTGCCGAAGCAGCGCAATTCTAATGCTATTTGTTAGTGCGGTATCAAAATAGGATGAACATGGTCAACACTACACCCACACTAAGCCAGTTAAGCTGATTTAATGTCATTGTTGCCTCGCAGTAGTATAAACATTGCTACAAAACGGAATGGGTGGCGATACCAAATCTAAGCAACTCAATCACTTTGGGCGAAAGAATCCCCGCTGAATTGCGTAGAAATTGATTCGTTTAGTTGAGGTTTTTTTAACCTACATGTTCATAATGACATCACATTGTTACGATGAAATTACATTTCGACAAAACTTTTTTATGCAGCCTGTCGCAAAATTTTATCAAGTGCACGGGTTGGTAATAGTCTTTTCAAGACTGCGAATAATTTAGTCGGTGTAGTAATTCGATAACGAATTTTCGGTGAAACGCTAGTTAATGCATGAAGAACTGGTGCGATGCAAGACTCTGCAGGTAAAACAAATCGATTATTAGACTTGTCGTTGTTGAGTCGCTCTCTTTGTCCTTCATAAGCATGACGATGGGGGCTAGATTCAATATCAACCCACTTCTCAAAGGCTCGTAATGCATTGTTTCTAAATTGAGTTTCGATCGGTCCTGGTTCTATCAATACCACTTTGATATTCGTATCCGCAAGCTCTAGCCTGAGCGTATCTGTCCAGCCTTCTAAGGCAAATTTTGATGCATTATAGGCACCACGGTATTTCATTGCGGCAAAACCAAGAACAGAGCTGTTTTGTATGATGCGTCCTTCGCCTTGCTGGCGCATATGAGGAAGCACCTCTCTGACCAACTGGTGCCAACCAAAAAAGTTGGTCTGAAATTGATCTTGAAGAGCCTCGGTGGGTAAGTCTTCCAGTGCTCCGGGCTGACCATAGGCACCATTATTGAACACTGCGTAAAGCTTACCTTCTGTTAACTCTAGCGCTTGCTTCACGCCCGAAGAAATGCTTTCTGGGCTATTTAGGTCCAGATTGATGCAGGTTAGCCCTTCATTAATTAGGCGCTGGACATCTTGTTCTTTCCTACAAGATGCAATGACATTAAATCCCTTGTTTTGTAGGGCGTGAGCGCACACGTAACCGATGCCGGTTGAACAACCCGTAATAAGAATCGACTTTTTCATAATTTAATTTAAGACTCAGAAACCTTGATTAGAGCCATCATTCATCAGCTCCGGTCATGAAGCAAGTGCTTGAGTGCTGGCTCTATTCTGGAGTAGCTAAATTTAAAGCCCAGTTCGGTGAGTTTTTTGGGTTTGGCTCTCATGCCATCAAACAATAAGCAGGAAGATTCTCCCATTAGGAGTTCCATCGCCCATTTAGGCGTGAACAAGATATGCGGACGTTTTAGCGTTTTAGCTAGTGTGCCGCTGAATATACGATTAGTCACAGGATGGGGGGCGCACATATTGAATGCACCGTGGGCATGTGGTGTTTCAAGCAAGTACATGATGGCGCGGACCATATCTAGGATGTGAATCCAAGGCATGTACTGATTACCGTTCCCGAGTGGGCCGCCTACGCCAAGCTTGTAAGGTAATAGCATTTTTGCCAACGCACCACCATTAAGGCCGAGTACCACGCCAGTTCTCAGTAGACAAACCCGTGTTTGTTCCGACTCTGCGCGCTTGGCTATTTGCTCCCACTTTGCACAAACCTCGTGAGGAAAGTCGTCGCTATTAACATGTAAGCACTCATCAAACGGATGGTCTTGTTGATCACCATAGTAGCCAACTGCCGAGCCACTAATAAAAACAGAGGGAGGTTCGGTACTTGCGTGGATCAGCTCAACAATTTGCTCGGTAATTTTCCAACGACTTTTGCAGATTTTTTCTTTTTGCTCGCTGGTCCACCTTTTATCCGCAATTGGCTCACCTGCAAGATTAATGACGGCATCAACGTGATTGAGATCGGCGAACGACTCGAGCGAGTCAAGGTATTCGATATTACCCAGATCAGCATGCTGTAGGCGTTGTTTTGCTCGCTCTGGAGAGCGTGTAAGTAGCATAACCTGGTGAGTTGATAGCAGCTTGAGCAACTCCGAGCCAATAAACCCAGTGCCACCTGTGAGTAATATCTTCATGTTATCTCTTTGAATGTACACGTATTAGAACATTATAGTCGTTTTGTGCTTAGCTTGATCATCTCAACACCATTATTTCTGGGATAGTGACAAGCTGGCAGAGATACTATTAACTTCACATATTAGAAAATATGTAACTAAATGTTATAGATGGCGCTAGTGCATTCACGGTAGAAGAGTGAAATCTATGCCAGACTAAAAGTTATCGCTCATTGGAACGAGCGTAATCAGTTTGCATAATCAAGGAGGATAGGCATGGAAGCATTTGTTGCGCTTTTTCGAGCGCTCCTCAATAGTGCTCGTGACTTATTACCCATCATCATTGTTATCACTTTTTTTCAATTAGTCGTTTTGCAAGAGCCGCTGCCCAACCTGGTCTCCATTCTTTTTGGCTTGTTGCTTGTCGTTTTAGGATTAACCTTTTTTATCTTTGGCCTAGAACTTGGTCTTTTTCCTATCGGAGAGAGTATGGCTCAAGCCTTTGCAAAAAAAGGCAGCGTATTCTGGTTGTTAGTTTTTGCGTTTTGTCTAGGCTTTGGCACCACGATCGCCGAGCCTGCATTAACGGCCGTAGCAGAAGAAGCATCAGAAGTTGCGGCAGAAGGAGGGATGATCACAAACTCAGAGCAATCCATGCAGGATTATGGACAAGGGCTACGAGTAACGGTGGCACTTTCTGTGGGGATCGCTATCGTTATTGGCGTTCTGCGCATCTTAAAAGGGTGGCCAATTCATTACATGATCATCGGCGGCTACGTCGGCGTTGTAATACTGACGTGGTTTGCACCTGAAGCCATTATTGGCGTTGCTTACGATTCCGGAGGTGTAACCACGTCCACCATAACAGTACCTTTGGTCACTGCACTGGGTGTCGGTTTAGCGTCTTCTATTAAAGGGCGTAACCCTATGGTGGATGGCTTTGGTTTAATCGCTTTTGCCTCGCTGTTACCGATGATGTTTGTGATGGTTTACGGAATGGTCGTAATATGATTTCAATTGATCATTTCCTAGACACTTTGTTATCGACCGTTCGAGACGTCGTTCCCATCGCCAGCATTATTTTTGGTTTTCAGTTAGCGGTGTTAAGGCGTCCTGTTAGCAACCTTAAGAAAGTTTTGCTTGGGTTCGTTTATGTGATTTTCGGGTTAGCTCTTTTTTTACTTGGATTAGAAATGGCGTTGTTTCCACTTGGGGAGACGATGGCTGTGCAATTAACGGCGCCGGAGTTTTTACAAGAGTTCAAAGTATCGGTAGGGAAAGCCTTAATGTGGGTCGACTATTATTGGGTTTACACCTTCGCCTTTTTTATAGGCTTTAGTACCACGATTGCAGAGCCTTCTTTAATCGCTGTAGCGATAAAAGCAAACCAAGTCTCTGGAGGCAGTATCAGTATTAACGGCTTGCGCGTAGCCGTTGCGTTTGGGGTGGCAATTGGTATTGCATTAGGGAGTTACCGGATTGTCGTGGGCGATCCCATTCATTATTACATCATCGCGGGTTACATCGTCGTTGTGATTCAAACGTTTTACGCTCCTAAGCTTATTGTTCCACTCGCCTACGATTCTGGAGGCGTAACAACTTCTACCGTCACTGTCCCACTTGTAACTGCATTAGGGTTAGGGCTTGCTTCGACCGTCCCTGGAAGAAACCCAATGATTGATGGCTTTGGCTTGATCGCGTTTGCCAGTCTATTTCCTATGATCTCTGTGATGGGCTATGCGCAAATAACCCAGTGGCTGAATAAAAACGTCTCGGAGGAAGAAGAAAATGCGCTTTAAATTGATACTTGCGTTTGTTGAAGACAGCAAAACAGACAAGGTGTTGGACGCTGCACGCGATGCTGGTGCGACCGGTGCAACAGTGATTAACAATGCTCGCGGGCAAGGTTTAAATCAAAAGCGAACGTTTTTTGGTTTAACGCTAGAAGTGCAAAAAGATGTGCTGCTGTTTGTGGTCGAGGAACATCTCTCTCGACACATATTAGAAACCATTAATGAGGTTGGTGAATTTGACAGAGAGTCGGGACAGGGGATTGCTATTCAGATCGATATTGAAGATGCAGTCGGTGTCGCGCATCAAGTCGAGACATTGACCAAAGTAGTCGAGGATGAATTATGAGTGATCAAACGATAATTAGAGTTCGAGATGTTATGGCGGCAACGTATGTAATGGTTGATGGACTGATGACCGTATACGAAGGCATAACGCTAGCGAAAAAATACCAAGTCAAAGCGCTGGTGGTGAAAAAGCGAGATGATAATGATGAATATGGCATCGTGTTGATGAATGATATCGCCAAAAAGGTGCTGGCGAATAATCGTTCTCCTCAGCGCACAAATATTTATGAAATCATGACCAAGCCCGCTTTGTGTGTCGAACCAGATATGAACGTAAAATATTGTGCCCGTTTGTTTGAGCGATTTGGCATAAGCAGAGCGCCGGTCATTGAAAGTGGCGAGGTCATTGGGATGGTGAGTTATAACAATATTGTCATCAATGGTATGGTGCGAGAAGAAGTGTAATAGGTTGATATAAATGAAAAATCAACGAATTTTTTCTCAAGTCAGCGACTGTTACAAAGAACTAAAATATTTAATATATGTTAGGTTGCATATGTGTTAATTCACCATTATTCTTTGCGCCCTAAGCCTAATGTCGAGGAATCTGTATCATGCCTTTAGTCTCTTGCCCCGTGTGTGAGAAACAAATCTCAAAACGCGCTCATGCATGTCCAGGATGCGGAGAGCCCGATCCGCTGCACCATCTAGCCAAATCAAAATTTATGTCGATGGTGTTTTGGATACTGGTGTTGGTTGGAACAGCGTATGCAGCATGGTTCTATGTTTTGCCTATGGTCATTGAATCATTGCGCTATCAGTAGTATTCAAACCGTCGTAGGTTGAGCTGCTAAAAAAATGCCGTAGAATGACCTCATACTTTTTGAGGAGACGATGTCGTGAAACTATTTTTTGCCTCAGACCTGCATGGCTCTTTGCCAGCAACTAAAGAAACCATTGATCTATTTTTGGCTTCTGGTGCGCACCACCTGATTTTGCTAGGAGATACGCTAAACCATGGGCCGCGAAACCCTATTCCGGAAGGCTACAACCCTCCACAGGTAGCAGACTTATTGAACCAATACAGTGATCAAATTATTTCTGTACGTGGCAACTGTGATAGTGAAGTAGACCAAATGCTATTGAAGTTTCCAATGATGATGGATTACTCATGGGTGCTACTTGAATCTGGCAAGAGAATCTTTTTGACTCATGGTCACTTGTACAACTCTGAAAAACGGCCGCCACTGCGTGAAGGTGATATCATCGCCCACGGTCATACACATGTTCCCGTCGCAGAGATGCAAGATGGAGCCATTATATTCAACCCAGGCTCGATGACATTCCCACGTAATGGCTTACCGAGAAGCTTTGGTACTCTAGAAGGCAATAAGCTAACGGTAAAAACGCCAGAAGGCGAAGTATTAGCACAAACCATGATTTAACGGTTTTACTAAGTAAAAAATAGGGAGCGAATTGCTCCCTATTTTGTGTCTGAATGTCCTAAATCGCGTTCTGGGTCGATAATGTCTCTTACGCGCTGTTTTAGCACCTTGGCTTCAGGAAAGCCGCTGTCTTTTTTCCGTTCCCAAATTTGCTGGCCATTACAGAAAATTTCGAAGCGACCACCTGTGTCCGGGTGTAAGCTGATTGTTTCTATTTCTTCGCTAAAAGTATGCAGTAATTCTTGCGATAGCCAAGTTGAACGCAACATCCAGTTGCACTGGCGGCAGTAATAAATATCAATGATTGCTTTATCCATGAAACTTTCCTTTTAATCTTTTTAAACCAGCAACTTGATGCCCACGGCAAACGTGAGAATTTCGAATGCAACTTTAATCACTCTGTTACTGTATCGAGTCGCGGCCCATGCGCCTAAACTGCCGCCTAGAAAAGAGCTTAACAATAAAACAGGTAACCAAGCCCAGTGAATAGGCGCCCCTGCCTGTACGACGGCAATGCCTCCAATGCCATTCCAAAACAGGCCGACACAAATCATGGTGTAAGCAACGGCTTGTTTGTAGTCGTAACCAAACCAGCGCACCAAAAATAGTGTCACGAGCAAACCAGAACCTGCGGTAAGAGATCCGTTAATGATGCCGATAAACAGTAAGCCAATTCCACCAATAACCCAACCGATAGGATGACGGTTACGTATTACTTCAGCTTGGCCTAGCGATGTCTTAAATCGCGAGTAGATACCTAGCGCTAGGATCATCGTACCGAGCATCTTTTCCGCGATACCATCAGGGATCTGTACAATTAAGTTAGCCCCTAAAATCACGCCAATACTACCGGACAAGATAAGGTAGAGCGCGACTTTCCATTTAATAGTGCCTGATATTAAATGCGTGCTTGCTGCGCCTAAGCCTAAAGCGACCGAAGCCACCTTATGTGTGCCTAGCGCAACGGAGAACGGTAAGCCGAGAAAGATGAGTAAAGGGAATTGAAGCAAGCCTGCTCCGCCACCGGAAAGTGAAGCCAGCGTGTTGGCGATTAGTGAACCGAAAAAGAGAGTAGTGGTATCTAGCCAATCCATAAGCAAAACAAAGGGGGCGTCTTGCCCCCTTATCATCCAATCAAAATTAGTTTTTAAACAGTACCGAAGAACCGTGGTTCAAGCTAGTGAGCAAGAGTGTTTTTTCGTTCACGACGTCAATACGACGACTTTGCTCCGCATCTAGCTTAAAAATTTGAGTAATCAAACGTAGCTGTGCTTCGGAAAAGTCTTTTGATTGAGAAGATGAAATATCTTTAAACTCCGAAGGCGAGACCAACAAATAGTTGTCACTTACTTCCCAGCGGCCTTTTTCCGAGATATTTATCGTTGATTCTGCGGTTGAACCTTGAGCAAATAGTTTTATATTTGCTACGCGAATATAGTCACCATTAGGGAGATATTTCACGTTTGATTCAACATTAACTCGGCGTAGTGGGCCGACAGTATCGTCAGGCAAGCTGTCTGTAATGACTGTCACCATGGTCGACTGCCATTCGTTTGCTGTGAGGAGCTGCTCCACTTTTAGGTCACTTCCCCAATACAACCAACTGCTGAAAAGAACGGATACGGCCAAAACCGCAGATGCTAATTTAATCTTCATATTGGCCTCCTTTATTTGCAGATGTCTGTTGGATCGTTTTGACCTGCGAAAATACGCAGTGTTACGTTCTCGTAAGAGTGGTTACTGTCATGAATATAGTTCAGAATCAGCTGGTTATTTTGTCCACCAGTGGCAATCACTTCCACTGGCAACGAGTCTTCTGCATGGTGCTTCACGTAGCGCTCAATGCATTGCTCTATTGAAGGCAACCAGTTGTTGATTTGAGGGTGATTTACAGGTGTCATCACTGGTACATTTTGATACTCACCAATCTGACGGAATTGGGATTCCGCAGGGTTCGTGAATAACAATACGCAAACAGGAAGCAGCAGAGACAAAAAGATAATGACACGCGGTAGCCAGTTAATCGTGTTAGATGCTGGCTTCGGCTGAGTTTTAGTCGGCTCTACTTGAGGCTCAAGATCAGCAGTAGTATCGGTCACTATCTCTGTTGGTGGTGTATCGCTCGCTTCTAACTCCACTGCTGGCGCTTCGTGTTCAGAAGCGGTTTCTTCAACGTCAGTGTTAGAGTCAGTAGAAAATGGGCTCAAGCGTTCCACTGAACAAATGAGTTGGTAGCCACGTTTAGGTACCGTTTTAACAAACTCTGGAGATTTTGTTGAATCCTTCAACATCTTACGCAGAGTAGAAATCGCTTGAGTCAGGCTTGAGTCATCCACCTCAAAACCTTGCTCACGCCAAACAAACTCGTGAAGCTCGTTACGGGTTAAAACTTCGTTTGGTCTCTCTGCCAACATCAGAAGTATACGGCTTTCGTTGCTTCCTAATCGTACAACGTCGTTGCCGTTTTGTTGGTCAGCGAGCGAATTACTATTTGGATCAAAGGTGAACCTTTGAGCAAGTAGAAATTTGGTGCCAATGTTAGTCATTTAGTTCTTCTTAGATGGATGATGTTGTAATTATGGTGATTTATGTCACAAAATTACCGGGGCGCTTGGAGTGCGCACGACATTTTAGATGCTTTTAGACGGGTAGGATAATTAAAATTTTCTAAAAAAACACCGTTTTTAGCAATATTGACCTTGAATTTACATTTGTCAGCCACATGTTAAATGACATCTCGGTAAGGTGATTTCAAGGGGAAAGTCACAAACTTGTCCCTATGAAAAAGCCAATTAGTTTAGATGTTATGGAGCACACATGAGCGAAACCGTATCTCAAAATAAAGAAACTCGTGGTTTTCAATCAGAAGTAAAACAACTACTGCATTTAATGATCCATTCTCTTTATTCAAATAAAGAGATCTTTTTGCGCGAGCTGATCTCTAACGCATCAGATGCATCAGACAAACTGCGCTTTCAGGCGTTATCTAACCCAGATCTATACGAAGGTAATGCAGACCTTTGCGTGAAACTGTCGTTTGATGAAAGCGCAAATACCTTAACCATTTCTGATAACGGTATCGGTATGAGCCGTGATGATGTGATTGAGCACTTAGGAACAATTGCAAAATCTGGTACAGCTGAGTTTTTCTCAAAGCTATCTGAAGAGCAGAGCAAAGACTCTCAGCTTATTGGTCAGTTTGGTGTTGGTTTCTACTCGGCATTTATCGTTGCTGACGCCGTTACCGTGCGCACTCGCGCTGCGGGTCTAGCCGCTGATGAAGCGGTACAATGGCACTCAGCGGGTGAAGGTGAGTACACCATCGAAAACATTACCAAAGAGTCACGTGGTACCGACATCATTCTTCATATGCGTGAAGAGGGTAAAGAGTTTTTGAATGAGTGGCGTCTACGTGACGTTATCAGTAAGTACTCTGATCACATTGGCATTCCTGTTTCAATCCAAACTGTCGTTCGTGATGACGAAGGCAAGGAAACAGATGAGAAAAAGTGGGAGCAAATCAACAAAGCCCAAGCACTGTGGACGCGTAACAAATCTGATATTTCAGAAGAAGAGTATCAAGAGTTCTACAAGCACGTATCACATGACTTTGCCGATCCCTTGGTCTGGAGTCATAACCGTGTAGAAGGTAAAAACGACTACACGAGCTTACTATACATCCCATCGAAAGCACCTTGGGATATGATGAACCGCGACCACAAATCAGGCTTGAAACTGTGCGTACAGCGCGTATTCATTATGGACGATGCAGAGCAATTTATGCCGTCATACTTACGCTTCGTACGTGGTTTAATAGACTCAAACGATTTACCGCTAAACGTATCGCGTGAGATCTTACAAGACAATAAAGTGACTCAGTCTCTACGTAATGCTTGTACTAAGCGAGTGCTAACGATGCTCGAGCGTATGGCCAAGAATGACGAAGAGAAATACCAATCATTCTGGAAAGAGTTTGGTCTTGTGATGAAAGAGGGCCCTGCGGAGGACTTTGCAAACAAAGAGAAAGTTGCAGGTTTATTGCGCTTTGCCTCAACTGAAGTGGACTCTTCTGAGCAAACTGTGGGCTTGGCGTCTTACGTTGAGCGCATGAAAGAAGGTCAAGATAAGATCTACTACTTGACGGCAGACAGCTATGCAGCTGCGAAAAACAGCCCTCACTTAGAACAGTTCAAAGCGAAAGGCATTGAAGTTATCTTGATGTACGACCGCATTGATGAGTGGCTGATGAACTACTTAACTGAGTTTGATGGTAAACAGTTCCAGTCAATCACTAAAGCTGGGCTTGATCTAAGTCAGTTTGAAGATGAAGCAGAAAAAGAGAAGCAAAAAGAAACCGAAGAAGAGTTCAAGTCGGTTGTAGAGCGCACGAAGTCTTACCTAGGCGATCGTGTGAAAGAAGTTCGTACGACCTTCAAACTCGCATCTACGCCTGCTGTTGTGGTAACGGACGATTACGAAATGGGCACTCAAATGGCGAAGCTTCTTGCGGCAGCTGGTCAAGCTGTACCGGAAGTGAAATACATCTTTGAGCTAAACCCTGAGCACGAATTGGTTAAGCGTATGGCTGACGAAGCCGATGAAGAAGCGTTTGGTCGCTGGGTTGAAGTTCTGCTTGGTCAGGCAATGCTAGCGGAGCGAGGCTCTATTGAGGATCCAACAGAGTTCTTAGGAGCCGTTAATCAACTTTTGACTAAGGTGTAATAACCTCTGCAAATCAAAAAGCTCGCATTTCGCGAGCTTTTTGTTTGTTGTCGCAAAATTTTGCATCTCAAGTGCTGAGTTAATAATCAATAGGGCGTGAAAGAGGGTACTGTTAACATTCTTTAGTCTTAATACACTCTTTGCTCAGAGAACCTGTGATAGAATCTGCGACTTGAATGTGAGTAATAAGGCGTGTATTTTTGCTCGCCTATATACGTTATACCGAAACTTATCGTTGCAGGTGCTTCTCAGGTTTGATGTCTAAGAGGTCAGCTATTGTGAGCTTCGGTATAAATCTTAAATATTAAAGAGGATAAATCATGCGCATCATTCTTCTAGGTGCTCCAGGTGCAGGTAAAGGCACACAAGCAAACTTCATCATGGAAAAATACGGTATTCCACAAATCTCTACTGGTGATATGCTTCGTGCTGCTATCAAAGCAGGTACAGAGCTTGGTAAACAAGCTAAAGCTGTTATTGACGCTGGTCAGCTAGTTTCTGATGAAATCATCCTTGGTCTTATCAAAGAGCGCATCGCTCAAGAAGACTGTGCAAACGGTTTCCTACTAGATGGTTTCCCACGCACTATCCCTCAAGCTGACGGCCTAAAAGAAATGGGCGTAGACGTAGACTACGTTATCGAATTTGACGTTGCAGACGATGTGATTGTTGAGCGTATGGCTGGTCGTCGTGCTCACCTTCCTTCTGGTCGTACTTACCACGTGGTTTACAACCCGCCTAAAGTGGAAGGTAAAGATGATGTAACTGGTGAAGATCTTGTTGTTCGTGATGATGACAAAGAAGAAACAGTACGTGCTCGTCTAGGTGTTTACCACGAGCAAACTGCACCGCTAATCAACTACTACGGCAAAGAAGCTGAAGCAGGCAAGACTAAGTACCTTAAGTTTGATGGTACTAAGCAAGTAGCTGAAGTTAGTGCGGATATCGAGAAAGCACTATCTTAATTTGCTGAAGTCAAAAATTTAATATTTTGATATATTGAAAGCGGCCCAAGTGGTCGCTTTTTTTAGTTTACTCGTAAACATATATCTAATTAACTTCAGCTCGGCTATTCGTTACTTCGAGGTTACTTAAATATATGAACCAAGCCGTTTACCATGAATAGGATGTTATGAAAGAGAATAATAAACAGGGTGTACTCCTAGTTAACCTGGGAACTCCTGACGCACCAACCGCTCCTGCCGTAAAGCGCTTTTTAAGTCAGTTTCTTCATGATCACCGAGTGGTAGACATGACTCGATGGCTTTGGTGTCCACTATTGCACGGCGTTATCCTTCCTATCCGAGCTCCTAAAGTTGCCAAACTCTATCAATCAGTATGGATGGAAGAGGGCTCGCCGTTGATGGTGTACTCTAAACGCCAAACTGAAAAGTTAGCACAAAAGCTTGATATACCTGTAGAGCTTGGTATGACGTATGGTAACCCAAGTTTGCAATCAGGCTTTGAAGCCCTATTGGCGCAAGGCGTTGATGAAGTCATTGTTTTACCGTTGTATCCGCAATACTCGGGAACAACAACGGCAGCGGTTTCTGACGGAATCACTAAAGCATTTAAAAACCTGCCTGTGATGCCAAGCTTTAGCTTTATTCGTGATTATTACAATCACCCGAAATATATTGAAGCGTTAGCGCATTCAGTTCGTGAACATTGGCAAAAGAATGGTCAGGGAGATTACCTGCTGTGTTCTTATCATGGTATTCCAAAACGCTATGCTAACAATGGTGATGTTTACCCACAGCATTGTGAAGAGACGACTCGCTTGCTTGGGAAAGCGTTAGGTTTAAGCGAACAACAAATTGGCATGACGTATCAGTCCCGATTTGGGAGAGAAGAGTGGCTTCAACCTTATACCGATAAGACCCTAGAGGCACTTCCTGCAAAGGGTGTGAAAAATATTAATGTTGTGACCCCTGCATTTTCGTCAGATTGTTTAGAGACGTTGGAAGAGATCTCGGAAGAGTGTAAAGAGATTTTCCTTGAAGCAGGTGGTGAAAACTTTACCTACATCCCTTGTTTGAACGATAGTGAACTTCATATCGAGATGATGGTTGAGTTAGTTCAATCTAAACTTTAGATACAAAAAAGGGTCGCAATAGCGACCCTTTCTACGTTTAGTTGAGCGATCAAGCAACTTGTACTTGCTGCTCTTCTACTTGCTCTGCCGTGCTGTGCGTATTTTCAGCGCCATGCATCCAGCGAACGAGTGTATTAGAGAATAGGAGCAAAATTACGCCACTTACGGTTGCGCTGACCGCAATACCACTAAAGATAGCCATAGCGCCTAACTCGCCTACGTGAGAACCCACATAGCCCGCAACATAGTTAGCAATCGCATTACAGCCAAACCATGCACCCATCATAAGTGAAGCTAAGCGAAGCGGTGCTAATTTAGTCACCAATGAAAGACCAATTGGAGATAAACACAGCTCGCCTAATGTGTGGAAGAAGAAAGCGCCGACCAACCATAACATCGATGTTTTTACTGTTGTATCTCCACCTTGTTCTAGCACTGCGCCAACCATACAAAGGAAACCAATCGCTAAGAAAAATAGTGCCATTGCAAATTTCACTGGCGAAGTGGGTTCACGTTTACCCAATTTTACCCAAAGGACGGCTAGGACTGGCGCTAGAGTAATAATGAAAAATGGGTTTAGTGATTGGAACCACGCAGCAGGAACTTCAAAACCACCAATCATGCGATCAGTATATTGTTGAGTGTAGATGTTCATCAGGCCACCTGCTTGTTCAAAGCCTGCCCAGAAGACAATAGTGAATAAGCTCATGACCAGAATTACTTTTAGTCGATTCACCTCTTCTTTGGTGAGTGGCTGCTTCGTGGTGGCGTTTTTGTTATTTAGATCTCGTTTCGCCGCTGGTTCGCGGCCAATATCACCAAGCCATGATTGAGCCAGTACCATTTGCATCACTAGGCTAACCAGCATACCCACACCAGCGGCAACAAAGCCAGCTTTCCAACCGTAAGAGGTTGTCACAGAGCCAGAAACGACGCCGGCAAGTAATGCACCTAAGTTGATACCCATATAAAAGATAGTGAATGCGCCGTCACGACGGTTGTCACCTTCTTGATAAAGGTCGCCAACCATGGTTGAGATATTTGGCTTAAAGAGACCGTTACCAGTGATAAGTAGGCCAAGACCTAAATAGAAACTGTGTAGCGAACCAATACCTAAAGCATCAGCAGGAAGTGCAAGAGTAAACTGGCCGATGGCCATTAACGCGCCACCAAGCAAAATTGAGCGACGTTGACCTAAATAGTTATCTGCTAGGTAACCACCGATAAGAGGCGTGATATACACAAGCCCTGTGTATATGCCGTATAGGTCTAATGCGTCTTTGGTTGACCAGCCAAGGCCGCCATTCATTGTTGTATCAGTAAGGTAAAGCACGAGAATGGCACGCATTGCGTAGTAAGAAAAGCGTTCCCACAGTTCTGTACCGAACAATAAGAACAGGCCACGTGGATGACCAAAATATTGATGTTGGTTTGACATAAGCTCTTCTAATAATAGTTATTACATTTTTTAACGACTTCTACGTATACAATGCAATTCAACGAGTGACAAATAATAAAATTTTGCCATTCAACTATTTTTGTTTGTTAAGTGGCTGTTTTTTATTGGATTTGCAGATTATATGATGGTGTATTGGTTGTGTTACAAACTTAATTTCCATTTTTGCCTATGGACTTCTTTATCGTAAGTTACTGAAAAATGTCGTTAATGCGAGCGATGTATAATCATACTTTTATAGATAAACTGAATATCAATGACTCAACTTTGGCTTAATGCTAGGATAAAAACAAAATAGAATTGGCTAGTAAAAAGATGAAACGTTGGTATCTACTTTATTGTAAACGTGGGGAGCAGGTTAGGGCGAAACAACACCTTGAAAATCAAGGTGTAGAGTGCTTTTATCCAACTGTAGAAGTTGAGAAGATTTTGCGCGGTAAAAGACAAAAAGTCGAGGAACCGCTGTTTCCTTGTTACGTATTCGCTTACTTTGATTATGAGCAAGGGCCAAACTTCACCTCAGTCCGCTCTACTCGAGGTGTTGTTGACTTTGTGCGTTTTGGTGCTCAACCGAAAGAAGTTCAAGGTGACTTGGTCTTCGAATTGATGCAGCTAGAAAAGTGTTGTAATGACAATACCGTTTCTGAATGTATGCCAAAACCAGGCGATCAAATTAGAGTTAAAAGCGGTCAATTTGCGGGCATAGATGCCATCTTCCAAGAACAAGATGGTGAGAAACGCTCAATTATGCTAGTTCAGATGATCACCAAGCGTGTGCCTGTCAGCATAGACAATAGTGATTTAGATTTAAAATAGCCTAATTCCATCAAACATAAAAAGAGGTGCAAAGCACCTCTTTTTGATCGTATCTAATTTTCTGTCTGTTTTAAAAGGGTTGGACGAACCGACCCTTATCTTTATCGTAGAGAATTAGTATGAGTCGTTGTGAACGGTCTGTACTGCACGACCTGATGGGTCAACACAGTTTTGGAACGATTCATCCCATTCAATCGCCTTCGCTGAAGAACACGCTACTGAAGGGCCTCCTGGTACACACTCTGCTGCTGATGGAAGTGGGAATAACTCTTCAAAGATTTCACGGTACACGTAGCCTTCTTTTGTCGTTGGCGTGTTGTATGGGAATCGATATTGAGCTGTTTCCATCTGCTGGTCTGTCACTTTCTGTTCTGCTACTTCTTTCAGCGTATCGATCCAGCTGTAGCCAACGCCATCAGAGAACTGCTCTTTTTGACGCCATGCGATCGATTCTGGCAGGTAGTGCTCGAAGCACTCACGAAGGATGTGTTTCTCCATTTTACCGTTGCCACACATCTTGTCTGCTGGGTTCAAGCGCATTGCTACATCTATGAACTCTTTATCTAGGAAAGGTACGCGTCCTTCAACTCCCCATGCTGCCAGCGACTTGTTAGCACGAGCACAGTCGAACATGTTCAGAGCAAGCAGTTTACGCACTGTCTCCTCGTGGAACTCTTTCGCGTTTGGCGCCTTGTGGAAGTAAAGGTAGCCACCAAAGATTTCGTCAGCGCCTTCACCAGACAATACCATCTTGATACCCATCGCTTTGATCTTACGACCCATTAAGAACATAGGTGTTGATGCGCGGATAGTCGTCACGTCATACGTTTCAATGTGGTAAATCACGTCACGAATCGCGTCCAAACCTTCTTGAATCGTGTACGTCATTTCGTGGTGAACGGTACCAATTTGGTCGGCAACTTCACGAGCTGCTTTCAGGTCAGGCGCGCCTTCTAGGCCAACAGCAAAAGAGTGCAGTTGAGGCCACCAAGCTTCAGACTTTTCATCATCTTCAATACGCATCGCTGCAAAGCGTTTTGCTACCGCAGATGTAATAGAAGAATCTAGACCGCCTGAAAGAAGTACACCGTAAGGCACGTCAGTCATTAGTTGGCGTTTAACAGCCGCTTCTAGCGCTTCAGTCAATTCTTCTTTGCTAGTGCTGTTACCTTGTACTGCTGCGTACTCGTTCCAGTCACGAACATAGTAACGTGTTGGCTCAGTATCTTTAGAGCTGTAGTAGCTACCAGGAGGGAATTCACTTACTGTTTTACATACTGGAACAAGAGCCTTCATCTCTGATGCCACATAGTAGTTACCATGCTCATCGTGACCTTGATAAAGAGGGATAATACCAATATGGTCACGGCCGACTAAATACTCATCTTTTTCTTCGTCGTAGAGCACAAAAGCGAAAATACCGTTTAGTTCTTCAAGGAGATCTGCACCCATATCTTGGTAAAGTGCAAGAATGACTTCACAGTCTGAATCGGTTTGAAATTCGTACTTTCCTTCGTAACGAGCACGAATTTCTTTATGGTTGTAGATTTCACCATTGACGGCAAGGATGAGCTTCTTATCAGGGCTGTATAGCGGCTGTGCACCACTATTTAGACCAACAATCGCCAAGCGCTCGTGCGCTAAAATAGCACGCTCTGAAGAGTAAATCCCAGACCAGTCTGGGCCACGGTGACGAAGTTTTTTCGACATCTCTAATGCGATAGGGCGCAATGCGGCTGCATCGCTTTTAATGTCTAAAATGCCAAATACTGAACACATACTACATCCTTACTAAACTAAACAATTTCTAATCGGTATGGTTTAAATTTGCCATTACTAATAAAAAAAGCAACGTTTTGTGATTAAAAAAATGATAAAAGGCCTTGTTGTATGGAAAATATTTAACTCAACCGTTGTTTTGGTGAATGAGATCAAGGTTTGGTATAAAAACTATACAAAAAAGGCTTTCTATCAATAGAAAGCCTTTCAAAAAATATCAGTGCTGTTGCTTATTTAATTGGTGTGAATTTAGGCTGAAGTTGTTTACAGACGTGTCGAGCAAAACCGCTACCAGCTTCACTATATATATTGAATGCTGCGTCAACGCCATTTTTAAGTAAGCCTTCCAATTGATCTGGGTATTCGGCGATAGCGGCAATTTGCCCCTTATATTTTCTGCGTTTAAGCTGCTCAAGTGCTGTTTGGTTACCTTGATGATGTGGCATTGCAAGCAGAACCAGTTTTACATGACCTGTATCTAAAATTCGCTCCCAGAAATCCGGGTCGGTGGCATCACCAGAAATCACATTTCTTCCTTCTGAACGATGATGATGTGCAGCGTCTTCACGAATTTCTATACCCAATGAAATTTTGCCATAGCGTGAACGTAGCTCATCATAAGCGCCCGTTCCAATACGCCCCATACCTAAGATCAATACTTGGGCATGACCTGGGTTGATGAGTTGGTCGCGTTGATTGAGCTTTTCTACCGCTGTCTCTTGCAGCCACTTACCTGAATGTTGATAAATTTTATGGCTAAGGCGGTTAAGTGGCGCGGAAATTACAAAGGATACCGACACCGCAACCGCAATCGCAGCAAGCATATCACTTGGCATCCAGCCCATTTTATAGGCCAACCCAGCAACAATAAGACCAAACTCACTGTAGTTAAATAGTGATAAAGAGGCGAGCAAAGAGGTACGTACTCGAAACTTAAAATGATTAATAGTGACGAAGTACAAGAGTCCTTTGATTGGTAGCAGTAAGATAAATAGCAGGGCGAGAACGACGCCATTCACGCTCAATGAGGCGGATAAACCAATGTTCAAAAAGAAGCAGACTAAAAAGAGCTCCTTCATATTGAATAATGACTTGGATAGTTCTGAGGCTTTTGGGTGACCTGCGAGTAGCATGCCTAAAATTAGCGCGCCCAAGTCTGGTTTCATCCCGACCAACTCGAATAGCCCAGCACCGACAACAAGCGCGAAGAAAATACCGAATAGCACCAGCATTTCGCCGTGGCCAACTTTATCGAGCAGCTTATAGAATAGGGGACGAAGGAAAGGCAGTGCGAACAAACCGATGGCATACCATTCTGGGACTTTTCCGGTTGAAGCAGTCAGGAATACTACGGCAAAAATATCTTGCATAACCAAGATACCGATCGCGAGTGTGCCGTAGGTCGCGTTCATTTCGCCTTTTTCTTGCAATGCTTTTACGGCAAAAACGGTACTAGAGAACGATAGTGCAAAAGCTAAAAGCAGGATTTGGCTGCCGTCCATACTGGCTAGCGAAGTCAAGCCCAGTAGTTTTAAGCCGGATAACGCTAGGGCAAAAAAAGCGGTAGAGAGTATGTTGTGGGCGGTTGCCCCTCCCCATATTTCTTTGGACAGCAGGGTTTTTACATCGAGTTTGAGTCCAATAGTAAACAGAAGAAGAGTAACACCAAGATCTGCGAGAGTGACAATAACGTCATTGCTTTGGTAACCAAATGCATGCAAGCCAAATCCAGCTAGTAGAAAACCAACGAGGGGAGGGAGGCTGCATTTAAGCGCAATAAAACCAGCTAAAAAAGCGGCTGTAATTAGAATAATTTCCATACTGTTGAGCTGTATTCCTGATATACAAAAACGGGCTGTGAAAACACAGCCCGAGATTGTAACTCAATTGGTTGTATAAACTTAGTCTTCCAGTAACTTTTGTAACAAAACTCCGTTTAGCATAGCGCGTTTAATCATCGCAAATGCGCCCATCGTTGGCTGCTTATCAATGTGAGAAGCCACGATAGGGAGGTCGTTATGGAAAGTTTTAAGAGATTGATTCTCTACGTTGCGTTGAATTGCAGGGAAAACAATATCTTGTGCTGCAGTAATATCGCCAGCAATTACAATTTTCTGTGGATTAAATAAGTTAACCGTAATCGCAATCGCTTTACCTAGCTGGTTGCCCACTCGCACTAAACTCTGTTTCGCAAGTTCATCACCATTCATTGCGTGCTGACATACCGCTTCAATTGTGATGTTTTCAAGGTCGGTTAAGCTTGATTCGTATCCTTGAGTAATCAGTTGCTTCACTCGTTGAATAATCGCTGGGTTTGCAGCTACGGTTTCTAAACAGCCAAAGTTTCCACATTGGCATTGCTCACCAAGCGGGTCAATTTGGATATGACCAATTTCACCGACGTTGCGGTTAAAACCAAGAAAAACCTGGCCGTTAACGATAATACCTGCGCCAGTACCGCGGTGGACGCTAACCAAAATAGAATCCTGGCAGTCTTGGCTTGCTCCAAAGTAGTGCTCAGCCAACGCCATGCCACGTACGTCGTTGCCAACAAAGCATGCTGTATTAAACTTCTCTCCAACAATTTCACCGAGAGCAAGATTATCGATATCGGTATTAGGCATGTATTCGACCACGCCAGTTGTTGGGTTAACAAGGCCCGGTAAAGTGATGCCGATAGCGATGAGTTGATCAATTTTGTCTTCGCAACGGCTTACGAAATCTTTTAATAAATCGATAAGTCCTGCGATTAAGTCTGCTTGGTTAGTGTAGTGCAGTTCATGCTGATCTTCTGCCAGCGCGGTACCACCTAAATCGTATAAACTGAACTGTACGTAATCTCGACCTAAGCGAACGGCAATCGAATGAAAAGGTTTGACTTCAGTAGTCAAAGAGATCGCACGACGACCACCAGTTGAAGCTTGTTGGGCGACCTCCTTAATAAGGCCGCGCTCTAAAAGTTGGCGGGTTATTTTGGTAACACTAGCAGGCGCGAGCTGACTCACGTCCGCGACTTGAATACGGGAGATAGGACCTTGCTGATCAATCAGCCTATATACCGCAGCGCTGTTAAGCTGTTTTACTAAATCTACATTACCAATCTGTCCGCCATTCATGCTTAATTTTGCTCGTATTGTCCGTTAACAACCGTCGCTTTTACTTTAAAGTCACGATCGAAAATAGTCAGGTTTGCAACCATCCCTTTTCGAACTCGGCCAAGGCGATCCTCAACACCAATTGCTGTTGCTGGGTATAACGTGGCCATTCGTAGAGCTTCGTCTAAAGCGATCCCCGCGTGCTCAACTGAATTCTGAACTGCTTCAATCATTGTCAAAGCTGAGCCGCCTAGCGTGCCATTTTCATCAACACACTTACCATCTCGGTAATATACTTTCTTACCGACAAAAATAAAGTGATCAATGTTAGCACCTGCTGGAGCTGTGGCATCCGTCACCAAAACAAGCTTTTCACCTTTGATTTTATGAGCAATTCGGATGTTTGCGTAGTCGACGTGAAAACCATCAGCAATAATGCCAGCATATACGTCAGGAGTATCGTAAATTGCACCAACAACTCCTGGTTCACGACCAACCATTGGTGTCATTGCATTAAAGAGGTGTGTAGCAAAAGTAATGCCTGCTTCAAAGCTTTTACGTGCTTCGGCGTAGGTTGCATTTGTGTGGCCAATTGAAACCACGATGCCAGCAGCCTTTAATCGCGCAATATGCTCTGGGTCATTATGCTCAGGTGCTAGTGTTACTTTCGCTACGATATCGGCGTTTGCGCAGATAAGGTCGATCATGCTTTCGTCTGATGGGCGAATAAAATCGACGTTATGGATGCCTTTTTTCGCGACGTTAAGGTAAGGACCTTCGAGGTGTAAACCAAGCGATTGATTTTGATACTTGTTGTGGTACTCACGAGCTGCGGCAATTGCAGTTCGCATATCTTCATCAGATGACGTAATGAGTGTTGGCAGGAAGCTAGTACAGCCAGATTTGAGGTTTGCCTGGTGCATGATTTGCATGGTTTCAGGGGTAATTGCATCGTTTAGCATTACACCGCCACAACCGTTCAACTGCAGATCGATAAAGCCTGGACTTAGACTAGCGCCTGCAAGGTCTTTTACTTCGATGCTTTGAGGTAGCTCAGAAACCGGCACAATAGATTGAATAAGATCGTTTTCGATGATGACCGCATGATCGGTAAGAACATCACTACCGGTATAAATTTTACAGTTACTTAGCGCGTACATAGTCAGCTAGTCCTTATAGATGAGAATTCAATTTCTATATCGTTATCTAAGTAGAGACTGCTTCAGTCATATGGGTACTTAGTTTGTATCACTGAATTAGATAACGAGTCACATACAGCAAGTCGCGTTTTATCGATGTTATTGTCATAGTAACTAACTGAAAAGTAATAATTGTATGGTTTTTTATGATTCTTTTTCAGAGCAAAGTTACAGTGATTTACCCGCCTAGATACCAAAATAACACTGATTCTGCCTTGCATAAAGTGCGAGAATATTATCTTTAAAACGCCATTTTTTCGTATAATAAAATAAGTTTTATGATCTCGCTAGCAAAAACCTTCCGAAAGGGCAAATTGTGGTGATTATGATCACAAACGGTGAGCTTTTAATTTGCGGAGCAAAATTAATATCATAAACTTAGGATGACTAAATTGGACGGCTGAAATAAGTCATTCAACATAACATCTAATCCTATAGGGGGAACTTAAGGTGAACATTCTCGGATACTTCCAGAAGGTGGGTAAGGCGCTTATGGTGCCGGTTGCCACACTTCCTGCTGCAGCAATACTCATGGGTATTGGCTACTGGATCGACCCAAATGGCTGGGGCGCAAACAGTGCACTTGCTGCATTTCTTATTAAAGCTGGTGCAGCGATCATTGACAATATGTCAGTATTGTTCGCTGTTGGTGTTGCTTACGGAATGTCTAAAGACAAAGATGGCGCCGCTGCACTTTCAGGTTTCGTGGGCTTCTTAGTTGTCACAACGCTTTTGGCCCCTGGTGCAGTATCACAAATTCAAGGCATTGACCCAAGTGAAGTACCTGCTGCATTTGGTAAAATCAATAACCAGTTCGTCGGTATCTTGGTTGGTATTGTTTCTGCTGAGTTGTACAACCGTTTTTCTCACGTAGAGCTGCACAAAGCACTGGCGTTTTTCTCTGGCAAGCGTCTTGTACCGATCCTAACGTCTTTTGCTGGTATCGTTATTGCGTTCATCCTGATGTACGTTTGGCCATCAGTTTACGGCGGTCTGGTCAGTTTTGGTGAAAGCATTCAAGGTATGGGTGAAGCAGGTGCAGGTGTTTACGCATTCTTCAACCGTCTTCTAATTCCTGTTGGTCTGCACCATGCACTAAACTCAGTGTTCTGGTTTGATGTTGCTGGTATTAATGACATTCCAAACTTCCTTGGCGGTGCGAAATCATTAGCTGAAGGCACGGCAACGGTAGGTGTTACGGGGATGTACCAAGCGGGCTTCTTCCCAATCATGATGTTTGGTTTACCAGGCGCTGCTCTAGCGATGTACCATACAGCGAAATCAAAGAATAAAGAGAAAGTGGCATCTATCATGATTGCGGCTGCGTTTGCTTCATTCTTTACAGGTGTAACAGAACCACTTGAATTTGCATTCATGTTCCTTGCTCCAGGACTGTACGTTCTTCACGCAGCGCTGACTGGTCTATCAGTTTATATCGCGGCATCAATGCAGTGGATTGCAGGTTTCGGTTTCTCTGCTGGTCTAGTCGACTTAGTATTGTCAACTCGTAACCCACTAGCGGTAAACTGGTACATGCTCATTGTACAAGGTCTTGGTTTCTTTGCGGTTTACTACTTCGTGTTCCGTACCGTGATTGTTAAGTTTGGTCTTAAAACACCTGGACGTGAAGATGATGAAGAAGCTTCATCTAGCGTGGCTGGATCAAGCAATTCTTCAGAGCTTGCTCGTCAGTACTTGAAGGCACTTGGCGGTCATGACAACCTTAGTTCTATCGATGCCTGTATTACTCGTTTGCGCCTTTCTGTGAAAGATATGAGCGTTATCAATGAGAAAACTCTGAAAGATCTTGGAGCTATGGGAGTTGTGAAGCTAGGTACAAACAACCTACAAGTTATTCTTGGTCCACTAGCAGAGATTGTTGCTGGTGAGATGAAGAATGTATCTAAAGATGAAGACTTAAGTGGTGTTCAGCTACCAGCTTAACTGTTTAATAGTGGTGTGATTGTTTGTTATTGGTATTGCAAACAATTGATACTACAACATCGCAAAAGGCCTCCGCAGGAGGCCTTTTTTCGTTTAGGCCCTTTGAATCTGCTTTGCTTTCACGCTAACTCGATAAATATTGTCGTTTTAGAGCGAGTTCTTGTTGTCTAATTGCTTAGAATTGTGGATCATTAGGAACAATGTACTCTGTGAAACCATACTTGGATACAGGGTTCCGTTTTCTCTGACAATACTAATATTTTTGAGGTGCTATAGATGAGTGAAGCTGATGCTCGTCCATCAAACTTTATTCGCCAGATCATTGATAAAGATCTAGCGGATGGTAAACACACTAGCGTGCATACTCGATTCCCGCCGGAGCCAAATGGCTACCTGCATATCGGTCATGCTAAGTCTATCTGTTTGAACTTCGGTATTGCTCAGGACTACCAGGGTCAATGTAATCTGCGTTTCGACGATACAAACCCTGAAAAAGAAGACATCGAATACGTTGAGTCTATCAAGAAAGATGTAAACTGGTTGGGCTTTGAGTGGAGTGGTGAAGTATGTTACTCATCAAACTACTTCGATAAGCTTTACGAATATGCAATTGAATTGATTAACAAAGGCTTAGCGTACGTAGATGAGCTAAGTCCAGAGCAAATTCGTGAATACCGCGGCACACTAAAGGCGCCAGGTAAACCAAGTCCATACCGTGACCGTTCTGTTGAAGAGAACTTGGCGTTGTTTGAAAAAATGCGCGCTGGTGAATTTGAAGAAGGTAAAGCGTGTCTTCGTGCTAAAATCGACATGGGTTCTTCATTCATGGTCATGCGCGATCCAGTTTTATACCGTGTGCGTTTTGCTACGCACCACCAAACTGGTGATAAGTGGTGCATTTACCCAATGTACGACTTTACGCACTGTATTTCTGATGCATTAGAAGGCATTACGCACTCTATTTGTACGCTTGAATTCATGGATAACCGTCGTCTGTACGATTGGGTTCTAGACAACATCACGATCGAAAGCCGTCCACATCAATACGAGTTCAGTCGTTTAAACCTTGAATACACAGTGATGTCTAAGCGTAAGCTTAACCAGCTAGTTACTGAAAAACTGGTTAATGGTTGGGATGATCCACGTATGCCGACTGTCTCAGGTCTGCGTCGTCGTGGCTTCACACCTGCATCTATTCGTGAGTTTTGTAAGCGTATTGGTGTAACGAAGCAAGAAAATATGATCGAGTTTAGTTCATTAGAATCTTGTATTCGTGATGACCTAAACGAGAACGCTCCGCGTGCAATGGCTGTACTGGATCCTGTTAAAGTTGTTATCGAAAACTTTGAAGCAGGCGCAGTAGAAAACTTGACAGTTGCCAACCACCCAAATAAACCTGAAATGGGCGTGCGTGAAGTGCCATTCACGCGTGAATTGTGGATTGAGCGTGAAGACTTCCGTGAAGAAGCGAACAAAAAGTACAAGCGTTTAGTGCTAGGTAAAGAAGTTCGTTTACGTGGTGCTTACGTGATCAAAGCTGAGCGCGTTGAAAAAGATGCCGAAGGCAACATCACAACGATCTTCTGTTCTTACGATGCAGATACGCTAGGTAAAAACCCAGCAGATGGTCGTAAAGTGAAAGGCGTTATTCATTGGGTGTCAGCTGATAAAGCTCTTCCAGCGGAAATTCGTCTGTACGATCGTTTATTTACGGTGCCAAACCCAGGCGCAGCGGAAGATTTTGCTTCTACTATTAACCCTGAATCATTAGTAGTGATCAATGGCTTTGTCGAGCCTAGCCTAGCTTCTGCAGAAGCAGAAAAAGGTTACCAGTTTGAACGTATGGGTTACTTCTGTGCAGACTCGAAAGACTCTTCAGCAGATAATCTAGTATTCAACCGCACGGTTGGTCTACGTGATACCTGGGCAAAAATTGAGAATCAATAATCTCGATTAATGCTGAGAGTGATGAAAATGCCAGCAAATGCTGGCATTTTTTATACCTAATCCCACAGAGTGCTATATAGATGTGCAAAACTGTGGATAAAAAAGATGGGTGTTTAGTAGCCTTTGTTCTGTAACCAAAGTACTGACGTCTAAGGTACTGACTTCTAGAAACAAAAAACGCCAGCATGTGCTGACGTTTACTTTTTAAATTAACAAACCCTTATTTTTTCGGTTTGTGTGCATCTGGATTGTCTTTACAACCACCATCGCTACACTTGCCGTACAAGTATAAGCTGTGGTTTGTTAGTGTGACATTGTACTTAGCTGCAATCTCTTTTTGACGTTCTTCGATAAGATCGTCAGAAAATTCAATTACCTCACCACAATCTAGGCACACTAGGTGGTCGTGGTGATGTTGAGTCGATAATTCGAAGACTGACTTTCCACCTTCAAAGTGGTGACGAGTTACAATACCAGCATCGTCGAACTGGTTTAGAACTCGGTAAACAGTTGCTAGGCCAATTTCTTCACCTAGATCAATCAACTTTTTGTACAAATCTTCAGCACTGATGTGCTGGCAGTCTGGCTGCTGAAGTACTTCTAGAATTTTTAGCCTCGGAAGGGTTACTTTTAAACCCGCATCCTTCAGCGCCTGATTATTATCTGACATATACTTTCCCGTTGGATCATCTGCAGCGATTTAACAGAATTCAATCTTCCTACCATTATAGGATAAGCGTTCGGAACATTAAACCACGAACTTCAAAGGGTTAATAGAATCTTTTTGTAAATTAGAAACAGGTCCATTATATTACAGCTCTGACCAGTTACAATTGTGTAACATTAAGCTTGGAGAGGGCAGGGATAGCGATGAATAGGCGACTAGCGAAGATATACAAACCAGGAATTGTAAAGTTCGCACTCAATATTTGGCCTCCTTTTTGGGGGGCGGGTATTAAAATCTTACATATTTCTCAAGACTTCCGTACTGTAAAGGTACGTTTAAAGCTTCGCTGGTGGAATAAAAATGCCAATCGCACCCAATATGGCGGCAGTATTTTCTCTTTAACTGATCCTATTTACTCGTTGATGCTGATGGGGATTCTACGAGAGGAATATTATGTGTGGGATAAAGAGGCAAGCATTAACTTTATTAAGCCGGGGCAAAGTGATTTGTTTGCAGAATTTGAGGTCACTGAAGGGATGCTGGAAAACATTTATCAAATGACACGGAATGGAGAAAAGTGTTTTCCTGAGTTTATTACTCATGTAAAAGATAAACAGGGGAATGTGGTTTCAGAGGTTCAACGCAAGCTTTATGTAAGAAAGAAACCTCAGTATCGCGAAGAGGAAGTACTTACCGATGCTGTGTGACAATACATACAAAAAGACCTCCAAGTGGAGGTCTTTGTATCATTCAATTTGATTAGCCTTCTAGCTCAGCTAAACACATCTCTTCATAGATCTGTTTAACCCAGCTTTCAACACGCTCGTCAGTCAATTCTGGTTGGCGGTCTTCATCAATACATAGACCTACGAATTGGCTTTCGTCACCTTCAACAAGTGCTTTAGACGCTTCAAATTCGTAGCCTTCTGTCGAGGTATGGCCAAGAATTGTGCCGCCTTTAGATTCAACGATATCACGGACTGTGCCCATCGCGTCACAGAAGTATTCTGCGTAGTCTTCTTGGTCGCCACAGCCAAAGATAGCCACTAGCTTAGTAGAGAAGTCGATTTGCTCAAGCTCAGGGAAGAAGTCATCCCAATCACATTGTGCTTCGCCGTAGTACCAAGTTGGGATACCTAGAAGAAGAAGATCGAAGTTATCAATGTCTTCTTTGCTGCTTTTCGCGATGTCTTGAACGTGAACTAGATGTTTACCTAGTTGCTTTTGAATCATCTTTGCAACGGCTTCAGTATTACCTGTGTCGCTACCGAAGAAGATACCTACACTTGCCATAGAGTCTATACCTTTACATTGTTTGTTATTGGCGATGCTACTAAGGGTTTAACCTAACCCTGAGCCTTCCCAAGTTAGCTGAATTACACCTTTTGCAATAAAGCCAGCACAGCCTAGGAAAAGGACTAACCACACAATACGACGACCAAAAACAGGTACATTGCCTTGCTTTAGTACATCTTTTATCGCCATCCCGATGAAAAAAAAGATAGCAGCAAAAAGAAGATCGAGTCCAATAGACTCGAGCATATCCATATAGTCGTAAAGCATTTTAGCCCTTCATGCCGAAAAATCTTGGGCGCACTATACCACTGTTAAACGGTAAAGTTAATGCACTACAAGAAGGGTTATTTCAATAATCTAGTGTTGCTTTTCGAATTTGTTAACTCGAAATGTATTTTCGAATGACTCTCATTACTTCTGTCGGTTTCTCGGCGTGTAACCAGTGACCAGTGCCAGCGATAATGTGTGCTTTAGCATGGTTAAATTGTCGCTTCACTGCCGGCTGATGTTCTGGCATTAAGTAGTCAGAGTCGCCGCCTTTGATAAATAAAGTTGGGATATCTGTTGGTGTGATTTCTTGCCAGCCAATAATTTGGTCATAATTCTCAAAAAGGCTCGGTACGTTAAACCGCCAATCCATCTTATCGCCATTTTTGTACAGTGATTTAGAGAGAAATTGTCTTACACCATCGAGTTCAATATGTTGAGCTAGGATATCCATGGCTTGCTGTCGATTTGTTGGTTTTTCATTAATAACAGCATGTAAGCCGTTAAAAACATTATCGTGACGGTTCGTAGTGTAGGCAACAGGCGCCATGTCGAGAACGACTAACTGCTTGACTACATTTGGCGCAATGTCCACAAGAGCCATCGCGACTTTTCCGCCCATGGAGTGACCAATAACAATAGATGGCTCAACGTTTAAGTGCTGAAGGAGCTGAGCCACATCTTTTGCCATATCGGTATAGTTATGGACTTCGGAGTGGAAAGAGAGGCCGTGATTTCTCAGATCAATACTGATCACCGTGTGATCTTTAATAAGATCGCGGGCGAGTAGACCCAGATTACTTAAACTACCAAACAATCCGTGAATCAAAACAACTGTTTGGCCTTGGCCTTCCTGCTTATAGTTGAGTAATGCTGACATTTTATCTTATTCGTGATGGGTTTAACGTGGAGTATCCGCGTGGATCTCGTTATAATCCCCCAGAGTTTAAACATTGAGAATGTGAAAAGCGAATGAAAACAATTGAGGTTGATGAGGATCTATACCGTTATATAGCTAGTCAAACTAAGCATATCGGTGAAAGCGCCTCGGATATTTTGCGACGCCTTTTAAACCTTGATGGTCAGTTGCAGGAAGCTAAAGCCGCGCCTGTAGTAGAGAAGCCACAAGGGATTGTAGTAAGTAAAGATGCGGGTAAAACGGAATCTGTTGATGTAGTGAAAGAAATGCGTTCACTGCTTATTTCTGATGAGTTTGCCGGTCTAAAAAAAGCGATTGATCGCTTTATGTTAGTATTATCGACCTTACATAAATTGAATCCAGAAGGTTTCGCCCAGGCTACGAATGTAAAAGGACGCAAACGCGTGTACTTTGCAGATAATGAAGAAACCTTGCTAGCAAACGGTAATACGACCAAGCCAAAAGCCATTCCTGGCACACCGTTTTGGGTTATCACGAATAACAATACAAGTCGTAAAAGACAGATGGTTGAACAAGTGATGGCACACATGGGGTTCCAACCTGACTTAATAGAAAAAGTAACAGGTTCAATCTAAGAAACCTGATAGAAGCCTCATAATGCGTCGCAGTGAGCGGATATTATGAGGCTTTTTTAATTTTATTTGTATTGAAAGAAAGGATGTCAAACATGGCTATGCACCCTCGTGCTGGGCAAAAAGCGCAGCAGGAAGATCTTCACAATATCCCAGCACTCGTTGCTAACTACTTCTTACTTCAACCAGACGCGGCAAACGCAGAACACAAAGTTCAATTTGGTACTTCTGGCCACCGCGGTACTGCAGACAAGCACACTTTTAACGAAAACCACATTTTAGCGATCGCTCAAGCGGTAGCAGAAGTTCGTGCTGAGCAAGGCACAACTGGCCCGTTGTTTGTGGGTAAAGACACGCATGCGCTATCTGAACCAGCTTTTTCAAGTGTGATTGAAGTATTGATCGCAAATGGTGTGAAAGTGATTGTCCAACAAGACAACGGTTACACGCCAACACCGGGTATTTCACACGCGATTCTGACTTACAACATCAAACACGATGAAAAAGCAGACGGTATCGTTATTACCCCATCACATAACCCACCACAAGACGGCGGTATCAAATACAATCCGACACATGGTGGTCCTGCTGAAGCTGAGTTGACTCAAGCTATCGAAGATCGTGCGAACGAATTGATTGCTGAAGGTTTACAAGGTGTTAAACGCCTACCACTAGCAGAAGCAAAAGCATCGGATCTGTTTGTAGAGATGGACTTGGTGAAGCCATACATCGATGACCTGGTGAACGTTATCGATATGGAAGCAATCCAAAAGGCGAACCTGAAGATTGGTGTAGATCCATTGGGTGGCAGCGGTATCGATTACTGGCGTCAAATTGGTCAGGCATACAACCTAGACCTAACGCTAGTAAATGAATCGATCGATCCTTCTTTCCAATTCATGTCGCTAGATAAAGACGGCGTTGTGCGTATGGACTGTTCTTCTCCTTACGCAATGGCGGGTCTATTGGCACTGAAAGACGAATACGATTTAGCATTTGGTAACGATCCTGACTACGACCGTCACGGTATCGTTACGCCAAAAGGTTTGATGAACCCGAACCACTTCTTAGCCGTTTGTATTGACTACTTGTACCGTCATCGTGACGCGTGGGGTAAAGACGTCGCTGTTGGTAAAACACTAGTTTCAAGTGCGCTGATTGACCGTGTTGTTGCGGATCTAGGTCGTGAGCTATGTGAAGTGCCTGTTGGTTTCAAATGGTTTGTAGACGGTCTGTACACTGGTAAGTTTGGTTTCGGCGGCGAAGAAAGTGCTGGTGCGTCTTTCCTTCGTAAAGATGGCACGCCTTGGTCAACAGACAAAGATGGCATCTTGCTATGCCTTCTAGCAGCAGAGATCACTGCGGTAACGGGTAAGAACCCTCAAGATTACTATGAAGAGCTTGCAGCGAAGCACGGTGAATCTAAGTACAACCGTATTCAAGCTGTAGCAAATGGCCCACAAAAAGACGTGCTGAAGAAGTTGTCGCCAGAAATGGTCGCGGCTGAAACACTAGCGGGTGATCCAATTACGGCTCGTCTCACGCATGCGCCTGGTAATGGTGCTGCAATCGGTGGTCTAAAAGTAACAACAGCGAATGGCTGGTTTGCTGCTCGTCCATCAGGCACAGAAGATATCTACAAGATTTACTGTGAGAGTTTTAAAGGTGAAGAGCACCTAAAACAAATCGAAGCAGAAGCACAAGAAATAGTTAATCAAGTGTTTGCAGCCGCTGGTTTGTAAAACATCCAATGGTCAATGTATCTAGCAAAGGGTTGATGTGAAAACATCAACCCTTTCATGTTTAAGTGCCCCGAACAGCTTTATCTCCGGGCCATGAATCTGGTACCACAAACCAGAATTGACCGTCTTCCGTTTGTGCGTGTATGAATCGATCTAAAGGCTTTTCAATAGGTTGAGAGAAATCGTCTGTTCCGATCGCCCAGCATGGTTTATGTAAATGATAAAGGGGTTTACCAATTAAATCCCATTGACTTTGATAGCACCAGTAACCACTAATCTGACTTGGATTTAATTCATAACCCAAGCACTCGCTAGGAGTTGGCTCTGGAGTAAACGGATTAATATAGAGTCGTCCTTGCATCAATAGACGTTCTTGTGGAGCGTCGTTTAACGGAATTATTTTTTGAAATTCCGGGCGATCGCTCATTTTTAACTGATGAGTAAGCATTCTATTCAGTTTTGTATGCAGCTGGTCGTGAGCATTCGGACCATACCATACGCCGTTATAAAGAAGATAAAACTTAATCGCTACTTCCCAGTGTTCTATTTGATTTGATTCTGTATTCCGCAACACCAAGTCGATAGCACCAATAGTCTTACCTTCGATGTCGTTTAACTGAACCTCTTCCGCGATAACCTGATATCGTTCTGAACTAGAGAGAACTGCAGTGCATAAGTGCTGATATAAAAAGCCCAATCTTGGATTACCATTGTATTGCTCAGCGTTATTTAAAGGCGTTACCGAAAGATCCTCTAAGGTTGTAAACGGAGGGCGTAACTTGAAAAGAGGAGGTGAAGTGGCGATCCATTGGTAAAAGCGTTGCAGTTGGTTCATCCGTATCCCTATATGTATGGTGAGGCGAAAAGCTTTGTTATTGTAACTAAATTTGCTTTTGAGGGTAGGGTGGCTAGCATCGATATTAGGGTTCGAGATACACTTTAAGTACCTAAATGATATCAAGGTGCCAGATGTCAAAACGTTGTTGTATCAACTAGGTTGCACACTCTCGGTCTGATTTCATCGAGAGGTTATTTAGGTTTACATGCGCTAGAAATTGGAAGTAATAATGAATAACTTAAAGCTAGAACAGATTCTTAATGACAAACTGTCACCGCAGTTAATTAAAGATTACGCACCAAACGGGTTACAGGTAGAAGGGACGCCAGCCGTAAAGCGTATTATCACTGGCGTAACTGCCTCTCAAGCCTTAATCGATAAAGCGATTGAGCTTAATGCAGACGCATTACTCGTTCATCACGGTTATTTTTGGAAAGGTGAACCTGAGCCAATTCGTGGTATGAAAGGTAAACGAATTCGTAGCCTGATCAAAAATGATATCAACTTATATGGTTATCACCTTCCTCTAGATATTCATCCAGAGCTAGGCAACAACGCTGAATTAGCTCGCTTACTTGAAATCGAAGTAGAAGGTGGGCTTGAAGGGCACCCTCAGTCAGTTGCTATGTTTGGGCGTTTGAAAAAGCCGATGTCTGGTGTTGAATTTGCGAGTAAGATCAACCAAGTTCTTGAAAGAGAGCCTCTGCATATCGCTCCAGAGAATACTGATAAGATGATTGAGACAGTCGGCTGGTGTACTGGTGGAGGGCAGGATTTCATTGAACTTGCTGTACAGCACGGGCTGGATGCATTTATCTCTGGAGAAATTTCAGAGCGCACCACTTATACTGCTCGTGAAATGGACATTCATTACTTTGCTGCAGGTCATCATGCTACTGAGCGTTATGGTGTTCAGGCCTTAGGCAAATGGCTAGCGGATGAATATGGCCTACATGTGGAGTTTATCGATATTGATAATCCGGTTTAGCGTTCTCCATTAATAACGTTAAACGCAAAAAAGAAAAAAGGGTTGAGACGAAAATCTCAACCCTTTTGTTTGTCTATCTTCGTACTAAAAGATCATTCACGTTCGTGAAGTGGAGAAAACTCACGTTGTGTTTCGCCAGTGTATAGCTGACGAGGACGACCGATGCGGTTCAGTGGATCGCTGTGCATTTCGTTCCAGTGAGCAATCCAGCCGATGGTACGAGAAATCGCGAAGATAACCGTAAACATAGAAACTGGAATACCAATCGCTTTAAGAATGATACCTGAGTAGAAGTCTACGTTCGGGTACAGCTTCTTAGAAACGAAGTACTCATCAGAAAGTGCAATGCGCTCAAGTTCCATTGCAACGTCTAGCAGAGGGTCTTGAATGTTTAGCTCTTTGAGAACTTCATGACACGTTTCGCGCATTACTGTCGCACGTGGGTCGTAGTTCTTGTAAACGCGGTGACCAAAGCCCATTAAGCGGAATGGGTCATCTTTGTCTTTCGCGCGGTCTACATATTCAGGGATGTTATCGACGCTGCCAATCTCTTCTAGCATTCTCAAGCAGGCTTCGTTTGCACCACCGTGAGCAGGCCCCCAAAGGGATGCAATACCAGCGGCAATACATGCAAATGGGTTCGCACCAGAAGAGCCAGCTAGGCGTACAGTTGATGTCGACGCATTCTGTTCATGATCCGCGTGTAGAGTGAAAATCTTATCCATCGCACGGGCAACCACAGGATTTACTTCATATTCTTCGCAAGGATTTGCGAACATCATATGCAAGAAGTTCTCAGCGTAGCTAAGGTCGTTACGAGGGTAAATAAATGGCTGACCGATAGAGTATTTGTAACACATCGCCGCCAGTGTTGGCATTTTTGACAGCAGACGGTACGCTGCAATTTCGCGGTGTTCGTCGTTGTTAATGTCAAGAGAGTCGTGATAGAAGGCTGCAAGTGCTCCAACTACACCACACATTACCGCCATTGGGTGTGCATCGCGTCGGAAGCCATGGAAAAAGCTTGCGATTTGCTCGTGTACCATTGTGTGACGAGTAACGGTCGTTTTGAATTGCTCGTATTGTTCTCGGGTAGGGGCTTCACCATAAAGAAGGATGTAACATACTTCTAAGTAATCTGCGTTATTGGCTAATTGATCAATCGGGAAACCGCGGTGCAAAAGAATACCTTTGCCGCCATCGATGTACGTGATTGATGATTCACAAGATGCAGTGGCAAGAAAACCTGGGTCAAAAGTAAAGTAACCATTGGCTCCCAGCTTACGAACGTCAATTACAGGTGTACCTAGCGTACCGTCCATAATTGGCAGTTCGATTGGCGCTTGACCTTCAACATGAAGGGTCGCTTTCTTATCCGCCATAACAATCTCCTTTGTTTATTATTTAATCCGTCCAGGATGTTTATGTGCCATTTTTGTACTGTTGTTAAAGCTTAAAGTCAATTTTTCTCCATCTTTGTGTGCACTTGTTATGATTTTTCTCATGAAAATCGTTAAAAATCTGTTCTATGTAGCATAATTTGTTACACCAATTGTATTAGAATGTTGCTCGCCGTATATTGGCAAAGAAAATTTTAGTTAAATCCTTATAAATTCGGGGCTAGAAACAAAGAGTGAGGTTTGTTGCTGGATTCCGTTTGTTAACAACTTGTTTACAATTATCTGAGTGGTTACTCGCGATATTTGTTAAATAGATGTTAACTTTTGTACGTTTGGAAGCTGAAATTGGTTATAACAATAAATGCTCAATGGAGCTGAGTGAGCAAGCCCGTGAAAGAAAGAAAGTCAAGACCTGTTAATTTAGATTTACAGACCATCCACTTTCCTATCACAGCAATCGCATCCATCCTACACCGTGTGTCTGGGGTAATTACGTTTGTTGCGGTGGGTATATTACTGTGGTTACTATCCATTTCTCTGTCATCCCCAATGGGTTTTATGGAAGCCGCTGACATCGTCGATAGTTTCTTCGTAAAATTCATCCTGTGGGGAATTCTTACTGCACTTGCCTACCACATCGCAGGTGGTATCCGTCACTTATTGATGGATCTAGGTCACTTTGAAGAACTAGATTCAGGCACGATGAGCGCTAAAGTCGCGTTTGGTGCAACAGCAGTATTATCATTATTGGCGGGGATCTTGGTATGGTAAAACACGTATCTTCATTTGGTCGTAATGGTGTACACGATTTCCTACTAATTCGTGCAACTGCAATCATTATGACGCTATACACGATTTATCTGATTAGCTTCTGTGCATTTTCAGATATCTCTTACGCATCTTGGACCCAATTCTTTGGTGGTACCTTCACTAAAGTATTCACCATGTTGGCACTTGTCTCGATCCTGATTCACGCATGGGTTGGTTTGTGGCAGGTATTAACTGATTACATTAAGTGCGCGAAACTACGTGGCGCACTACAACTTGGTGTTATTGCCGTGCTATTCGGCTATGTCTTCTCTGGTCTATTTATTCTGTGGGGTGCGTAAGTGTCTATTCCAGTTCGTGAGTTTGATGCCGTAGTAATCGGCGCTGGTGGTGCAGGTATGCGCGCTGCACTACAAATTTCAGAACAAGGCCTATCATGTGCTTTGTTGTCAAAAGTATTTCCAACACGTTCTCATACTGTGTCTGCACAGGGCGGCATTACCGTTGCTCTGGGTAACTCGCACAAAGACGATTGGCAATGGCACATGTACGATACCGTTAAAGGTTCTGACTACATCGGTGACCAGAACGCGATTGAATACATGTGTAAAAATGGTCCTGAGTCAGTTATCGAGCTTGAAAAGATGGGTCTTCCATTCTCTCGTTTCGATAACGGTACCATCTACCAACGTCCATTCGGTGGTCAATCTAAAGAGTTTGGTGGTGAGCAGGCTGCTCGTACAGCCGCTGCTGCAGACCGTACTGGTCACGCACTTCTTCACACGCTTTACCAGCAAAACGTAAAACACAAAACAACCATCTTCTCGGAGTGGTACGCTTTGGATCTTGTGAAAAACCAAGACGGCGCAATCATGGGTTGTACTGCGATTTGTATGGAAACGGGTGAAATCTGTTACTTCAAATCGAAAGCAACCATTCTAGCTACAGGTGGTGCAGGTCGTATTTACGCATCGACCACTAACGCGCACATCAACACGGGTGATGGCGTTGGTATGGCACTTCGCGCAGGCGTTCCAATGCAAGACATGGAAATGTGGCAGTTCCACCCAACAGGTATTGCTGGCGCGGGTGTTCTAGTGACGGAAGGTTGTCGTGGTGAAGGTGGTTACCTTCTAAATAAAGATGGTGAACGCTTCATGGAACGTTATGCTCCAAACGCGAAAGACCTTGCTGGTCGTGACGTGGTTGCTCGTTCAATGATGATTGAAATCCGTGAAGGCCGCGGTTGTGATGGCCCTTGGGGTCCACATATCAAGTTGAAACTTGATCACCTTGGTAAAGAAGTACTTGAATCACGTCTACCAGGTATCTGTGAACTGTCTCGTACATTTGCACACGTTGACCCAGTGAAAGAGCCAATTCCAGTAATTCCAACTTGTCACTACATGATGGGTGGTGTACCTACTCAAGTCTCTGGCCAAGCAATTAAGCAGAAGGCCGACGGTAGCGAGATGGAAGTTCAAGGCCTTTACGCATGTGGTGAGATTGCTTCTGTATCGGTACACGGTGCTAACCGTCTGGGCGGCAACTCATTACTAGACTTGGTCGTATTTGGTCGTGCCACTGGCTTGCACCTTGGCGAAACGCTAGCAGCGCAAGCGGAAGCTCGTCCTGCAACAGAATCTGATATTGAAGCGTCTCTAGCGCGTACTATGCGTTGGGAAAACAGCACTGGTGGTGAAGATCCAGTTCAGATTCGTAAAGACCTACAAGCATGCATGCAAAACAGCTTCTCGGTATTCCGTGAAGGCGATGCGATGGCAACCGGTCTAGAAGAGTTGAAAGTGATTCGCGAACGTTTGAAAGATGCACATCTAGCGGACAAGTCTTCAGAGTTCAACACGCAGCGTATCGAGTGTCTAGAACTTGATAACCTGATGGAAACCGCGTTTTCAACTGCCGTTGCAGCGAACTACCGTACAGAGAGTCGTGGCGCACATGCTCGTTTCGATTTCCCTGAGCGTGACGATGAGAACTGGCTATGCCACTCTATCTACAATCCGGAAACAGAAGCGATGACTAAGCGTGATGTGAACATGACGCCAACGCATCGTGAAGCTTTCCCGCCGAAAGTACGTACATACTAAAGGGAGGATACGACTATGAAATTAAACTTCTCTTTATACCGTTACAACCCGGATGTGGATACTAAGCCTTACATGAAAGAGTATACCCTTGAGGTAGACGAAGGCTCGGACATGATGGTGCTTGATGCATTGATTCTGCTAAAAGAGCAAGATCCAAGCATCGCGTTCCGTCGCTCATGCCGTGAAGGGGTATGTGGTTCTGATGGTTTGAATATGAATGGTAAAAACGGCCTAGCGTGTATCACACCGTTATCTGCTCTACAAGGCGATAAGATAGTTATTCGTCCACTACCAGGGCTACCTGTCGTGCGCGATCTTATCGTTGACATGACGCAGTTCTATGATAACTATGCGAAAGTTAAACCATTCTTGATTGATGATGGTGCATTACCACCATCACGTGAGAATCTACAATCGCCTGATGACCGTGCGCATTTAGATGGATTGTACGAATGTATCATGTGTGCATGTTGTACAACGTCTTGCCCATCATTCTGGTGGAACCCTGATAAATTCATCGGCCCAGCTGGTCTTCTCGCAGCGTACCGTTGGCTAATTGATAGCCGCGATACGGCAACAGATGAACGTTTGTCTGATCTTGATGATGCATTTAGCGTTTTTCGTTGCCATGGCATCATGAATTGTGTAAGTGTTTGTCCTAAGGGATTAAATCCGACGAAAGCCATCGGTCACATTAAGTCGATGTTGGTTAATCGTTCGGTTTAATATACTCGCTCTTAGGAATGTCGCAGTGTTGCGGATCACCCGATATGACCGCTTCACTGCTTCAGTAATATTCGAGTAAAGAATACAAAAATTGCCGACCGTATTTTTAGTCGGCTCTTATAGCTCGGCAAAGACCGAAGCAAACGTGAAAACTACTGGTTAAGGGAAAATATGCACAACGGCGTGATGAAGGCATGGCTCGAGTCTTCACACTTGGCTGGCGCCAATGCAACGTATGTAGAGGACCTCTACGAACTGTATCTAAGTGATCCCGATCTGGTAAGTGAGGAGTGGAAACGTGTTTTTGAAGGCTTGCCTAAGCCATCAGAAGAAGTGGCAGAACAACCACATTCACGTGTCCGTGACTACTTCCGACGACTCGCTAGAGAAACAAAGCATTACAATGTCCAAGTTAGTGACCCAGATGTCGATGCAAAACAAGTAAAAGTTCTACAGCTAATCAACGCATACCGTTTCCGCGGGCATGAAGCTGCAGAATTAGACCCACTAGGTCTATGGCAACGCCCAACCGTGGCGGAGTTAGACCCTGCTTTTCATAATCTTACCGAAGATGACTTCGAAGAAACTTTCAACGTAGGTTCTTTTGCTGTTGGGCAAGAAACCATGAAGTTGAAAGATATCTATGAAGCCCTCAACAAAACTTATTGCGGTTCCATCGGTGCTGAATACATGCACATGACTGACACAGAGCAAAAGCGTTGGATTCAGCAGCGCCTTGAGTCTGTCGTAGGCCAGCCATCATTCAACAAAGATGAGAAGCGCACATTTCTAGAAGAGCTAACAGCCGCTGAAGGTTTGGAGCGTTACCTCGGGGCGAAATTCCCAGGTGCAAAACGTTTCTCTTTAGAAGGTGGTGATGCGCTGATTCCGATGACGAAAGAGTTGATCCGTCATGCGGGTACAAGTGGAATGCGTGAAGTGGTTATCGGTATGGCTCACCGCGGTCGTTTGAACATGCTGGTGAACGTACTTGGTAAGAAACCTCAAGACCTGTTTGATGAGTTCGCCGGTAAACACGACGAAACTTGGGGTACGGGTGATGTGAAATATCACCAAGGTTTCTCTGCTGATTTTGCGACTCCAGGCGGTGATGTTCACTTAGCGCTTGCATTTAACCCATCGCACCTAGAAATCGTAAACCCGGTAGTCATGGGCTCAGTTCGAGCACGTCAAGACCGCTTGGGTGATAATCAAGGTAGCAAAGTACTTCCTATCACCATCCACGGTGATTCTGCAATCGCTGGTCAGGGTGTGGTTGCCGAAACGTTCAACATGTCTCTTGCTCGTGGGTTCCAAGTTGGTGGTACGGTACGTATCGTCATCAACAACCAAGTAGGCTTTACGACGTCTAATCCTCGTGACACGCGTTCTACGATGTACTGTACCGATATCGCGAAGATGGTGCAGGCGCCAATTTTCCATGTAAATGCAGATGACCCAGAAGCAGTTGCTTTTGTTACTCGCATTGCATTGGATTACCGTAACGAGTTCAAGCGTGATGTCGTGATCGATCTTGTATGTTACCGTCGCCACGGTCACAATGAGGCGGATGAGCCAAATGCGACTCAGCCTTTGATGTACCAGAAAATCAAAAAGCATCCTACACCACGCAAATTGTATGCAGATGTTCTGATCGATAAAAATGAATCAGATATCGAGACAGCGACTCAGTTAGTCAATGAGTATCGCGATGCATTAGATCGCGGTGAAGTGGTTGTTAAAGAATGGCGTCCAATGGCGTTGCACTCTGTAGACTGGTCCCCTTACTTAGGGCACGAATGGGATATGGAGTGGGATTCAAAATACGACAAGACACGCCTTATTGAGCTAGGCAATCGTCTGTGTCAGTACCCAGAAAGCCATAAACTGCAAAGCCGTGTTAATAAGCTATACAACGATCGTCTAGCAATGATGACCGGTGAAAAAGCTATTGACTGGGGTATGGCTGAAACATTGGCGTATGCTACATTGGTTGACGATGGCAAGCGTATTCGTCTTTCTGGTCAGGACTCGGGTCGTGGTACTTTCTTCCACCGTCACTCGGTTCTTCATAACCAAACCGATGCAAGCACTTACATTCCATTAGCGAATATTCATGACAACCAAGGGCCATTCCAAGTCTTTGACTCAGTATTGTCAGAAGAAGCTGTGTTGGCGTTTGAATACGGTTACGCAACAGCCGAACCAGGTGGTTTAACTATCTGGGAAGCACAGTTTGGTGATTTTGCCAACGGTGCACAAGTTGTTATCGACCAGTTTATCTCGTCAGGCGAGCAAAAGTGGGCGCGTTTGTGCGGTCTTACTATGCTTCTACCTCATGGTTATGAAGGTCAAGGTCCTGAGCACTCATCTGCACGTTTAGAGCGTTACCTTCAGCTTTGTGCTGAGCAAAATATGCAGGTTGTGGTTCCTTCAACACCGGCTCAGGTGTACCACATGATTCGTCGTCAGGTTGTACGCCCAATGCGTCGACCTCTCATTGTTATGTCGCCGAAATCTTTGCTGCGCCACCCTCTATGTACTTCAACGATTGAAGACTTGGCGGATGGTACATTCCAATCTGCAATTCCAGAAGTAGATGATTTAGAACCAAGTAAAGTGAAACGTGTCGTGTTCTGTGCTGGTAAGGTTTACTTTGACCTACTAGAGCAGCGCCGTAACAACGAGCAAGACGATGTTGCTATCGTGCGTATTGAACAGCTTTACCCATTCCCAATGGAAGAAGTACAAGCAGCAATTGCTCAATACACTAACGTTGAAGACTTCGTGTGGTGTCAGGAAGAACCGCAGAACCAAGGTGCTTGGTACTGTAGCCAACATAACTTCCGTGCCGCTATTCCTGCAGGTGCAAATCTTAAATACGCAGGTCGCCCAGCTTCTGCTTCGCCAGCAGTTGGCTACATGTCGGTGCACTTGAAACAACAAAAAGCGTTGGTTGAAGACGCTCTGAACGTGAACTCAAAAACTTCGAATTAAGAACTAGAAGTTAAAGGAAGAAACAGATATGACAATTGAAATTCTGGTTCCAGATTTACCTGAATCAGTTGCTGATGCAACCGTAGCGACATGGCACAAACAACCAGGCGACGCAGTAGAGCGTGACGAGGTTTTGGTTGACATCGAAACAGACAAAGTTGTGCTAGAAGTTCCAGCTCCGGAAGCTGGCGTTTTAGAAGCTATTGTTGAAGCAGAAGGTGCGACAGTACTTTCTAAACAAATTATTGCTAAATTGAAGCCAGGCGCAGTTGCAGGTGAACCAACTGCAGACAAAACAGAAGGTACTGAAGCATCTCCTGATAAGCGTCACAAAGCTGCGCTTAGCGAAGAAAGTAATGACGCACTAAGCCCAGCAGTGCGCCGTTTGTTGGCTGAACATGGCTTAGAAGCAAGCCAAGTGAAAGGCACTGGTGTTGGTGGTCGTATTACGCGCGAAGATATTGAAGCGCATCTTGCGAACGCTAAATCTGCGTCAAAAGAAGACTCGCCAGCAGTGGTTGACGTGCCAGCAGCAGCTCGCAGTCAGAAACGTGTTCCAATGACTCGCCTTCGTAAGACAGTTGCTAACCGTCTGCTAGAAGCGAAGAACAACACGGCAATGCTAACGACGTTTAACGAAGTCAACATGAAACCAATCATGGACCTTCGTAAGCAGTACAAAGATCAGTTCGAAGAGCGTCACGGTATTCGTTTGGGCTTCATGTCTTTCTACGTGAAAGCAGTAACAGAAGCGCTTAAGCGTTACCCAGAAGTAAATGCTTCGATTGATGGCGATGACATTGTTTACCACAACTACTTCGACATTAGCATGGCGGTATCAACGCCACGTGGTCTAGTTACACCTGTCCTAAAAGACTGTGACAAGCTTGGTTTCGCTGATGTTGAAAAAGGCATCAAAGAGCTGGCTATTAAAGGTCGTGATGGCAAGCTAACGGTAGACGAGCTAATGGGCGGTAACTTCACTATCACAAACGGTGGTGTGTTCGGTTCACTAATGTCTACACCAATCATCAACCCACCTCAATCAGCGATTCTTGGTATGCATAAGATCCAAGAGCGTCCGATGGCAGTGGATGGCAAAGTTGAAATCTTGCCGATGATGTACCTAGCGTTATCTTACGATCACCGCCTAATTGACGGTCGTGAATCAGTTGGTTTCCTAGTAACGATTAAAGAGTTACTAGAGGACCCAGCACGTCTCCTATTAGACGTTTAATATCGCTAAAACGTCTAGTTATCGTAGGTAGCTAGACGTTAAAAATTTCAATGGCTAGACTAGCTCAACGTTTGGCCTTCATTTGAATCCTTCAGTATGAGAACTCATGATGAAGGATTGATTTGAGAAGACCCTACAGACGTACAAGCAGCCAAGACTGCAGCGTTATGGAAATAATAAATCCCTTAAGGGAAAAACAAACGGAATATCGAAATGAATTTGCATGAATACCAAGCCAAACAGCTGTTTGCAGAATTCGGTTTGCCTGTGCCAGAAGGCTACGCGTGTGATACACCACAAGAAGCTTTTGAAGCCGCAGGCCGTATTAGTACAGCCAAGAAAGTAGTTAAATGTCAGGTTCACGCTGGTGGCCGTGGTAAAGCGGGTGGCGTAGAGCTACACGATACAAAAGAAGGCGTTAAAGAGTTTGCACAGAAGTGGTTAGGTAAAAACCTAGTGACTTACCAAACAGACGCAAATGGTCAGCCAGTAACAAAAATCCTTGTTGAAGAAGCTTCAAATATTGCGAACGAACTATACCTAGGTGCGGTAGTTGACCGTGCTAGCCGTAAGATCGTTTTCATGGCTTCTACCGAAGGTGGTGTGGAAATTGAAAAAGTTGCGGAAGAAACGCCGGAACTCATCCACAAAGCAGCAATTGACCCACTAGTAGGTCCACAAGCTTACCAAGGTCGTGAGCTAGCGTTCAAACTTGGTCTTGAAGGCGACCAAATCAAACAATTCGTTAAGATCTTTATGGGTCTTGGCACTATGTTCTCTCAGTACGATCTTGCTCTGCTAGAGATCAACCCACTTGTGATTACTGGCGAAGGCAACTTGCTATGTCTTGACGGTAAGATCAACATCGACTCAAACGCACTGTATCGTCAGCCTAAGCTTCGTGAAATGCACGATCCTTCACAAGAAGATGAGCGTGAAGCACACGCAGCTCAGTGGGAGCTGAACTACGTAGCACTAGACGGTAACGTTGGCTGTATGGTTAACGGTGCAGGCCTAGCAATGGGTACGATGGATATCGTAAACCTACACGGCGGCAAACCAGCTAACTTCTTAGATGTAGGTGGCGGCGCGACGAAAGAGCGTGTTGCTGAAGCATTCAAGATCATCCTATCTGATGACAATGTGAAAGCGGTACTTGTTAACATCTTCGGTGGTATTGTACGTTGTGACATGATCGCAGAAGGTATTATCGGTGCGGTTAAAGAGGTAGGCGTAAGCGTACCTGTTGTTGTTCGTCTTGAAGGTACTAACGCTGACCTAGGTCGCGAAGTTCTTGCTAATTCTGATGTTGATATCATTGCTGCTGAGTCGCTAACTGATGCTGCTCAGAAAGTTGTTGCTGCTGCGGAGGCTAAATAATGTCTGTATTAATTAACAAAGACACTAAAGTAATCTGTCAGGGGTTCACTGGTGGTCAAGGTACTTTCCACTCAGAGCAAGCTATCGCATACGGTACGCAAATGGTTGGTGGTGTGTCTCCAGGTAAAGGCGGCCAAACTCACCTAGGTCTTCCTGTATTCAACACAGTTCGTGAAGCAGTAGAAGCGACTGGTGCAACAGCGACAGTCATCTACGTACCAGCACCTTTCTGTAAAGATGCAATCCTAGAAGCGATTGACGCGGGTATCGAGCTAATCGTAACGATTACTGAAGGTATCCCTACTACAGATATGATCGACGTAAAAGTGAAGCTAGAAGAAACCGGCGTTCGCATGATTGGTCCTAACTGTCCGGGCGTTATCACTCCTGATGAGTGTAAGATCGGTATCATGCCTGGTCACATCCACAAGAAAGGCAAAGTAGGTATTGTATCTCGTAGCGGTACTCTAACTTACGAAGCAGTTAAGCAAACCACTGACGAAGGTTTCGGCCAGTCTACTTGTGTTGGTATCGGTGGTGACCCAATCCCGGGTTCAAACTTCATTGATATCCTAAAACTGTTCCAAGAAGACCCTGAGACAGAAGCGATCGTTATGATCGGTGAGATCGGTGGTACTGCAGAAGAAGAAGCAGCAGCATACATTAAAGAAAATGTAACGAAGCCAGTGGTTTCTTACATTGCTGGTGTAACTGCACCTCCTGGTAAGCGTATGGGCCATGCTGGTGCGATTATCTCTGGTGGTAAAGGTACTGCTGAAGACAAATTTGCTGCACTAGAAGCGGCTGGCGTTAAAACTGTGAAATCTCTAGCAGAGATTGGCCAAGGTCTACGTGAAGTGACGGGTTGGTAATCGACCACACTACTTAATAAGTATTAAAAAGCCTGCGACTTCGCAGGCTTTTCTTTTTCCGTTTCCGTGGGTTTATGTTTGTTGTTAGCAAGGTCTTTCGCGTTTAATGCTCATGCGATTATGCTTTGCTTTTAATCAGCTGGCTCAGCATAAATAAGGATGTTGCGCTGATCACTACGGAAGGGCCGGCCGGTGTATCGAAGTGCCATGATAGGCTAAGCCCCATCAGTACTGCCACTGAGCCAATAATGGATGCGAACAATGCCATTTGCTCTGGTGATGAAGAGACTTTACGTGCTGTTGCTGCTGGGATAATTAGGAGCGAAGTCATGATCAACGCGCCAACGAACTTCATACCTACTGCGATTACTACACCCACCATTAGCATTAACACCAATCTAACTAAGTCTGTATTCACGCCCTCAACAGCGGCAAGTTCTTCACTAACAGTGCTAGAAAGCAGTGGGCGCCAGAAGACGTACAAACACGCGCTTACCGCAACAACACCTGCGTAAATAAACATCAGATCTTGTGGAGAGACGGCAAGTAAGTCCCCAAATAGGTAGCTCATTAAATCGACGCGCACGTTTTCCAAAAAGCTAACCGATACTAAACCGATAGAGAGTGCACTGTGTGCCAAGATACCTAACAACGTGTCTGTAGCCACAAGTTGTTGCTTTTGCAGAGTGACAAGCAAAACGGCCAGAGCTAAACAGCAGACGAGTAGCGCAAGGTAGAGATTTACGTTGAGCAAGAAGCCCAGCGCTAGGCCCATTAACGATGCATGAGCTAGGGTATCTCCGAAGTAAGCCATTTTACGCCAAACGACAAATGACCCAAGTGGACCGGCAATGATCGCGATACCAATACCAGCAAGAATAGAAGGTAGGAGAAACTCAATCATGATGGTGATGTCCGTGTTTATGGTGGGAGCATGATGTCGCATCACCGCTTACTGGCGTTCCGGATAAATCGTGATGATGGTGCTCATGGTCGTGATGATAAAACGCGAGAGACTCTCTCGCAGCATTGCCAAATAGTGCGATGTAAGAAGGGTGCTGAGTAATAGTGGCAGGTGAACCTGAGCAGCAAACATGGTGATGCAGACAAATAACATCGTCCGTTTTCGCCATCACTAAATGTAAGTCATGCGACACCATAAATACGCCACAATCAAAGCGGTGACGAATGCTCTCAATTAAGTCATAGAGATCGATTTGACCTTGGATATCCACACCCTGAGCTGGTTCGTCTAATACCAACAGCTGAGGACGCTGAAGCAGAGCGCGAGCCAGTAACACTCGTTGGTTTTCACCACCGGATAAGCGATGCATATTACTATTAAGTAAATGTTCAGCGCCAACAAGCCTTAATGCATCAATGCACTCCTGCTTACTGTATTTTCCTGCTAAATTTAGAAAGCGGGTTACATTCAATGGAAGGGAGTCATTGAGCTTCAACTTTTGAGGAACGTAACCAATTTTCAGTTTTCTTTGTCGGTTCAACTTGCCGCTAGTTGGCTTTTGAAGACCTAAGATAACTTTGACTAACGTTGATTTTCCCGCTCCATTGGGACCAATTAGGGTAGTTATTTTGCCCTTTTCTAATTCCATACTAATGTTATCGAGAACTCTGCGGCCATCGAACTCGACGCATAACTGCTCAAGATGGACTAAGGAAGACATGAATGAAACTCATTTGCAAATCAATAATGTTATAATGTAACATTATCTCACTTTCCACGCCATATCCCAAGTAAAACTATGAAAAGAGCATTAATTCTTGCTGCCTCAGCAATGTTAACACTGCCAGCACAGGCGGTAACGGTACTGACGAGTATCAAACCTATTCAGTTGTTAGTAACAGAGCTTACTCAAGGAGTAACTTCACCAGACGTGCTATTGCAGTCTAACACATCACCCCATGACTATGCTTTGCGTCCATCGGATGTTAAAAAGGTCGCTTCGGCTGATTTGGTTATCTGGTACGGACATGATCTTGAACCGTTTCTAGAGAAAGTTGTTTCGGATAGATCGAATACTTTGACTATTAGTCAAATTCCAAATCTAGAATTGCGTGAATTTGATAGTGAGCACAACCATGACCATGATGGGCACGATCATGGCTCACATGATCCGCACTTTTGGCTAGGTGTAAGCCAAGCACAACAAGTGGCCAAGGCTGTTGTGAATCAACTTGTATCACTTGATCCGGAAAATGCAGCTCAATATCAAGCGAACCTCAAAAAGTTTGAACTCGAGCTAAAAGACACTGACCAACAGATAAAGCAGAAGCTGGCACCAGTAAAAAACAAAGGTTACTTTGTATTCCATGATGCTTACGGTTATTTCGAAGATCGTTATGAACTAAATCAAATGGGGCATTTTACTGTGAGCCCAGAACGCAAGCCAGGAGCGAAGACCTTAATTCAAATTCGTCAAAAGCTAAGTGGTGGAGATGTGGCTTGTGTATTTTCTGAACCTCAGTTTACCCCGGCTGTCGTTCAGAGCGTAATGAGAGGCAGTGATGTCGCTAAAGGCGAGCTTGACCCGTTAGGGAGTACAATTGAAGCAAAACCTGGCAGTTACTTTACTTTTCTCAACAATATGGCGAATAGTTTTGAGCAATGCTTGAACAAAAAGTCAGATTAAGTGCTGTCGTAATGTAGGAGTAGTCTTTTTAACGTGATCCAGTAGTAAGAATTACAACCTTTGGTAAGGCGAGCCTTTTCTCAGAAAGTAATTGAGATATCATTACCAATAATTATCAGCTCAAAATAACCGTATCAATCCATGTTTTACAAACGATGAACGGTCACTTTCAGAGCACAAATTGATACAAAAGGTTTTCGTCTTGCTACGCCAATTAGCCCTTGCTCTGTTGGGCTTTGTCTTATCCTACCAAGCATTTGCGCTTCATAATGCAAATGCAATCTTTTACCCTTTGCCAACTCAGGCAAAGGGTACTTTTATCGCGGCTAAAAAGTTGTTCTTGGGTGAAAAGGGCGGTTTGTGGATTCATGACGTACACGGGAGAGTCCTGTTTTACGATGGTCAAACTATATTGCCTAAATCAGGTAGCTTCCTACAAACGTCGGCCAAGCAGTTGGCCTATCATAAAGGTGCTTTTTGGACCTTTATTGAAAATGAGGTCTATCGAACTTATCCAAATCAGGAGCGACGTTTAGTCTTTAGTTTAAATCCAGGCTCACAAATAAGAAAAATAGGGTCTTCAAAGAACTATATTTGGGTGAGTGATGGCGCGCATTTCTATACCTACAATATCGACACTAGCGAGTTAAACTCTTTCTCTCTATTGCAGCTCTATCAACATAGTAATAATAGCTACGTTTACATTAATGATGCGGTGCTAGTTGAAACGAAGTGGGCACTAGCAACGACTTCCGGCTTCTATCTTTCTGAAGGTGATAAGTTTGACCATGTCGCTGCCTCAGGTCAAAACTACATTGAGAAAGTCTATTATTCACACACGCGAAGAGAAATTTTGATAGGTACATTGCGTGGCGCTTTAATTTTCAACATTTACCAGCCTGATAAAGAAGTGATTAGAATTGGCGGCTCACATGTTTTGACATTCGCAGAGACAAATCAAGAGTATTGGGTGGGGACAGAGCATGGCCTTTATTTGTACTCATTTTTTTCAGGTGAGGTCACCGAAGTCGCGCCTGCAAGTTTTCTTGAGTTAGAGTTAGATAACACGAAGATTTATTCGTTGTTGAGCGACAATATGGGAGGGATGTGGATTGCGACTAACCAAGGTATTCGTTATTACTCGCTATTTAGTAAAAAATTTGAACGAGTGACCTTTAGTAGTTATGACTCACACACCCTGTCAGGACGAATTCGGCAAACTATTGAAGGTCCTGATGGTGCGCTTTGGTTTGCTGATGACCGAAAGATTTATCGTTCAGGAAAGAGTGGGATTAACCAAGTCTTAGAGTTGGAGTCGCAGATCAATGAATTTGCGTTTCAAAACGGCATGCTTTGGCTTGCAACCTCAAAAGGGCTGGAAATATTTGAGCTAAATGGTCTCAACAAGATTACATTTCCTTATTTACAGGTTATGGCTGGACATGCAGTAGAGCATGTGACCGTTGATGGTGATGACCGTCTTTGGGTATCAAGCGGATACCATCTTTACAATGTTGATACTGCTGCACAAAGCGTACGAAACTTTGGAAGTGAGTGGCTAGTAAGTCAGTATTTGCCTGCTAAGGTTACGCGCCTATATGATACTGAAGATGCCCTATTAATAGGCACCGATCATGGCGTATACCAATACAGTAATGACAACATCCAGTTTATCCGTTTTTCAGAAAAGTTTGGTGAATCATTAGACATGACCACGGCGGTTGATGGCAGCCAGTGGTTTGCTTCATCTTATGGTGTGTTTAAAACAGATACACGAAGCGATGAAAAACGTGTTGTTGAAATGAGTGAGCCCAACGCCAGACCTGCTTGCTTGATCAGAGACAGGCAAGGTGTATGGTTAGCTTCCTCTGTTGGTTTAAGCTATTACCACCTTTCGGGTGAGTTAGTGAAACATTACTCATCGTCATCAGGCTTAATGAACAATGAGTTCCTCCCTGGTATTTGTAGCGTTATACAGCAGACAGAAATTGGTGAGCGAGAGCTTGTTCTGGGGTCGAAGTACGGACTCGTAAAAGCAGAAGCATCCAAGCTGCTTGTATCTAATCCCCCAGAGTCTAAGTTTATTGTTAGCCAAGTTGTGCTTGAAAATGAAGTTCTGCAAGTTGGTAGTGCCGATCTGAATGGGATCACACTGCCATATGGATCTTCGCTGAGTTTTTTATTCGGTGTGATGCCAAAACCAGACAGTCAAAATTTGTACTATCGATTGAACAACGATGACCCATGGCAAACGTTAGAGGGGGGCCAACTGACACTCGAGCACCTTAGTTCCGGTGAATATCACTTGCAGGTCAGTAATGAGTCTCAAGTTGCCACTGGAGTCGTTGGTTTAGAATCTCACTTTATCGTCCTTCATCCTTGGTATCTATCGCGATTTGCTATTTTAGGCTTTGTCGTAGCTAGTATTGCGGTCGTCGCATTACTTGTTTTCTGGCGCTCTCGCTACGTTGTACAGGCTAACCGTGATCTAGCAGCTCAAGTGACTCTCAAAACGAATCAGTTAAGACATCAAAGTAGAGTGTTGCTTACGAGCAACCAGCAATTACGTAAACAGATTCAAGTTAGAAACCTACTCGTAGACCATGTAGCTCTATCCATAAAATCAAGCGTCGACTTTATTGTGGCGAAACTACCTATGCCTCTCGATACTGCGACGGAGGATCATTTGGCTAAAACGAATTGGCAGTTAAATGAACTCAAAAGCGTTCCAAGTGATGTAAGTGGTGGGAGTCAGAACTACAACTTGAGTCAGATAACTCAGTCAGTGGTTGATGTATGGCAAGATGACTTTGCAAAAGCGGGTATTTTGGTAGAGCTAGAAGATGAGAGTAAGCAGAGCCGGGTTGCTCTGGAAAGCTTTAATCTTGATGTTATTTTCAATAGCATTTTTGCCAATATCATCAAGCGCTCTTTCCGGGGTCAAACGGTTAGAATTATGCTAGAAAAGGGGCATGATATTGTGTCATTGAGCTTTCTTGATTACGGGACGCAATTACCTAATAAAGTCGCGACTGGGCTTCCATCTAACTTAAATCACTCTGAGTTGAGTATTGACCACCTTGCCCAACTAGTGACAACGAGTGGTGGTTATTTGGCTGTCTTCTCTTCTGATGCTCAAAACAAAGTCGAGATTACATGGCCATCTGCGAAGGAAAGTAGTTATCTGGATGAACCGCAGCAAGAACTCAATCCTGTAACTATTGCAGAAGATCAAGTCACACCAGAGAAAGAGTGGTTGCAAAAAGTCTATCAATTAGTGGCAGAGCATTACCATGATCCTGAATTTGGCACTGCGTCAGCCGCTAAAATGCTGTATATGTCTGAACGCTCTTTGCAGAGACGTTTTAAATCTGCCTCGTCAAGAACGTTAAAAGACTATGTCACAGAGGTTCGTTTAGAAACGGCGTGTGAACAGTTATTGGCGGGTGAGAAAATCAGTGAAGTCGCCTTTAACTGTGGCTTTAATGATCCATCTTACTTTAGCCAAAAGTTTAAGCTGCATTTTGGTTTGCCCCCTTCCAAGTTTGCTTTGACTCAAGAAAGCCAAGAAATTAACTAGAAAACCTTCATTATACGCTCCCTAGTTAATAGTTAAGATGCTGGGGAGCTGCATACAGTGCTCTATTATTGCTGCAGTTGCTAACGCAGTAAGTTTCATTGTTTCTTCATCACATCTAGCCTACAAATCCATTCTCAACACGTAAGCACGATCACGTTCTATCTGTTAGTCGCGATGTTCATAGCAATAAGCATAAATGGCTTCAAGAGAATGATTTACTGATAGTTGCAACAAATAAATGACAGTTGTATTGCTGTATCAAAAGAGCGTGGTTCATTTGGGGGAGTGATGGCATGCGACATTCGTGAAAACGAAAACTGTGTTGAAAAGATGAATAAGGTAAAGAAGTTTTGAAAGAGGTGAAAAAAATATCGTGGTATAGCCGGGGGGACTATACCACGGGTGTCAAGGACACCTTCGCTTGCTGCCGGAGTGACATGTTGCCATGCCACCTCTGGAATTTATTAGAGAGGTTGCCCTCTCGATGGAGTAACTATACGAGAGGTTACTTATTTTTCTTATAAAAATAACGCCATGTTTATATGAGAAAAGCGACAACGTTTGGTTTTTTACTTAAGCCATTGTTTTAATTTGAATTTTTTGTTTTCTGTCTTGGTTTGTGACATTTTTGTTTCGTTAGGTGTCATTTGTAATTGTTAATTTTGACGTAAATAACGAGAGGAAATTTACGAAGTTAACGTTTGAAAGCGTGAAAACATTTACGGAATCTTTGATTTCACACAAGGATTGAAGGGGTATAGGGGAGTAATATTGGCAACCTAAACTTATTAAATAATAATATTTCTCATTAGCAATACTCTTAAGGGCCACTATGAAGTTATCAGAGATTAATCCTGGCGATACGGTGACGATTCGGTTGTTAGATGGTCTTTCATCAGATATCAGAAAGAAACTCATGGTAATGGGGCTGCTTCCCAATACAGAAGTCAAAGTGATTCGACGTGCGCCAATGGGCGATCCTTTACAAGTCGAAGTCCGTGGTGTGTCTGTCGCATTGCGAGAAACAATTGCTCAGAAAATTGAAGTGGAGCGAGTGTAATGCAATATCAAGTGCTAACCGTAGGTAACCCTAATAGTGGTAAAACGACGCTATTTAATGGTTTAACTGGCGCAAAACAGCAAGTTGGTAACTGGGCAGGCGTCACGATTGAAAAGAAAACGGGACAATTCAAGCATGCTGGGGATGAGTTTTTGCTCACTGACCTTCCGGGTATTTACTCATTAGACAGTGGTAATGATAGTAATAGTATTGATGAATCCATCGCATCGCGTGCGGTTCTAACTCATCCTGCTGATCTCATTATTAACGTGGTGGATGCTACAAGTTTAGAGCGCAGCTTATACATGACGCTGCAACTTCGCGAACTTGGTCGCCCTATGATTGTTGTCCTCAACAAGATGGATGCGCTAAAGCGTGAACGTCAGATGATTAACGTTGCAGAGCTTGAGAAAACGTTAGGTTGTCCGGTTGTCAGTTTATCTGCAACCAATAAAACTCAAGTGGCAGAGTTTAAAGAAAAGCTCCATAAATCCATCGTTCAAGGAGTGCCACTTAAAGAATTGTCTTTGCATTACGGTGAGAAGATGGAGTCGGCAATTCAAACGGTTTCCGCACTTTTTAACGACCAAAACGTCGCTCATCGTGCACTAGCGATTCGTGCGCTTGAAAAAGACACAATGGTGCTCAATAGTCTTTCTGATATTGATAGAAGCAAAGTCTTGGAAGTCATTACGACGTTAGATTTGGATATCGATTTGCATGTCGCGGATACTAAGTACACGCATCTGCATGAACAGTGTAAAAAAGTTCGCCGAAGCGAAGGCAAGTTAAGTCGTAGTGTGACTGAAAGACTCGACCAGTTTATTTTGAACAAGTGGATTGGAATTCCTTTCTTCTTTGTTGTTATGTACCTGATGTTTATGTTCTCGATTAACATCGGTAGTGCATTTATCGACTTTTTTGACATTGGTGTGGGCGCATTATTGGTTGATGGTGGGCATCACTTGTTAGACGGTCATTTGCCTGTGTGGTTAGTGACGGTTCTTGCTGATGGTATCGGTGGTGGTATCCAGACGGTTGCAACCTTCATTCCGGTTATCGCGTGTTTGTACCTCTTCCTAGCGGTACTTGAGAGCTCAGGTTACATGGCTCGTGCAGCATTCGTACTAGATAAAGTGATGCAGAAGATCGGCCTACCGGGCAAAGCATTTGTACCGTTGGTTCTTGGTTTTGGCTGTAACGTACCGTCAATCATGGCAACTCGTACTCTAGACCAAGAACGTGAGCGTAAACTGGCTGCCTCTATGGCACCATTTATGTCATGTGGTGCTCGTCTGCCTGTATACGCGCTATTCGCTGCGGCATTCTTCCCAGGTTCTGGCCAGAACATTGTATTCGCACTTTACCTACTTGGTATTGTGGCAGCGATCTTCACAGGTCTTTTCCTTAAGCACACGCTTTACCCAGGTAGCAGCGACAGCCTAGTGATGGAAATGCCAGATTACGAGCTTCCGACGCTACAAAACGTGGTGATCAAAACTTGGCAAAAGCTAAAGCGCTTTGTACTTGGTGCAGGTAAAACCATCGTTATCGTTGTTGCTATTCTGAGTTTCTTCAACTCATTGGGTACTGATGGCAGTTTTGGTAACGAAGACAGCGAAAACTCGGTGCTTTCTAAAGCTGCGCAAGTTGTTACTCCAGTATTCGCGCCAATCGGTGTTCAAGAAGATAACTGGCCAGCGACGGTTGGTATCATTACCGGTATCTTCGCAAAAGAGGCGGTAGTTGGTACGCTTAACAGCCTATACACCACGCCAAGCGACGGTGAAGACGCAGAATTTGATCTAATGGGCAGCCTAGAAGAGGCAGTAATGAGTATCCCTGAAAACCTAGCCGGTTTGAGCTACTCAGATCCACTAGGCATTGAAGTGGGTGACTTAACTGACTCAAATGCCGTTGCCGAAGAACAAGAAGTCGATGCTTCTATCTTCGGTAACATTAAATCGCAGTTTGCTTCTGGCAATGCCGCATTTGCTTACCTAATCTTTATCCTACTGTACACACCTTGTGTGGCGGCGATGGGGGCTTACGTACGTGAGTTTGGTCATAAGTTCGCACGCTTTATCGCGGTTTGGACAATGGGCTTGGCTTACCTATGTGCGACGTTCTACAACCAATTGACGCATTTCGCAGATAGCCCAGTGACAAGTGGCATTTGGATGGCAGTGATCGTAGCTATCTTCTTTGGCACATACCGTGTGTTCAAACGAGTTGGTAAGAAACAAAACGGTGCATTAGAGGCGCAAGTAGCATGATTTTAAAAGAGCTTTATCAATACATTGCAGACAAAGGAACCGTTTCCCAGTCAGATCTGGCTAAGCAGTTTGGGATGAGTGAAGATGGTGCTGACGCGATGTTAAGTGTGTGGATTAAGAAGGGCAAAATTAGCCGCCTAGTTGACACCAATAAAGCTCATGACGTGACTCGTGTTCGCTACTCAGTGACTAAACAAGATGGTTTGTCTCTGACAGTCACCATGTAGCGACTATCAAAATTAGTCACCTAAAAATTATCACGTAAAAACGACAAAGCCGCATCAGCAATGATGCGGCTTTTATTTTGCTGGTTATTGTTTGTGAATACAGCGAAATTAATGTTCTTCAGAGTGTTTAGTCGCGCCTAACTCTAGGAACTTTAAACCAAGACTTAAAACTAAAATCGAAATAGGTAATGTTAAGATCGTCCAATCTAAGCTGTCGAAGTTAATCAGCACGAGCTCTAAGAACTTCACAAACAAGATCACGATGATGACTTCAGCCAAAATGTTTTTTAGATGGCCGATGTTTGGGGTTCTGATCCAATGCAAAACCGACTGCTCTTGTGTTTTCGCTTTAGCTTTGTTGGAAATAAATAGTGTGTAGATGCCGTGAGCAAAGATGAACAAAACTAGTGCGACAAGAAACGTATCCAGTGACTTGATCAAATAAGCGATCGCGATGTCTGCTTTATCTAAATGTGCGAGTGCTTCTGGAGGTGTTTGATTGAGAATGAAGACCGCAAATGCCGAATAGGTTTTTGCTGCACCCATAAGAAAAAGCAAGAATGAAGCAGCCATAGAACAGATAATGGCGATCCAGCTGACGTATCGGAATGTGTTGAAGACTTGTTTCATGATGACCCTCTCTAACTGAGCTGGTAGTCTAAACAAGTTTTATTTTAGTGATAATCCCAGAAAAATGAGAAAGATTGTTACAAATACGTATTAATCTTTCTCTGTCTATTTCAGCCGTATTCAAAGGCGAATTATTTTCGCTAGCAGTGCTTATGCTTTTTGGAAAATAGAACTCAGTGACAGCACATTTTTAATGCGACCAAGCAATTCGTTTTGCTCTTCTTCTGTACGGAATTCACCTTTGGTGTTACCCCAAACCGGTCCCGGCCATGCTACGTCATCTTTGAAGCGAGCAATATGGTGAATGTGCAGCTGTGGCACCATATTACCTAGCGCACCAAGGTTTAGCTTGTCTGGACGGAATGTTGCTTCCAGTGCTTGGCTTACCGCTTGAGACTCTAGCAAAAACTGTTGCTGTTCTTGCATTGGCAAGTGGTGAAGCTCTTTTAGGTTTGCACGTTTAGGGACCAAGATAACCCATGGCACGGCGTTATCTTTATGCAGAAGCGCCACACACAGTGGGAAGTGGCCGATAACGGTGGTGTCTTTTGCCAGTTGAGGGTGCAGTTCAAAACTCATTATGTTGTCCGATTTGAATTGAATGACATCAGTATACGCCAGATAAAACAAAAGGTTGACGCTTTCACGTCAACCTTTGTCATCATTTAGCTTGTGCTACTTAAGCTACCTACGTAAAAGCGGATTACATACGCTCTAGAGTATCAATACCTAGTAGAGACAGACCTTGCTTGATGGTCTTCGCTGTTAGCGCAGCTAGTTTCAGACGGCTTTGTTTCACAGCTTCGTCTTCAGCAACTAGGATAGGGCACGCTTCGTAGAAACTAGAGAACTGACCTGCTAGTTCGAATAGGTAGCTACACATGATGTGCGGTTGGCCTTCGCGAGCGACAGATTGAACCGCTTCTTCGAACTGCATAAGTTTAGCAATAAGTGCTTTCTCTTTCTCATCAGTGATTTTGATGTCGCCTTGGAGAGCGTCCATAGCAACACCAGCTTTAGCGAAAATAGAAGCTACGCGAGTGTATGCATATTGCATGTATGGTGCTGTGTTACCTTCAAACGCTAACATGTTGTCCCAATCGAACACGTAGTCAGTCGTACGGTGTTTAGATAAGTCAGAGTATTTAACCGCTGCCATTGCAACTGTTTTAGAGATCTTCTCTTTTTCTTCCGCATCTAGCTCAGGGTTTTTAGATTCGATCAGTTGTGCTGCACGAACTTCTGCTTCATCTAGAAGGTCGGCAAGGCGAACGGTACCACCCGCACGAGTCTTGAATGGCTTACCATCTTTACCAAGCATCATGCCGAACGCGTGGTGCTCAAGAGATACTGACTCAGGTACGTAGCCTGCCTTACGAACAATTGTCCAAGCTTGCATTAGGTGCTGGTGTTGACGTGAGTCGATGAAGTAAAGCACACGGTCTGCGCTTAGCTCTTCATAACGATATTTTGCACATGCGATGTCTGTTGTTGTGTATAGGAAACCGCCATCGCGTTTTTGAACGATAACGCCCATTGGTTCGCCATCTTTGTTCTTGTATTCATCTAGGAATACAACTTGCGCGCCATCATCTTCAACGGCAAGACCTTGTTCTTTTAGGTCTGCAACGATCTTAGGAAGCATGTCGTTGTACATGCTCTCGCCCATCACGTCGTCACGAGTCAGTGACACGTTTAGACGGTCGTAGTTGCGCTGGTTTTGGATCATGGTTACATCAACGAGTTTTTTCCACATTTCTGCACAGTACTCGTCACCGCTTTGCAGTTTCACAACGTAGTTTCGCGCCTTTACTGCGAAGTCTTCATCTTCATCGTACAGCTTTTTCGATTCGCGGTAGAAGCCTTCAAGGTCCGCAAGCTCCATAGAAACTTCGCCAGACTCTTGTTGTACACGTTCAAGGTTTGCGATAAGCATACCGAACTGAGTACCCCAGTCGCCGATGTGGTTCGCACGGATCACTTTGTGACCTAGGAACTCAAGAGTACGTACCACCGCATCACCGATGATGGTTGAACGTAGGTGACCAACGTGCATTTCTTTAGCTACGTTTGGTGCAGAGTAGTCAGCAACGATAGTTTGAGCTTCGTCTGCTGCAACGCCAAGACGTGAGTCAGCCAGTGCTGCTTCCGCTTGTTTTGCTAGGAACTCTTCGCTTAGGAAAATGTTGATGAAACCAGGACCAGCGATTTCTGTCTTGCTTGCAATACCATCTAGGTCTAGAACATCCAGTACTTTCTGTGCAAATTCTCGTGGGTTAGTACCCAGTTTTTTAGCAACGCCCATTACGCCGTTTGCTTGGTAGTCACCAAATTGTGGCTTTGCTGATTGGCGTACTGCCGCAGGACTGCCTGCAGGTGCGCCAGCGGCTTCTAGAGCCTGAGATACTTTGTCATTAATAAGTGCTTGGATATTCACACGCGTTTCCTTCAATTCAAGGACGAAGAACTCGGCGAAGTAAGTGCCGAGTTCTGTTGGAGTTCACAAAAATGGGGCTAATGATAACAACTTTATTGCTTTTCATACAGAGAGGAATTGGGGAAATTTATACTTTTTCGATTGAATGGAAATGTGGTTTGGTTTGCGTTTACTATTGCGCTCAGAGTAATGAGATAAATCGCCCCAAAAGAGAACCACAATGACGACTCAACTAGTTGAAAAACGCCTAGCGCCTGAATTGATGATCCAAGATTTGGATGCATTTATGGCGAAGATTGAAGAGTTTGCATCCCTGTTAAAACTGGATCTGAGCTTTGCTCAAGCTGACCATATTGCGTTGCGTATTAACGATACTGATACCGCAAAAGCTGCGCATGAGGCTTGGAGTCAATACGGAAAGGTGATTTCACAAGCGAAAATCAACGGTCGCCCAATTATTGTTATTGAGTTCGATAAAGCGTTGGAAAGTCGTGGCTGGAAGATTGAGTGTCTGGAGCTGCCATACCCTGCGGAAGGCAAAATCTACCCAACTGAAAGCTGGGAACATGTGGAGTTTGTGATTCCGTCTCATGCCGAAACCGCAGATGAGTTTCTTGCTGATTTGAGACACACTTATCCAGCGTTTGGCGCACGCTTTAATGAGTTAGAAGAGCTGGGTGTGAAGATCAAACTGTCGAGCCCGAAAGGGGATGGCGAACGCTTGAATAACCCAACAGTGGCGTTTAAGTACCAAGGCATTTGTATCAAACTGCACCCGCATTCACTTAAGCGTATTGTGGAGTCTGAGCAGGCGTAAAACGCTAGGGTGAGAATTGCTGAGTTGCGATAGGCAAAAAGGGAGCCGAGGCTCCCTTTCGTAAGCGAATCACTATTTAGCCAGTGACTTGCTTTTTGGGTTGGTAATGGAAAGTTTTTTGCCTTTCAACTCTTCATCTAAAGGCAGTGTAAAAGTTTTGGCAAACGGCATTCGTTTACAATGATCCGCCTTGTCTCTAACGATAGTAATAAGAGCTTCTGTCTGTGAGCTTTGCTCTATTTTTAGGCTAAAATCATCGTTCTTACTGCAGCCGTTAGACTCTGTGATAAATGAAATTTGACTCTCACTTGTCCTATAAGTCTCTACCATCATTGCTTGGTGCTCAGACGTCTGGTTTGTTTGCAGTCCTGCGTTTGCTGAACATGCAGTTAAACTGATAGTGCCCAAACCAAGTAGGAATATCTTGAGTCTATGTTTCATCTCGTTACCTTTTTTTGCGTCGTACGAATGAACCTGCAGCCATTAACACCAGTAGGCCAATAGATAAACTGCCGCCTGAACTAGACTTTTTATTAACGTCGTTACCAGCATCGCCCGTATTATCTGTGCTGACTGACATATTTATGTTGCGAACAAATGCTTGCGCGCTGTAAATGCCACTTGAAAACGGGTGTTGGACGTATTCAAACGTTATCGTATTAGATGCTTTGTAAAGATCGATCTGGATCTCTTTATAATCGAGGAGTTGGTTGGTGCTATCGTAAATTTCACCATTAACTAAGATGAACAAGTAATCAAAACCATCGGACATTACTTTGAGATCCATGGTAAGTTTGCCCTTCGGAAGATCGGTCAAAACCAGCTCAGATACACCAGGATAAGCTCCCATATCCGCTGATTGCAGTTCACCATTTTCAGCCGTCCAAGCGTTTTGACCGGTATAAACATTTGCGTCTGCTAGCGGAATGGCATTACGCACTGATCTGCTTGCTTTATCTACACCTGAATACTCGAAAGTTGTTGTGAGTCTGGACAGTTTCGGATGATCGGTAAAGAGCTCTATCGTTGTTTCTGATCCCGAATAGCTAGGTTGGTAGCCGACGGTAATTTGACAGCTTTGCGAAGGCTTTAAGGTACCAGTACAAGTGCTTTTCTCGATGGTACTTCCGTATGATATTGTGCTTTGGTAGATGTTGAATGGGATAGTATCGTCATTACGAATAGTAAAGGTCTCTTGCTGCGCTTTTCGCTCAACGAAACGAAGATCTCGGTACTTAGTGAAGCTGATAGTATTGCGATGGCTATCTATCCATCCATTGTGTTGAAAATGAGCGACGTTGGCGTAAACACCATAAGCGTTTGGTTGAGCACATCCATCCCCCCAGCTGACCACGCCTAGCAATTTGTTGATACCGTTATCATCAACGATGAGTGGACCGCCGCTATCTCCTTGGCAGCTATCTTTACCTCCCCAATAGTATCCGGCGCAAATACCGTCATCTGATACATTAGAGTAGTTTCCTGGTAGGTTTTGGCAGGTAGCTCGATCTACGTATTCCAAATCTACTTGTTGTAAAACGGTTGGGTATATTCGGTCTGTCGTGGACGTATTTCCCCATCCAGCCACGTGCAACTTGTCTCCTACGCGTACGCTATCTAAAAGTTCTGGCGTTGCCAGGTCAATAGTTGCGCTATCGATATTGCGTTCTAATTCAATAAGAGCGATGTCATTGTTCGTTGTTATGTTGTTATATTCATCATGTGAATAGATATTTTTAATGGCGATGCGCTGTGCTTGAGACTCTCTGTTTTTGTCATAAAGACCAAGAACGATATCCAGATCGTCCGCATTAAGACCTTCCACACAGTGCGCAGCAGTTAATACGTATTTTCCACCTAGGAAACTGCCACCACAAAAGTGACCAATAGATGTAGGTTGTCCTTTACGTACCAGTGAAGCAATAAATTTCCAGTCGGAAGTGTTGGCAGGTTCGCCGCCGATAATGCGAGTGGATACATCATTCTGAACAGGCTCAAGAGTATCTGCGATTGTGGTTGCTGGTAAAGTCAGCCCAATCAGAAAAGCCACTAACGTTTTTTTCATTTTAATTCCGTAATATTAACGTGGTTTATTATAAGGAGGGCAAATGATAAACGGAATCATTCTCTCAGTAAATAGTTGTGGAGAAATGAAAAATTATAACGTATCGGTTTAACTTTGATGGTTAGAATTGGAGGGGGGATCTTCTGAAAAGATGAAACCCGCCAAGTTGGACGGGTTTCACTATCGTTGTAACTAGTACGGAGGGATTACAGGATCACTGTCTTATTCCCATAAACAAAGACGTGGTCATTGATCACTTTATTCAAAGCCTTACTCAATACGTTCTTCTCTACATCGCGTCCCGCTTGCGCCATATCTTGGGCATTGAATGTATGGTCGACAGGAATTACGTCTTGCTTGATGATCGGCCCTTCATCTAAATCATTAGTCACGAAGTGTGCTGTTGCACCGATGATTTTCACACCGCGATCGTAAGCTTGTTGATATGGCTTCGCGCCAATAAAAGCAGGTAAGAAGCTGTGATGAATATTAATGATTTTGTGGTGATATTTCTCAACAAACGTCGGCGTTAATACGCGCATGTATTTAGCTAGCACCAAAAAGTCAGCATCGTATTGATCGATCACTTCTAGCATCTTCTGCTCGTGTTCTTCACGGCTAAGGTTTTCATGGGTCACATGGTGGTAAGGAATGTCGAAGCGTTCAGTGAGAGTTTGCAGTTTGTCGTAATTCCCCACCACAGCGGCGATCTCAACATCTAGGCTTCCATCGTAGGTTTTCATCAGAATATCGCCTAAACAATGCGCTTCTTTTGTGACGAGAATGACGATGCGCTTACGGCGAGAGCCAACCAATTTACGCTTAGCACCTTGCGGGAGAGCTTGGTCCAAGTCGGCAAGAAACGTTTGATCGTTGAAGTACCCCTCCAACTCCGTTCTCATGAAAAAGTGGCCACTGGTATTATCAACAAATTCGTTATTGTGAACGATGTTGAGTTGGTGCTTGTAACAGATATTAGTAATTTTCGAGATGAGACCCGGGGCGTCAGAACAGTGGGTCAACAGTGTTTTCTTTTCCATAAATCAGGTACTTCCATGCATTAATATTTTAGCGTACGAATTTGTTATTATTCCCTGGCGGGTGTAACTGTACTGCCATGTTTCACCATAAATAATCTATTCTTACGTTGGTTTCAACAAAATATCCGCGTGTCGCCGCAAGCTGGTCAGATTGTGGGCTGATGTCACTCCTATTCCTCTGATATACTCTCGATAATTTTTCAAACTCAATACCAAGCATGATCGCAAAAACTTTTTCCTCTGATGGCGCGTTAGGTAAGGCCATTCCTGGCTTTCAAGCTCGTCAGCCACAAATCGATATGGCGGAAGCCGTCAGCAGTGCGATCAAAGATCAAACCCAGTTGGTGGTGGAGGCAGGAACCGGAACCGGTAAGACCTTCGCCTACTTAGTCCCTGCGCTGTTAAGCGGTAAAAAAGTGATCATCAGTACAGGCTCGAAAAACTTGCAAGAGCAGTTGTACCATCGTGACTTACCGCTCATGGTCAATGCGCTTGGTTTTTATGGCCAAGTGGCGTTATTAAAAGGGCGTTCTAATTATCTGTGTTTGGATCGTTTGAGCCGCCAAATGGTCGAAAGCCACACTAATGAATCTGACCCGACGTTATTAACTCAACTGGTTAAAGTGCGTGCTTGGTCATCAGAAACCAAAACAGGTGACCTTGGTGATTGTGATGATCTGCCAGAAGACAGCATGATCATTCCGACTATCACCTCAACCAATGATAACTGTTTAGGTAAAGAATGTCCGAGCTACACTGATTGCTTTGTATTGAAAGCGCGTAAGCGAGCCATGGATTCCGACATTGTTGTAGTGAACCATCACTTGTTTCTTGCTGATTTAGCGATCAAAGAAACAGGATTCGGTGAACTGATTCCAGAAGCCGATGTGTTTATTTTTGATGAAGCTCATCAGTTGCCAGATATTGCGAGCGAATATTTCGGCCAGTCAGTTTCAAGCCGCCAAATTCACGATCTTGCCAAAGACATTGAAATAGCCTATCGCACCGAAGCCAAAGATATGCGTCAATTGCAAAAAGTGGGCGACAAACTCATGCAAAGCGCAATGGACATGCGGATTGTATTGGGTGAGCCAGGCTTTCGTGGCAACTGGCGTGAGGCGTTGCAATCAGGTTCTATTAAGCGAGAATTATTGCGCTTAACTGACAGCCTCGAATTGGCGATTGATGTACTCAAAATAGCCTTAGGGCGCAGTCAATTACTGGATACCGCCTTTGAACGAGCAAATTTGATCAAAGGCCGTATCGACCGGGTATGTGATGTCGATATTACCGGTTACTCATACTGGTACGATACCTCGCCTCGTCATTTCGCTCTGCACATTACGCCTCTTTCTGTCGCGGACAAGTTCCATGAGCAAATAGAGATTAAACAAGGCGCTTGGATTTTCACGTCAGCAACCCTAGCCGTATCGGGCGATTTCAAGCACTTTACTGAGCGCCTTGGCCTCAAGCCTACAAAGCAATTTTCTCTGCCGTCCCCCTTTGATTATCAAAAGCAAGCGCGCCTTTGTGTGCCAAGGTATTTGCCAGAGCCAAACAGTAACGGCTTAGCGGATAAGTTAGTCCGAATGCTTGCTCCGGTGATTGAAGAAAATGATGGTCGCTGCTTCTTTTTATGTACCTCGCACAGCATGATGCGTGAACTAGGTGAGAAGTTCCGAGAAGTACTTGAGCTGCCTGTGTTAATGCAAGGGGAGAAGAGTAAGCAGAAAACCTTGGCGGAGTTTATGGAACTGGGTAACGCTTTACTCGTGGCGACGGGCGCTTTCTGGGAAGGGATTGATGTTAGAGGTGATGCGCTGAGCTGTGTTATTATCGACAAATTACCGTTTACCGCCCCTGACGATCCGTTACTCAAAGCCCGTATCGAGGATTGTCGATTACGTGGCGGTGAACCATTTGCTGAAGTACAAATCCCGGATGCAGTGATTACGTTAAAGCAGGGAGTCGGGCGATTAATTCGAGATCAGAAGGATCACGGTGCGTTGATCATTTGTGATAATCGCCTCGTCACGCGAGACTATGGTGGTATTTTCCTCGGAAGTCTACCACCTATCCCAAGGACGCGAGACTTAGATGGAATCAAAGCATTCCTGAAAGCAGAACAATCTGTCACAGACGCAAGTGCTGAGGCATAACCCAATAAATGAGAGTTGTAGAGAGTTAAATGAGCGCAAAAATTCTTGCTATCGATACAGCGACTGAAAACTGTTCAGTTGCGTTGTTGGCTAATGATCAAGTGATTTCACGTAGCGCGGTTGCACCACGCGATCACACCAAAAAAGTACTGCCAATGGTTGATGAAGTACTCAAAGAAGCTGGCCTGACTCTACAAGAGCTGGATGCGTTAGCGTTTGGACGTGGTCCAGGTAGCTTTACTGGCGTTCGTATCGGTATTGGTATCGCACAAGGTTTGGCGTTCGGTGCTGACTTACCTATGATCGGCGTTTCAACGCTGGCTGCAATGGCTCAAGGTAGCTATCGCTTACATGGTGTGACCGATGTCGCTGTGGCTATTGACGCACGTATGGGTGAAGTTTACTGGGCACGTTACACTCGCCAAGCAAACGGTGAGTGGGCAGAGATGGATGCAGAGTGCGTAATTCCACCAGCACGTCTCGTTGAAGAAGCACAAGCAGACGACAAAACGTGGACGACAGCAGGTACTGGTTGGGATGCTTACCAAGAAGTATTAGCAGACCTACCGTTTAATTTGACGCATAGTGACGTTCTGTACCCTGATTCACAAGACATCGTGATTCTTGCTGAACAAGAATTTAAAAAGGGTAATACCGTGCCGGTCGAAGATTCGAGCCCTGTTTATTTACGTGATAATGTGACATGGAAAAAACTTCCTGGTCGCGAATAGTCCGTTTTTCATTAACCTGACAAAAAGCAGGGCGTTTGCCCTGTATTTTTATGGAGTGCTATGGCGTCGATTAATGGCTTGCCTCCTTCTTTGATTCCCGGTGCAAATCGCACTCATAAAGCCAGTCAAAAGAAGCAGGTAAATAAATCACAAACAAAGCAGCCTGTAGGTCAGCCTTCAAAGGTTGCTAACGCCGTGGCGCACTCCATAAAACACGTGGATGAGTCCCAAATTCACCGAGCTCAAGTGCAATATGACCTTCCTGAAGGGGGCGCACGTAAAGCAATGGAGCAGTACATGGATGTCATGAATCGAGCTAAAAAAGAGGAACTGGCTCAATTACTTGGTGTCGATATTTACGTGTGAGATCTCCCCAGCTTGGGGTTACTAATATTGAAAGGTGGTTTATGAAGGTTTTTGGACGGTTTTTTCTCGCATTATTTGCTACGGTTGGTTTGTCTGCGTGTAGCTCTTTGCCAGAGGAGCTAAATGCAAGCACAGAATTGGTCGTTACAGACTATAAAGCGTTTGCTGAGTCTCAGGGGCAAGTGAGTGAAGATGTTCGCCTTGGTGGAATCATCGCTAAAGTGGATAACTTTAAAGATAAAACGCGTCTAGAGATTGTAAACCTTCCTATCAGTAAGTCTGGTAAACCTGATATTGATGAAGAGCCTACGGGGCGTTTTGTCGCCTATTTTGATGGCTATTTAGAGCCTGTCGCCTTTAGTGAAGGCCGTTTGGTGACGGTTGTAGGCAAAGGAGCAGGGGAAGAAGAAGGAAAGATCGGTGAGCACGGTTACATCTTCCCAGTAATTAAGGGGGAAGGGTACCGTTTATGGAAAATTGAAGAACGTGTACGCATGTATGACTCGCCAACCTACTTTTACCCATGTTACTCGATTAACTGCCGCATGTGGCGTAATGATTTCCCGCAAGACGGTAAAGTGATAAAACAGGTCAAATAATCTGCGATGCATGAGCGTCAATTCGAGCTTCCTGCCGGCAAAATGGCAGCCCTTGAGATAGGGAACGAGAAAACGGCTGACTTGTCAGTCGTTTTTCTTCATGGGTGGTTAGATAATGCGGGCAGCTTTAAAGCGCTCATGGAGCAGTTGAATCAACTTAATCCTCACTTACACCTCCTCGCCATCGATCATTTTGGTCACGGTTTATCGAGTCATAAATCTCACGATAATTATTACCCCTTTCACGACTATATTGCCGATTTGTATCAGTTTTTGGACGAATTATCACCAAACAGACTGATATTAGTAGGGCATTCACTTGGTGCTTTAATCGCAAGTTGCTATAGTGCAGCGTTTCCAGAGCAGGTCGAAGCTCTTGTGCAAATTGAGGGAGCAGGACCTCTTCATGAGGATCCTACTAACAGTTTGCCTCGTCTTCGCGATGGCGTTTTAAGTCGAATAAGACAGCAAAACAAGCCAGAGCGAGCCATTGCCTCCTTCGATCTGGCGTTAAAATTACGCATGCAAGCCAACCAATTAACCGCTGAGCAACTTCTACCGATAGTCGAGCGTGGAACAGAGCAGCGAGGAGATAAATGGTATTGGCGGCATGACGCCAAGTTAAAATGTGCGTCGCTTTACCGAATGGCGCAAGCGCATGCTAACTCGATTACCAGCCAAATACGTTGTCCTCATTTGATTGTATTAGGCGATCAAGGATTTCAGAATTTACCATCTAACCAAGCTGATTGGGGAGAGAACCCACCGCAAGTGGTTTCTGTCAAGGGTGGTCATCACTGTCATTTAGAGCAAATACTCGAGGTCGCAACGCGAATTCTTGGTGTAGTTAACAAAATTTAAACAAGTGTTTGAGAGTTGCGTGCTCAAGCACGTTCGCTGTGCTGTAATAGCTTTCAAAATAAAAAGGACGCTATTTTTTAGCCAGTTATAAACGAGGAGTAACATCGTGGATAAACCATGGCTTTCACGTTATCCAAGTGACGTACCTGAAACCATTAATCCAGAGCAATATGAGTCTTTGGTAGAAATGTTTGAACAGTCTGTACAAAAATATGCAGACCAACCAGCATTCATGAACATGGGCTCGGTTATGACCTTCCGTAAATTGGAAGAGCGTAGTCGCGCATTCGCAGCGTATCTGCAAAACGAGTTAAAACTGCAAAAGGGTGACCGCGTTGCTCTGATGATGCCAAACTTACTGCAATACCCAGTAGCATTATTTGGTATTTTGCGTGCAGGTTGTATCGCCGTAAACGTTAACCCACTTTACACTCCTCGTGAACTTGAACACCAATTGAATGACTCAGGTGCGACGACGATTGTGATTGTGTCTAACTTTGCGAATACGCTAGAACAAATCGTCGATAAAACACCAGTCAAACACGTAGTGTTAACCAGTCTTGGTCAAATGCTGCCACGAGCGAAAGGTACGATTGTCGATTTTGTCGTGAAGTACGTTAAGGGCATGGTGCCTAAGTACGATTTACCTGGTGCAATCTCAATGCGTCAGGCTCTACGTAAAGGTCGTCGTCTACAATACGTTAAACCGTTTATGTCTGGGGATGACATTGCATTCCTGCAATATACGGGGGGGACGACAGGTGTCGCGAAAGGCGCGATTCTGACTCACCGCAACATGATTGCGAACGTTCTACAGGCAAAAGGCGCGTACGGACCGGTTTTATCTCCGGGGCGTGAATTAGTCGTGACAGCATTACCGCTGTATCACGTATTTGCTCTTACCGTAAACTGTCTGCTGTTTGTTGAAATGGGTGGTCGTAACTTACTTATTACCAACCCTAGAGATATTCCAGGGTTCGTGAAAGAGCTACAAAAGCATCCGTTTACTGCGATTACGGGCGTGAATACCTTATTTAATGCATTGGTCAATAATGAAGATTTCCACGAGTTGGATTTCAGTAATCTACGTTTAGCCGTTGGCGGCGGCATGGCAGTGCAGCGCTCAGTGGCAGAAAGATGGCAAAAGACCACGGGTTGCTATTTGCTCGAAGGTTACGGTCTAACAGAGTGTTCTCCGTTGGTGGCGGCATATCCGCATGATCTTGTTGAATACAATGGCTCTATTGGTCTGCCGGTACCATCAACAGAAGTTCGTATCGTGGACGAAGAAGGTAACGCTCTTGCGAATACTGAAACTGGCGAACTTCAAGTTCGTGGTCCTCAGGTTATGCAAGGTTACTGGCAACGACCTGAAGCAACGAAAGATACGATTAACGAAGACGGCTGGCTATCAACTGGCGACATCGTTAAGTTCGATGACGAAGGCTTCCTGCATATCGTTGACCGTAAGAAAGACATGATCTTAGTATCAGGCTTTAATGTTTACCCGAACGAAATCGAAGACGTTGTAGCACTTCACGGCAAAGTACTTGAAGTTGCTGCTATTGGTCAGCCGCATGAAGTGTCTGGTGAATTAGTGAAGATTTATGTCGTGAAACGCGATCCGAGCTTGACCAAAGACGAAGTGATCGCGCATTGTCGAGAACACTTAACTGGCTACAAAGTTCCGAAGTTGGTTGAGTTCCGCGAAGACTTACCTAAAACCAATGTCGGTAAGATCTTGCGTCGTGTTTTACGCGAAGAGAATGACGCTGAACTTGCGAAGAAAAGCGCATAAGCCGATTTCGTCGAGTCGAGAGATTTAAAAAATGATAGAATGCCAGCGTTTTGCTGGCATTTTTTATAGCGAGAAGTATGTGAACTATCAAATTATTACTAAAAACAAAGACCTAGAAGAGGTTTGCACTCATGCCCGAGAGGCAGACGTAGTGATGTTGGATACCGAATTCGTTCGTATTCGCACTTTCTACCCGCAGTTAGGTCTGATTCAGCTTTTCGATGGTAATCGCCTCTCGCTGATTGATCCGACTGAATTAACGGATATGACGCCGTTTGTAGCGCTATTAAAAGATACTTCTGTGCTAAAAGTGCTGCACGCATGTGGTGAAGATTTAGAAGTTTTCCAAAACGCTTTTGGTTGTACACCATTCCCTATGGTGGATACGCAGCTGATGGCCGCTTTTCTCGGTCACGGCTTATCGACAGGCTTCGCATCGCTGGTGGAAGAATATTTAGGCGTAGAGCTCGACAAAAGTGAATCACGTACCGACTGGATGGCTCGTCCACTGACACAAAAGCAATTAGATTATGCTGCCGCAGATGTTCATTACTTGTTACCGTTATACGAAAAGCTGTTTGATAAGGTGACGCAAGCAGGTTGGTGGGAAGCTGTACAGCAAGAAAGTGATTTACTCGTTTCGAAACGTATTCGCGTAACTAATGAAGAGAATGCCTACCTTGATATTAAGGGCGCTTGGCAATTAAAACCTTCTGAGCTAGCGATTTTAAAGCCATTGGCGACGTGGCGTTATCGTGAAGCAATCAAACGAGATTTAGCGCTGAACTTTATCTTCAAAGAAGGTGATCTATTAACGGTCGCTCGTCTTGGTTTAACGAACTTTAAGAAGATGGAAGCAGAAGATATTGATATCCGAGCGATTAACCGCCATGGCGCGAAGATTGCCGCGATTGTTAAGCAAGCGAAGCAAACACCTTCTGAAGAGTATCCTGCGAAAATTGAGCGTTTAATGGACTATCCGGGTTACAAGCAGGTCTTCAAAAATATGAAAGACTTGGTGAAATCGGCTTCGCAGAAGTCAGGTTTAGCCACGGAGTTCCTTGCCTCTAAAAAGCAGATCAATCAGTTGATCAGTTGGGTTTGGAAAAAAGATCGTGACCCAGAAGTATTGCCTGATTTGATGCAAGGGTGGCGTTTGGATTTACTCGGCGACAAGATGAACAAAGCATTAAAGTAATGAAAGATGAAAAAGGTTGGCCTCGATGCCAACCTTTTTCGTTCTAATTAGAGTATTCGTCTTGCGAGAGAAACTGATTACTTTTCTTCGTCTGGTAGCTTCACATTTAGCTCAAGAACTGAGATATCGTCGTCTTTGTGCTCAAATGTTAAGTCAACCATATTTGGATCAATTGCCACGTACTTGCTGATCACCTTCAAGATGTCTTCTTTTAATTGAGGCAAGTAAGACGGCGCAGGATCATTTTGGCTGCGGCGCTCTGCGACAATGATTTGCAAACGCTCTTTAGCTAGATTCGCAGAAGTTTTCTTCTGTGGACGGAAAAATTCTAATAATGACATGTCTAGCCTCCAAAGAGTCGTTTAAAGAGTCCTTTCTTCTCCTCAGTAAGGAAACGAAATTCAACCTGATTGCCTAATAAGCGATCAACGGTGTCAGAATAAGCCATACCCGCATCGGTGTTATCGTCAAAAGTGACTGGCACACCTTTGTTTGACGCGTTAAGCACGGCTTGGCTTTCTGGAATCACGCCCAGTAGTGGAATATGTAAGATCTCCTCAACGTCTTCAACGCTTAGCATTTCGCCTTGAGTGACGCGAGATGGGTTGTAGCGAGTCAGTAACAGATGCTGTTTTACTGGCTCTAGCCCTTGTTCTGCACGCAGTGACTTAGAATCTAAAATACCGAGAATGCGGTCAGAGTCACGCACAGAAGAGACTTCTGGGTTCGTTGTGACAATGGCTTCATCGGCATAGTACAAGGCCATTAACGCGCCTTGCTCGATACCTGCTGGTGAATCACAAATAATGAAATCAAAGCCCATTTCATCAAGTTCGCCGAATACGCGCTGAACACCATCTTTTGTCAGTGCGTCTTTATCACGAGTTTGAGAAGCAGGAAGAATAAATAGGTTGTCCGTGCGCTTATCTTTGATCAGCGCTTGGTTTAATGTCGCTTCGCCGTTAATGACGTTTACAAAGTCATACACGACGCGGCGCTCACAGCCCATGATTAGATCGAGGTTACGCAAACCGATGTCAAAATCGATCACCGCGGTCTTTTTTCCCTTAAGAGCTAGACCAGAGGCGATGGCTGCGCTTGAAGTGGTTTTACCAACGCCACCTTTACCAGACGTTACTACAATAATGCGTGCCATTTTTTTTCCTTTTTAGATTAAATCGCGAGAACTTCTAAATGTAATGATTCATCGGCTTTACTGATCATTACTTTCTTTTGCCAGTACTCGCTTTCAATTTGATCGCTTAACCAGTAGTCACCCGCAATGGATACCAGTTCTGCTTGTAAATCGTGGCAAATAATACGCGCTTCCTGCTGACCACTTGCTCCTGCAATCGCACGACCTCGAAGTGTGCCATGGATATGAATAGAGCCGTCAGCAATGACTTCAGCACCTGCACTGACGTGCGCCAGCACCACCAAATCACCATCTTTTGCGTAGATCTGTTGTCCTGAGCGGACAGGCGTACGAACTACTTTCGTTGGTGCCATTTTGGCAGGTGCTTGGCTTGGTGATTTGCTCGCCGACATAATGGCGAAGCCAGCTTCGGAAGCAAGGTTTTGTACACGCTTGTCTTTACAGCCCGTTACACCGACCGGAATAAAACCAGCATCTGAGATGCCTTGTTTAAGCTTAGGGAAATCAATGTCGCCTTGTACTTTTGCTATATTGATTACCAAAGGCGCGGATGCAAAAAAAGAAGGTGCTTGAGAAACTTTTTCTTGCAAAAATTCGACAGTCTTTGCGATCTCATTGTCAGAAAGGTGTAAAACTGACAATGTAAAACTGCTACCTTTAAGGTCTGGTGAATGGGTCATCGTGGACTTCTTGCCTTTATTGAAAGAGCGTTGCCTTAAACTAGGTATGTCATGTTATATTTCATCCTTTGACGCAGCAAGTTCTCTCGTGGGCAAATAGGTGAATTAATCTCAAATTTGCTATTAAGTTTGCGAGAATTTGACGTTTTCAACCTAATCCGCACTCAACGCGGCTAAATCAGCATAAAAGGCGTGTCATGCTTTGTTCTATTTATAAAAGCTCGAAAAAAGAAGGTACTTATCTCTATATTCCGAAAAAGGATGATTTTTCACAGGTTCCTGACACCTTAATGCAGATGTTCGGTAAGCCTATCGCTGTCATGACGATTAAACTTGATGGCCGTAAATTGGCACAAGTTGATATCGAAAAAGTGAAGGCTTCATTACAAAATGATGGCTTCTTTCTTCAGGTTCCACCGCCGCCGGAGAACCTATTAGAAAAGTACAAAGAACAAAAAGCCCAGCAGAAAGGCGAATAACGTCATCGTTTTTCATCTGGGATTTCTGCCTTGCTCAAGGAGGGCAATATGAAAAAGATACTGGCTACCATGCTTAGCGTTGGTATGTGTACCTCGGCTTTTGCAAGTAGCGAGGGTTTTGATGAATACTTGAATAAGCTGCGTGCTGAAGCTCGTGATAAAGGTATCTCAGAGCAGGTCATTAGTGCTGCTTTTGCTAATGTTGAGTACAAGCCCCGAGCAGTAAAAGCGGACCGAAACCAACCAGAAAAGAAACTGACATTGGATGAGTACATTCCTCGCGCAGTGCCTGAATGGAAGGTGAAGCAAGCCAGACAACTCTACAAAGAGCATTACACTGAGCTAAAGCGTATAGGCGATGAGTACGGTGTCCACCCGCGCTTTATTGTGGCACTTTGGGGAGTTGAAAGTAACTTTGGTAAGTTTACCGGCAACTTTAAAGTGATTGATGCACTATCCACAATGGCATTTGAAGGCCGTCGTGAAGAGTTTTTCCGGAAAGAGACCATGTCGGCACTTCAGATCCTCGATCAAGGCCATATTGAGCTAGAGAACTTTAAAGGCTCATGGGCTGGTGCGATGGGTCAATGCCAGTTTATGCCAAGCTCTTTCCTTCGTTTTGCTGCTGACGGCAACGGTGATGGTAAAAAAGACATATGGCAATCTGAAGCGGACGTGTTTGCATCAACCGCTAACTATTTGAGCAAGTCTGGTTGGGATGATAAATATACTTGGGGTCGCCAAGTTAAGGTTCCTAAAAATATTGATCGCAGCCTAGAAGGGCGCACGGCTGAAAAAGGCAAATACCTTCAAGAGTGGAGCCAATTAGGTATCACAAAATATGACGGTAGCCCGTTGCCAAAACTGGATGAAGACATCAAAGCATGGTTGATCATGCCGGACGACGAGAATGGTCGTACGTATCTGGTTTACAATAACTACAACGTATTGATGAAGTGGAACCGCTCTTACTACTTCGCACTTGCTGTGAGTCACTTGGCTGACCGCATTAAATACTGATCTGCCATCAAACAATTTGGCACTCAGTCTTCAATACAAGGGCTCTTCGGAGCCCTTTGTTTTTTCTATAACCAAATCGAGGTAAAGCGTGTTATCTGAACGTGCCGCACAAATGGTGATTTTCTCCGCTCTTCTTAAACACAAAAGCTTCACAGCTGCTGCAAAGAGCTTAGGCGTGTCGGTGTCTCATGTGAGTAAACAGTTGAGTCAGTTAGAAGCGTCTCTTGGTATCAAGCTTGTTCAACGCACTACGCGAAGCTTTACGCCGACTGAGGCAGGGAAAACCTTTTTTCATCACTGTGAGCAAGTGGTACAAGCGGTGAGCAGCGCCACATTAGAGATGGAAACCCAGCGGGATGAAGTGGCAGGTTTGGTACGTCTTGGGTTGTCGCAATCATTTGGTACCTTACACATTATTCCAGCGATTCAAGAGTTACGTGAACTGTATCCTCAACTTCAAGTGGAAGTACATCTGTTTGACTATAAGGTCGATATGTTAGCCGAAGGGCTCGATTTATGGGTAACCAACAACGAGCATTTGCCTGAAGGTTACATTGCGCAGCGTTTGACGGATTGCCAGTTTGTTGTTGCGGCATCGCCAGATTACTTATTGAAACATGACACGCCAACAGAACCGGATGACCTATCTGCTCACAACTGCCTCATATACAGAAGCTGGGAGCGTGACTATACGGGGTGGGCGTTTACCAAAGATCAGCAAGAATTGAACGTAAAAGTCTCGGGTAACTATTCAGTGGATCTGGCAGAAGCCGTTCGGGATGCGGCTATTGCAGGTTGGGGTATTGCCTACCTTGCCACTTACTTGCTGGGGGATGAGTTTAGAACGGGTAAGTTAATACAGCTGTTACCTGACTGGAAAGCCAGCCAGTCGATGCCGTTTTATGCGGTATACCCAAGCCGCCAGCATATGCCAAAAAAAATATCCGCAGTGATTAACTTTATCAAACAGAAGATCGGCAACCCTTGTCATTGGGACCAACGTTTGGCGCCTTACATCTCTATTCCTAAATAACAGGATCAATGACGTTGTAGAACGACACATAAGGTGATTCACTTCACAAAAATTTTTCCTGAATCAGAAACATATTTTCCATATGGAAATAATTAAAATAAGCAAACGTTTATCTTCAATAAATTCAATTGGTTATTTTGTTGGTCAGTTATTGGTCGCTTAAACTTTTCACACTGTTAACATCCTCAACTTGCAGCATTTTGAGTCCGCTATACAATCCGGTGCCTTCCATATCCCCCTTCTGTCGGATTCATTTTATGAACTCAATTATTGGTATCGTAGCCATACTATTCCTAGCATGGCTACTTTCTACAAATAGAAAAAATATAAAGCTGAGAACGGTGTCGTTTGCGTTTGCTTTGCAGGTACTGTTTGCGTTGTTGGTTTTATATGTACCAGCAGGACGAGATGCGCTGAATTCAGTGAGCAGTGTTGTGTCGAATTTGATCAACTATGGTCAAGAGGGCATTGCGTTTTTATTCGGTAATTTGGCGACAGGGGGCTTCACCTTTGCGATCAATGTTCTGGGTATCATCGTTTTCTTCTCCTCTCTTATCTCAGGTCTTTATCACATTGGTGTGATGCCAAAAATCATTAACTTTATCGGTGGTGGTATTCAAAAGCTGCTGGGTATCGGTCGTGCTGAGTCTTTGTCTGCTACGGCGAATATCTTTGTTGGCACCATTGAAGCACCATTAATGGTAAAGCCTTACCTAAAACACATGACTGACTCGCAGTTCTTTGCAGTTATGACAGGTGGTTTAGCGTCAGTTGCTGGCGGAACGTTGGTTGGTTACGCATCACTGGGTGTCGACCTCAACTATCTTATTGCTGCTGCATTTATGTCAGCACCTGCCGGCTTGTTGATGGCAAAAATTTTAATGCCAGAAGATACGGATAAAGCAGCAGATATCGACATTAGCCAAGTTGAAATTCCACGTGCAACCAACGTAGTAGAAGCATTAGCCGATGGTGCCATGGCGGGTGTACGCATTGCTGTATCGGTCGGTGGTACGTTACTGGCGTTTATTAGTGTCATTGCAATGCTAAACGGCATGTTAGGCTGGATAGGTGATCTTATTGGGACACCATTAAGTTTTGAGCTCATCCTAGGTTTTGTGTTTGCGCCAGTCGCTTGGTTGTTGGGTATACCATGGCAAGAAGCAACCACAGCAGGCTCGCTGATTGGTAACAAGATTGTGGTGAATGAGTTCGTCGCTTTCATCCAGCTTGCAGAAGTGAAGTCTCAACTTAGTGAACACTCACAAGCAATCGTGACGTTTGCTTTGTGTGGCTTTGCAAACATCTCAAGCATGGCGATGCTGATTGGTGGGTTGGGCTCATTGGTACCAGAAAAGCGTGCATTTGTTTCTAAGCATGGTTTCCGTGCGATTATCGCTGGTGTCATGGCGAACTTAATGAGCGCTTCGATTGCGGGTGTGATTTTAAGTCTGTAATTGAAATAGATATCAACAATTAGCAAAAAGGCTCCTTGCGGAGCCTTTTTCGTATCTGAAGCTTTACGTTATTTGTCTGTGTGGAACTGTTCGCAAGCGAGCATCGTGTTCTCAATTAAACTTGCGACGGTCATTGGGCCAACTCCACCAGGAACAGGAGTAATAAAGCTCGCACTTTCACGTGCTTTGTCGTATTCCACGTCGCCAACTAGTTTGCCTGAGTCAAGACGGTTAATACCGACATCGACCACCACTGCGCCTTTTTTAATCCACTCACCAGGGATAAAGTTAGGCTTACCAACCGCAACCACGACAACGTCAGCTTGACGCACATGACTCTCTAGGTCTTTGGTAAAACGGTGACATGTTGTTGTTGTGCAGCCCGCAAGCAGCAGCTCAAGTGTCATTGGACGACCAACAATGTTTGACGCGCCAACCACAACCGCATGTTTACCACGTAGCTCAATGTTGTAACGGTCGAGTAGGGTAATGATGCCCTTTGGCGTGCAAGAGCGAAGCTTTGGAATACGTTGTGCAAGACGGCCAACGTTGTAAGGGTGGAAGCCATCCACGTCCTTCTCTGGGTGAATGCGCTCTAAAACATGTGTTGTGTCTATGCCCGCAGGAAGGGGTAATTGCACTAGAATGCCGTCAATTTCATCATCGTTGTTTAATTCATCAATCAGCGCTAGTAACTCTTCTTCTGAGCTAGACGCAGGAAGGTCAAAAGACTTAGAAACAAACCCAACTTCTTCACATGCGCGGCGTTTGCTACCGACATAAACTTGAGAAGCAGGATCTTCACCAACTAGAACCACTGCTAAACCAGGAGCACGTAGCCCAGCTTCAACACGTGCTTTAACACGTGCAGCCACTTCGGATCGAACAGTTTGGGAAATGAGAGTTCCGTCTATATTTTGAGCAGTCATGACTTTCCTTATAAATTAAGAAGGCAGATTATCTGCGGCGCATTGTCGCAGAATTTCTTATCAACATCCATACGCAAACGTTTGCTTTGTGGTGTTTTTGAACATTAAGCGTTTTAATGGACTTTTTTTAGGCATTCAGATCAGAATGTTATGAAAACCCGTTGATTTACCCGTTTGAACTCGTATAATCCTGTCCCTGTAGCGCGCCCTTAGCTCAGCTGGATAGAGCACGTCCCTTCTAAGGATGTGGTCATTGGTTCGAATCCAATAGGGCGTGCCATTTATTCATAAGCCTCGATAACTCTTTGAGTTGTCGGGGCTTTGTCGTTTTTAGGTTTTTGGCTGTAATTGCCACTCTATCTACAACTTTTGAATGGCATTCTAGCCATTGCAATTTCTAGCAATCTGGATAGCCACCAACAAAAAAGCGCTGGTTAACCAGCGCTTTTGCATTTACTAAGGGCATTACACCTTTTTAAAGATGATGGAGGTGTTGATGCCGCCAAAGGCGAAGTTGTTACTCATCAAATATTTCACGTCCAGTTCTCGGCCTTGTCCGGCGATGTAGTCTAAATCGCCACATTGCTCGTCGAGGTTTTCTAGGTTGAGCGTTGGGTTGAACCAGCCTGTGTGCATCATTTCTAAACCTAGCCACGCTTCAATTGCGCCACACGCGCCTAGTGTGTGGCCAAAGTAGCTCTTGAGTGAACTGATTGGCACTTTGCCCAGAGCATTCGCTGTTGCGTTGCTTTCTGCAATATCACCGCGGTCGGTGGCAGTGCCGTGAGCAGATACATAGTCGATCTTCTCCGCAGGAATGCCCGCGTTTTGCAAAGCCATTTCCATACAGATTTGCATGGTTTCCATCTGTGGTTGAGTGACGTGTGCGGCATCACAGTTGCTGGCAAAACCGATGATTTCTGCATAGATTTTCGCGCCACGAGCGACGGCGTGTTCGTACTCTTCCAGAACCAGCGTTCCCGCACCTTCACCAATCACCAAACCATCGCGATCGGAGTCATAAGGTCTTGGTGTGCTTTTCGGGTCTTCATTCTTCAGACTGGTGGCAAAAAGGGTATCGAAGACAGCGGATTCCGTTGGACACAATTCTTCAGCGCCACCAGCAACCATGACCGTTTGGTAGCCGTGTTTGATCGCTTCGTAGGCGTAGCCGATTGCTTGGCTGCCGGAGGTACATGCACTACTGGTTGGGATCACTCGGCCTTTCAAACCGAAAAATAGACCAACGTTCACCGCCGTGGTATGTGGCATCATCTGCACGTAAGTCGTTGCGGTGATCGCTTTAGTGGTTTTCTCATTCAGCATGACACCAAATGCGCCGATTGCGTCAGTACTGCCTGTTGATGAGCCGTATGCGATACCCGTTTGACCATTGGTGAGTACGTCGTTACCAATCAAACCTGCTTGGCTTAGTGCGTTTTCTGTTGCGACGGTCGCTAATTTGGAAACACGGCCCATGCCGCGTACTTGCTTGCGCTTGTAGTGCTTTGGCAGATCAAAATCTAAAATGGGTGCCGCGAGCTTGGTGTTCAAACCTTCATACTGTTCGTAAGAAGGCATGTATTGCGTCGCGTTCTGGCAGTCACGCAGTTTTGGTTCGACAGATTGCCAATCGTTACCAAACGCAGTCACGCCCGACATTCCGGTTACAACAACTCGACGGCTCATACTAGGCCTCCGTTTACCGAAATGACTTGGCGAGTTACATAGCCTGCGATGTCAGACATAAGGTAACTGACTAAACCAGCAACTTCTTCTGGCTCTCCCATGCGGCGCAGAGGAATTTGCGGCATCGCGTGTTCTTTCACGTGTTCGTCTACCATGCCTGTGTCGATAAGCCCTGGAGCAACGCAGTTGACGGTGATTTTGCGTTTTGCCAGTTCAAGCGCGAGTGATTTTGTTGCACCAATTACGCCCGCTTTTGCTGCGCTGTAGTTAGTTTGACCACGATTCCCCATTAGGCCAGATACTGATGCAAGGGTAACAATTCGACCACCTTTACGCTTTTGCACCATTGGCATAACACAAGGGTGAAGAACGTTGTAGAAGCTATCTAGGTTGGTATGAATCACGCCATCCCATTCTTCTTCGGTCATCGCAGGGAAAGCGGTATCTTTTGTGATGCCAGCGTTGTTCACGACGCCATAGTAAGCGCCGTGTTCGGCGATATCGGCTTCTAGTTTCTCTCGGCAATCTGCGCGGTCACTGATGTCGAATTGGATAAGACGACCGTTACCCCCATGCTGTTCGATGGTGTCTAGGGTATCTTGCGCGCCTTGTTGATAGCCCATGTAATGGACAATGATTTGGAAACCATCTTTGGCTAATTGAACGGCAATGGCTTTACCGATGCCTTTGCTGGCACCTGTAACGAGGACTTGTCGGGTCATTGTTGACTCCTGATTTTCATTTCTTGTAATTTTTCTTCTGATGGAACGTAAACGTTCAATTGGCAAGTCGCTACAACAGTTCCTTGTAGCTCAATACGGGCAGAAAATACCGCCATACCGTTATCTTCCATGACTTTTTCGGCATACACATCGAGCATTTGTCCGCGAGAAAACGCATCGCATTCAGACGTGTATCGACGGCTACCAAGCAAAAAGCCAATTGGTGGCGCTTGTTCTTTCATTAATGCGTGGTAACCAGACCACGCCGCGACCGATTGCGCCATAAACTCAATGCCAACGTAAGCTGGCACGGTGTGTGATGCCGAGTCGAAGAACGGGTTGTGTTCTGCGATATCAACCTGGCAGTGAATCGTATCTTGTTGAACATCTATAGCACGATCAACCAAAATCATTGGTTTGTCGTGTGGCAAAAGTTGTTCGATGGGAGGAAGTTTAGTCATGAGCGTAACCAAAAATAAGACTAATATTGTTGCCACCAAAAGCAAAAGAGTTACTGAGAATCGCTTTGTTGCCAAGTTTGGTTGGCGTCTCAACTAACGATATATGGATATCGTCTGCTTTGGTTTCGCAGTGTTGTATTGGCAAATCAAGGTTGTACTTGAGAATATGCCAAGCAATCGCGGCTTCCGTAGCACTTGCTGCGCCTAATGTGTGTCCGGTAAGTGGCTTTGTCGAGCTTACGGGAACGGAGTCTCCAAAGCAGCGATGAATGGCTTTGCTTTCCATCGCATCGTTTAACGGCGTTGCTGTGCCATGTGCGTTGATGTAACCAATGTCTTGCGCTGTAAGTCCTGCATTGGCCAACGCTTTTTTCATCGCTTCTTCTGCGCCTAACCCTTCTGGATGTGGTGCGGAAATATGGTGTGCGTCTGAGCTGTCGCCAGCTCCGAGAAGAGCAACGGGCGCAGGTGTTTTGCTTAGCAACATTAATGCTGCTGCTTCACCGATATTGATGCCGTTGCGATGTTGGTCAAACGGCTTACAAAGGGTATCGGATAGAGCTTCTAAACCGTTAAAGCCGTTTAGTGTTAGGCGACAAATGGTATCCACACCACCCACAATGACCGCATCAACAATGCCAGAGCGAATCAGGCGTTGCGCGGTTAAAAAAACACGACCACTAGAAGAGCAGGCGGTTGAAACTGAGTAATGTGGGCCGCTCAAATCAAAGTAGGCGGCAATAAAATCGCTGCAGTTGCCAAGCTCTTGTTTGGTGTAATGGTAGTCGGCAGGAAAATTACCCTTTGCCAGCTTTTCGCCAAATGCGATTTCGCCATCTGAAATGCCAGATGTGCTGGTGCCGATCACGACTGCGATACGGTCACGACCATATTTAGCAATGGCGTCACGCACGTCGCCTTCGATTTGCAGCAAAGCCGAAAGTGCGAGGCGGTTGTTTCTCGTATCAAACTGGCTGAGTGCGGTCGGTAATTGCGGTAACGTCTGTGCAATTCGACCGATTACTGTTTGGCGGCCTGAATTTAAAATATCTTGGTCAACCACCATGTTGGATGGCTTCGCTCCTGATAAACACTGGTGGATGAGCGCATCATCTTGTCCCATGGCAGAGTGAAAGCCACAGGCCTGAATATACAAAGGTTGAGAAGAGCGAATAGGCATATTGTTATTCTAAATTGTTCTTAATTAATCTGATGTTGCAGTGTTTGAATAGAAATTGAAAACTGATGTTTGAGGTGATGAAAATCAATCTTACCCTCTAACTTGTTAGAAGAGCTGTATTGAATCTTAATGATCTTTTCACCGTCGCTATCAAAGATGGCGCGAGAATTATTTTTATCAATAATTCGCCACCTTACCTCATTTAACGACCCTTCCCAAGCGGAACTCGGCCAGAGCGTGATCATCAGGTTAAATAATACCTGTTCTGGCTGCGGTAGCGAACCTTGTAAACCGTTGAGCACTTCGGTTTGAATTTGTTCTCCATCGTAAGACAGTGAGAGTACTCTCGTCCCCCAGGATGAGAAGCCTGCCAGCACCACTTCGTTGTTGATCACTTGCAGTTGCACCGGAAGTTGCTCAGATTTGGTTTTACCATCTATTGCCCAAGAAGCCGTAATTAACTGACTGGCAGACAACTGATAGCCCAAGCTTGCGGGAGTGGGCAAGCTAACTTGGGTGTGCTCGGCAATGTCGACCTGAGGCGTCGATTGGTGAGGGACCAAGCTGCATGCACTTAAAAACAGGCTCAGTGCGAATAACGTCGCGCAGCGAAAGGCGTGATTGAAAATCATGACGTCGTTTCCTCTGTTTTAATTGCAATCGGAGAGAGCAGCCAAGCGACAAAAATACCACTTAACACCGTAATGCCAAAACTGTGAATCGCGTGAGTTTGGCTGAGTGACAGCAATCCAAATGACAACACAGTGGTGATTGCCGAAAGGGTGATCGCCAATAGTGTGCTCACGCTGCGCGCTTTCTCGGCAAAGAACAGAGTGTAATCGATCCCTATACCAAGAATGAGCACCAAGCCAAGCAAGTTGAACAGGTTTAATGTTGTTCCCATCGCGACAGCCGTTGCCAGACCGCAGGCGCAAGCAATCAATGATGGCAGTAAAACTCGCCAACTGTGTTGCAGACCGTACCGCTTGATTAATACCAGAAAGATCACAGCACTGGCGGCTGCCAATAGCTCCATGATTTTGATTCGGTATTCACCAAATAGGGCGGATAATTCTTCAGCTTTGTTTAGGTAGACAACATCAGACTGTGATTTGGCAAATGCCTTAACAACAGCGGAGTCTTGCAATTGGTTTAACACCACAACCGTTGCCGATTTTTCTTTAATTTTACCCAAATGAAGAAAACGTACAGGCGCTGATACCGGGTTTTGCAAGTACTGTTCAACCGTAACAGGGATAAAGTCGGCGTCCATTTTGGGCTTTTTACTTAAGCCCAGCCCGGAAGCAAGTGGGCTGGATTGTGTCGCGTAAAGATCGCGAATCAATTGATAGTCTTGTTGCTGACGTTCCACTGAGCTCAAGTAGCGGCTCAGGCTCTGGTAGCTTTCGATGGTGCTGTCCGCTTTCCACGCTTCTAAAGTTGGTGTCAAAGACTCCAGCTTTTTCATTAGGCTTTCGTCATCGTCGGCGGTAACGACCAACATTTGCTGCGAAGATTGCATGCCACTGAGCGTCGTAATCAAGGTTTCTTGCTGCTTGAGATCTTTCGGCATCGTTTGCAGCAGACGAATGTCGTCATCGTAGTTCAATTGCAGCAAGAAAAAGCCACTCGCAACCACACATAACATCGGTAATCCGACTTTAATTCGAGGTTGATTCCAAAGCGTTAACCATTTCGCCAACAGTGATTGTCCTGGTAAGTTCGAAATGGATCGCGATGGGTTACGAGCCAGTATCGGATACCAAGCCACCACGGTGATGTAAGCAGCAATCAGACCAATGGATGAAAACAGCGCAAGCTGCTGCAAACCTGGAAACGGTGCCACTAACATGCCCAAATAGCCGATCAAACTGGTGATTAAGCCAAGTGTGATAGCTATGAAAATATGCTTTAATCCTTGCTCGCTATCCCATTCATTTCCCGCCGCAAGACGTTCGGTTAGGTAGTGGAATGCGTAGTCGATAGACACGCCGATTAAACTTGCGCCAAACACTAAACTGAACAGATGGACTTTTCCAAAAATCCACGTCGTAACGGACAAAGCAACGAGCAAACCAATGGTGATGGAAAGCAGTGCCAGAGACAGTGGCATCACACTACGAAAGACCAACACGAGCAATGCAATGATACCGAGCAGAGAGAACACACCGATGGTACTGATCTCCGATTTGGCACTTTGCGTACCAAAGTCGGCGTAAAATAGAACGCCAGTATGTGCCACTTTAGCGCCATATTTCTGCGCGACGCTTTGTTCTAGCGCTTGAATATCAGGGACTACAAGCTGCCCAGTTAGGCTATAAGGCGAGTCTTTTAGTTCGGCAGTAATAAGCAAGTATTGAGCACCGTCTTTTTCGACGGATAGATAGCCGTTATCCAATCGGAAAGAGGACGATTGCTGGGTAACTTGGCTTAAATAATCACGAAATAGCAAGAAAGGGTCATTTTGTAACTCTTGCCCGGTCACTCCAGAAAACGGGTTGTACAGCGACTGAATCACATGCTGCACTTGCTGTTCTGGATTTTGGCTTAAACGCTCTCGTTGTTGAGGCGTCAGCAATTGGAAGCGGTGCTTAAAGTAGTAACTCGCCCAAGCTTGCTGTTCTTGAGGTGAGATTTTTCCCACCACATCGCGAAAATGATTACTTTGGCGTAACCCTCTATCAAATTCAGCGGCCGCTGCAAAAAGGGCATTTTTGTCCGGCGCTGTGATCACGAAAATGACTTTGTCGCTCATACTTGCCGAGACCGACTCAAAGGCTTGCTCAGCCACCGGGTTTTGTTGGTTCTTCGGCAACAGTTTTAAAATGTTGGTCTCAATCGGAGATTCTGCACTCCAAACCCATTGTTTGAGTAGCAACGCGCCCGCTAAAACAACGAGATTGAGCCAAACCAGAGCAAAGGTGTGAGTGCCGAGACTGAGTTTAGAAACGGAATTGAGCGTCTTCGGCATCCGTGAGTTCCTGAGGTAGAGAGGTCTGGTTCGTAAACGTGATTTCGGTCTTATCGCCACGCAGCTCTTGTAGGGTTAGGCGATCAATGTGCGTTTTACCGGAAAGAGTGATGGATTGAAACACCGCATTTAATGGCGACTGTTTTGGCACTAAAACGAGCTGCCATTGATTGTTCTCAACTGAAAAATCGAGTGTGAATTGTTCTTGCAGTGCAGAAGTATCCCCGTGGAACACGGATAAAAACACATGGCTAAAGTAGAACGCCATTGGGTTTTCTTCAGCAGAAATCGTTTTCGGAGCTTGGTCGGCAAAAGTCTGACGAAGTTTGTTTTCCGTCAATACCAAATTGACTGCGAAAGGTTCAGTTTGTTGCCACAACAAGCCATGTGTTTTGCTCAGTGTGAACTGACCTTTAGAGGTTAAAGGTTGACTAAACATTTCCAGATGACGCTGCTGCGTAAAATCTCCGCGTACGATTTCATGCTGAGACAACTGCTGTTGAAGCGATGCCAAATCCGTTACGTTTGCTGTCGGTGTGGCCAGTGCTGGAACAGAAAATATCAACAAAAAAGAGAGTAACCACTTTTGCATTAGTCCAGACTCCCATGGTTGTGCCATTTCTCTACTTTATCTAAAAAGATTGCTGGAGAAACAAAGCACATCTCTTGCTTTTCAATGGATACGGCGACTTGCGTTGTATGCGCTTTGCACATACGTTGATTCGTTTCGGCGTCGTAAATCACGTAATCCACACGTAAGCGGTTTTCCCACTCAGTGAGTTGCGCGGTAATACGAATGGTGTGATTAAACGGAACCGCCTTCACGTATTTAACGCGCGTGTCGATGATCGGCCACATGTACCCAGAGTCTTGCATATCGCGATAGCTGTATTGGATCTTCTCCATCAGCACACGACGCGCTTCTTCAAAATATCGAAAGAAGTTGCCGTGATAAATCACGCCCATTGGGTCAGCATCTTGAAAAGAGGTGACCATAGTCACCTCCGCTTCTAATGGGTAGAGAACCTGCTCTTGCATTATACCTCCGCGTAGAGTGGCCAATGACGTTGCTGAATGCGTTCAATGAAATGGCGCAAATCTTGTTCCAATGGGCGATCTTCAATCACAAATTCAAACTCGCTCAGTACGGCGTCACGAATTACTCGCAAACTCTGACTCATGTGGTGTTCGTCCAATTCGTTATGACGGCGACGAATCTCAACCGATTGAACGCTTGCTAGGAGTGAAGCCGCAGCAACTTGCTCTGTTAACTCAAGTACGCGTAAGCAATCACGAGCCGCAATGGTGCCCATGCTCACTTTGTCTTGGTTGTGACATTCGGTTGAGCGAGAAAAAACGCTTGCTGGCATGGTGTTTTTCAACGCCTCTGCCGTCCAAGCTGAGATACCAATCTGAACCGCTTTAAAGCCGTGGTTGATCGGTTTACGCTCGCCTTCTGCACCGGTTAAGTTAAACGGCAGGCCGTTATTGAACTTGTAATCCATCAGTTGCGCCATCTGACGGTCCAGCAAATCAGCTAAGTTGGCAATGTTCACTTTCAACGTATCCATCGCCATTGCGATATGACCACCGTAGAAGTGACCGCCGTGCAGAACGCGCTCATTGTCGCCATCGATAATTGGATTGTCGTTGGCACTATTTAGTTCATTCTCAATCAATTGACGTAGCCAAGGCAGTGAGTCTTGCACCATGCCAATCACGTGTGGCGCACAACGCAGCGAGTAACGATCTTGCAGTCGGTCGCTATTGCGTGGCGGACGTTCAGCATTGAGATCATCACGCAGCCAAGCCGCAACTTGCTGTTGACCAGGGTGAGGTTTTACCGCAAACAACGCTTCATCAAAGTGGAAATCGTTACCTTGCATACCCACAGAGACCATTGCCGTAATCTTGGTGCAAAGCTGCGCTAGGTATTCTGCGCGTTTGTAGGCAAGACAGGCGAGGGCAGTCATCACGGATGTACCGTTCATTAACGCCAAACCTTCTTTTGGTTTTAGGCGAATTGGCTCAATGCCCAGCTCTGCAAACACTTCTTGTGTTGGTCGCACATCACCTTTGTAAAGCACTTCACGTTCGCCAATTAAGGTCGCCGCTAGGTAAGACAGAGGCGTTAAATCGCCACTTGCGCCCACCGAGCCCTCTTGTGGAATACGCGGCGCAATGTCGTGGTTGATAAGCGTAACGATTTGGTTTAACAGATCGTGAGACACGCCAGATACGCCTTGCGACAATGAACATAAACGTGTTGCCAGCACCGCACGAGCTTGCTCATGAGAAAGGATTTGACCTAAGCCACAACCATGGAAGCGTGTAAGGTGCAACGGAAGTTCATCCACAAGAGCGGGTGGAATCGCCACAGTACATGAATCGCCGTAACCCGTGGTCACGCCGTAAATAACACCTTCTTCCTTCAGTAATCGTTCCAGAAACGCCACGCCACGATCAATTTTCGCGGTAAATTCTGGCGAGGTGTTCATGTGTGCCTTTGCACCTTGAGCAATGGCAACGACATCTTCGATGGTTAAAGATTGGGCACCAAAAGTGATGTTGTGATTATTGTTGTTTGTCATGTGGCTGATTACTTAAAGTCCAGAAGTTAAAAAAGTTGTACCACTGTAACGGCGCTTGCAGTGTGTGGTGTTCTAATCTTTGTGCGTACTGTTGAACAACGCGTTCTAGTGCCTGCTGACGCTCCTTGCGTGGTAGCGTGACTTGGTCACTAAAGTGTTCAAAGTACACATTAAAATGCGGAGTGTTCGCTTCATCGTCGCGTAGGCCGAAGAGTAAGTAAACCGGCGCTTTTAATACCGAGGCTAGCATGAATGGGCCTTGCGGGAATGGTGCAGGTTTACCAAGAAAATCTGCCCAAACGACACGATTTTCTTTGCTGGTGGAAGTGCGATCGCCAACGATCACCACCCATTCGCCTTGCTCGATTTTTTGTTGAAGCAGAATCGCGGTGTCTGGTCCCATTGAGCTGACTTGAATCAGATTCAGTTCCGAATTTGGGTTTACCGCCTTCATTACCGCATTAAATTGTTCAGCGTGTTGGGTAAATACCAAGGCATTGATTTTGACATGAGAGTGTCGACGACCAAGCGCACGGCAGAGTTCGATATTGCCAAGGTGCGAGCCTAAAATGAGCACGCCTTGTTTTTTCTGCGCCATCTCTTCGAAATGATGCTGGCCGTGAATGGTTAGGTTATCGACGTTAAAGTCACCTTGCCATGCTGCCAGTTTGTCGAGCATGGTTCGCCCAAAAGAAAGCAGATGATGATAGCTGTCCAACTGTTTTGGTAGTGCGATGCTCTGCTGCGTTGCGTAGTACTGCAAGTTTTGCAGGTAAATCTCAGACGCTTCACGGGCAGATTTACCCGTGAAGTGGTAGTAGCGCATGACTAATTTTAAAATCAGGTCAAACGCTTTTCTGCCGAACAAGCGGTAAACCGCGAGTAAGGTTTTGATGCCTAAAATCGTGCCTTGTTCTTTTCGTTTCGACCAGTGGGCATTGCTGTCGTCTGTGTGACTGTGCTTTCTGGCGAGTAGCGAAGGAATGCGCGGCAACATGCCAAAAAATAGGCGAGTGTGCATCCAGCTTATCTTGACGTTATCCCACAATGCGTCGAAGTGGGAAATGCCACCTTCAGGGTAGATCACGCGCGTTGGAACAAAATCAATGTCGACGCCTTCCCAGTACATTCGCACTAGAATTTCGATATCAAAATCCATGCGTTTGCCGATACTGTACTTGTTCAACACGGCGACCGTTTTCGCCACTGGGTAGGCGCGAAAACCGCACATGCTGTCTTTGATAGACAGTGACAAGGTTTCTATCCACACCCACACGTGCGTAGCGTAGCGACCATACAAACGGGATTTAGGTACGCTCTCGTCGTATATCGGTTGGCCCGAAATCAGGTTATCTGGTTTTGTTTCGCTGGCGCTGAGCAATTTCGGCAATGCCTCTAGGTCGTGTTGACCGTCTGCGTCGATTTGAATGGTGTGCGTAAAACCAAGTTGGTGAGCTTGATGTAGGCCTGCCATCACCGCGCCACCTTTGCCTTGGTTTTCACTCAAACTAATCAGTTTTATCAGCCCTTGTTCACTCAAAGCAGAAAGCGCTTGTTTGGTGTCTTCATTGCTGCCGTCGTCCACGACCAGCACTGGCAAAGCGAAAGAGGATAACGACGCAACCACGTCTGCAATTGTGCTGCCGTGGTTGTAGCAAGGAATTAAAAAGCAGGGGCGATAATCACTCACGTGACTCACCCAGTTTCATTTTTCCTGACGAGTGAGTCACCAAGGTTTCACCGTTTTTCGATGTGTACTTAAAGGTCAATTTCTCGCGCTCATTGTCCCAAGAGAGTGAGAGGCAAACGGCTGCGTTTGGTAGAATCGGCTCTTGAAATTTGATGACTTCCATTCCTTTAAATACCTTGGGAGTATTCAAATATTGAACGGCGTAGAACAGCGCCCAATCAATTTGAGTGACGCCGGGTAAAAGAGGGAAGTGATTGAAATGACCTTGGAAATCTAAGATGTCAGCATCCACTCGCAGCGACAGCTCCGCGGTATGGTCACTCACTTCAATATTCTGAATAGTTGGTTTTCTTTTATCCATGTTACTAGCTTTATTGGAATAGTTTTTCAATTTCAGCAACTTGGCGTTTGCCTTGGCTGTTCAATGGAATTTCGTCGACCACTCGGAATTTTCTCGGGATAGCGATCGGTTCTAGCCAATTGCGCAGTGCCTTGCGAAGCTCAAGCCAAAATTTGCCTTTACCAAGTTCATTAAGCACATCGCTGCCTTGATCGTTAAGTACGATGATCGAGACTAACGTGAGGCGACCAGATTCTTCCATTGGGATCACCACGCTTTCTTGAACCCACGGCAATTGCTCTAAACGTTTTTCCACTTCGACAAGGGAAATACGCTTTTCTTCGACTTTGACGATTCGGTCAGTGCGTCCACGCAATTCAAAAGAAATACTATCATGGAAATAGCATTTATCCGCAGTTTGGTACCAAGTGTTTTCATCAATGTGTGGCGAGCGGAGCTTTAAACAATTTTCATGGTTAAGCTCGGCTTCAATACCAGGGAATAACGTCCAGGGAGTACTGGCTTCGTGCTGCTGACGGTAAGCGATGCCGCCGGTTTCTGTGCTGCCAAAAACTTCAATAGGAAATGACCCAAACAACAACTGGCTGTGCTGCGCGGCTTGGTTTGGCAAGGGACCACCAGAAGAAAATACGCACCGAATCGCAACCGGATTGTGCTCTTCACTGAGTCGTTTTAGTAACGCAGGGCTGCTTACTAGCGTGGTGTCAGCATCAGCGTGATGGACAAGTTGCTCTGGGAACTCAAGGTTGTGTGCTGAAAATGGACGTGCGGAGCACAAAGGCCACAATACGCGGAACAGCAAGCCGTAAATGTGTTGATGAGAAACGGTGCTTTCAACGCGTGTGCTGGCAACCGTGTCGCCCCACAGGTTATCTAGAATAGCAACTTCGATATCGAGCTGTTTCAGCGTTTTTGCAATGGCTTTTGGTGTGCCGCTTGAACCCGAAGTAAATAGCGTTACTGGTATTTCTGCCAGGTTTAATTCACGCCAAAAATAAGGTTGTTTGGCCTCTGGCTCGCTAATCACGGTGGTTTCTAGCAATGATTGAGCTTCGATCAAAAGCGAGCTCACGAGTTCTGGAGCCGAGACATCGGCATCATGCAGCAACAAATCGTAGTGCTCACTGAGCTCTTTGAGTGCTTCTGGTTGGTAATTACCAGGTAATACAATGGATTTTCCTGCATAACAACAAGCAAAAAAGCCAACGGCAAACAGGTAGCTGTTGCCAAAACACAACGCAATGTTTTGCGTTGGTTGGGTTTCTAGCTGTTGAGTAAGTGTTGCGACGTGCTGTTGGAAATCACCCCACGTGATAACCGTATCGCGATCGTAAGAGACTGGGGATTGCTCAGACCTCTCCGCGATGAACAAGGTCGCTAGGGAGGTAAAGCTCGAATACGTTGTATTCATACGATTAGTGTTCCTTTCGAACAAATTGACGCACGATCCATTCTCCAGCGAACAAGCCACCAGCAAGTAAGTAGCTGATGAGGCCGTTATAAAGCGTCCATATTTTTACTGGTAGGAAACAGGTATAGAGTGCAACGGCAGCGTTGAGCGTAAAAAAGGCGCACCAAACCATCGTCACTTTGCGAGTGTAAGCCACGCCACTAGCCGGAAGGTCGGGTTCTTGCAAGCGAGCAAGCCTCTCTATGATCGATTGCGGCTGTTTTAAGCTCAGTCCAAATACACACAGCATACATACATTGACAACGACAGGGTAAAACTGAAGCCACCCATGTTGTTTAAACACCATGCCAAGCGTAATTAGGACAATGCCAACAGCGCCCGTAACGAGCGCCAAGAACTTAAACTCTTTTAGTGGGGTCTTATTTGCGACGAAAACACGCAAAAGTAACGCAGCAATTAACAAGCCCCCAACTAAGTTCAAGCCAAATTTATCTATACCGAAATAGACGGCGAAGGGGTAGGCAAACAGTACAATTGCAGACAGACCAGTCAGCAATTGGCGCATTAACTTTCCTTCAATAATTCAGTGACAGCGTTAACCACATCGTCAACGGTTCTTACTGCACTAAACTCTGCTGGCTTGATTTTTTTGCCAGTGACATTCTGTAGGTGTACGACCAAATCAACGGCGTCAATGCTATCAAGATCGAGATCTTGGTATAAGTGCGCATCTGATTGAATGTCGGCTGCGTCAATTTCGAACAGCTCAACAAGCGCATCTTTAACTTGTTCAAATACTTGATCTTTATTTACATCAGTCATGAATATACCTACAACTTATTCATTAGTTTGAGAAGAAACGTATTTCGCTAGATTTGCTACAGACGCAAAGTGTTCGCGCGTATTTGAGTCGTCGGCATCAATAACGATGTTGTATTGTTTTTTTATTGCGAGTCCAAGCTCAAGCGCGTCGATAGAATCTAAGCCAAGTCCATCACCAAAAAGTGGTGCATCCGTTTCAATATCATCTACGGTTAAATCTTCAAGGTTTAAAGCATCAATAATAAGTTGCTTAATGTCGTTGTGTAACTGTTCCACTGGGACCTGCTTATTAATAAAAGTTTTCTGGAAAAATGTTTTCAGCTAGGTGCTGTTGTAAGCGTCGCGCCGCTATTGTCGGCGACGTAGTTTGCTTTATAAAGGGGGTAATCTCAACTTTATCCTTAACTTCAACCCTGAAAAAGGGCTTTGTTGCCGGTACTTGATACCATTTTTTCTCTTTTGTGAGGAAACTTGGTGTTACCGTAATATGGACAACTCTTAAATCTCGTTCTGTTCTTACCGCAATTTGTGCTGCACCGCGTTGTAATTTCGGCTCTACACCTGGTGTTGTTCTTGTTCCTTCAGGAAATATAAGCAACACGTTGCCTTTGTTAAATCGTTCATCACAAAGTGCTAATAAATCATCCGGTGCTTCATTGGGAATATATCCGGCTGCTTTTACGATGTGCTTCATAAAAGGATTCGACCATATTGCCGATTTTACTAAACAGTCGCAGCGATTTAATTGTGAAGCAATGAGAACGTAATCGATTAAACTAGGGTGGTTGGCAACAATTAAACAATTACGATCTTGTTGAAGAATATCGGCACCAATAATTTGATAATCGATTGCGCCACTTAGCTTCATCAATTTACAAAATGTGTTGAATGAATATCGAATCGCACCCTGAACTTTATATTCGCGTTCCGTTTGGTCTGAAACAAAAATACGAATGGTCGGAATAACAATGAAACTCAGTACTAAACCACCTAACCCAAATACTGAAAAACAAAAGCCTGTTGCTAGCACACGCCAATACTGATTTAAGCGAGTCATTTTTTGTGCCATTCCCAAGCTTGTTGCGGAGCGAAAATAGTCCACTGGCTTTTATCTAACAAGTATTGTTGCAAAAATACTAAACCTTGAGGAAGAGGATGACCGGAACGTTCTGCGTTTATGGAGCTTTGTATCGCGAACTTGTCTCCATGAGAAAGTATTAAGCCAAGTCCAAACCCTTGGTATTGTTGGTTTTCATATTCTAAATAAGAGTCAGGCATAGGCTCATCAAAATCAACAAGCAGTACTTTTTTGTCAGGATTGTCGGACAAAAACAGCCATGCTTCTAATATTGCGCTTTGGAATGTGTTTTCTGCCGCAGCGATAGAAGTTAGGGGAATGGGTTGTTTAGTTGCGATAGTGGCAAGCCCTGCGGCGGTATTGTGCACCGATTGAGAAAAAGCCATCGGAGACGCCTCTTCTCCATTAATTATATCTTCAACTAGTGCGACGCTGCGATGCAGTTCACCATGACGGCTTGAAAATACAAGGTAATCAACTTGATGTTGATTAAGCATTTCGATTGCAGTTTGTACCGCCAGTTTACTGAGTGGGCTCATTCTTCTGCGCATCATCGCAGGAATATTTGCAACATTGATTTTGCCATCTTCTGGCCATTTTATCTCTGTTGCCCATTGTTTCCATTCATTGGATTCGGATAAACCGAATGAATTCGCTGTCCACGCATCAATATTGAACGAAATGTTGATCTTCGAGTTTGGCATATTGGGTTAAATTGTTTATTTTACAGCTCGATACAAATTGGGGTTGACCCAAATTCACAATAAAAAGGAAATTATCATGTCGCGTTTTAAGCTGTATGTCTCGTTATTATTAACTTTGCTTCTTGTTGGTTGTGGACGAGTACAACCTGTAATGAATGTGGAGGATACTCCAGTTGCTTATGATCTTCAAAATAAACAAGTAAAAATGGCCATAGTGCAATCAGCAACTAACCGAGGCTGGACGATCGAAGAAGTAAGCCCTGGTGTTCTTATTGCAAAAATCCACGTTCGTAAACACTCTGCAGAAGTAAAAATCCCATACAATAATAAATATTACTCAATTATTTATCTCAACTCAGTAAATCTCAAAGCAAGTGATGGCAAAATCCACCGCAATTACAATCGTTGGGTAAACAACTTGAATGTTGATATTCAGCGAGCTATTGCATTGTTGGGCAATCAATCTCAACAATAAAACTATTAATTGCAGTTAGGTTTTTCCGTGTTAAATCAAAATAATGACCCTTTTAATGCTTTTGAAGCGAAGACAGAAGCTCAGAAGTTATCTTTTGCACCAATCGTGTTCCAGACCGCCAAAACGCTTCGAGATTTAGGTATTTTAGCCGCTTTAGACAGCGCTGGCGCTCAAGGCATGAGTGCCACAGATATTGCCGAGAAAACGGGAGTATCAGAATATGGTGTTAAAGTACTGTTGGATATGGCGATTAGTGCGCATATTGTTTTATGGGAACGACCTAACTATTCGCTTGCAAACCTTGGTTTTTACCTTCTTCATGATGGTATGACGAATGCAAACATGGATTTTACGGCAGATGTTTGTTACGCCGCGATGATGCATTTGACGGAAGCAATTCAAGAAGGTAAACCGTCAGGTTTGAAAGAGTTGGGCAATTGGGAGACCATTTATCAAGGTCTATCGACGTTACCAGAACAAGCCAAACAGAGCTGGTTTAAGTTCGATCATTTCTATTCGGATCGCTCGTTCCCACTTCTGCTTAAAGAGGTATTTGCAAGGAAGCCAAAGCATCTTGTGGATATTGGCGGAAATACGGGAAAATGGGCGATTCAGTGTTGTAAACATGACCCTGACGTTCAAGTGACGATTGTTGATTTACCGCAGCAATTAGAAGTAGCGATGAAGAATGTTTCAGAAAACCAGTTCGTCGAGCGTGTACGTCCATACCCTGCAAACATGCTTGATAAAGCACAAACATTGCCTGAGCATGCTGACGTATGGTGGATGAGCCAGTTCTTGGATTGCTTTTCCCCAATTGAGATCCTCAATATCCTTAAAAAAGTTAAAGCCCAGTTAACGAAGGGAGATACTATTTACGTATTGGAGCTGTTTTGGGATGCTCAAAAATACGCGGGAGCTTCCTATAGCCTTAATGCCACTTCTCTTTATTTTACCTGTTTAGCTAACGGTAATAGTCGCTTTTATCGCAGTGATGATTTCTTAGAAATTGTCGAAGCGGCAGGTTTATCTGTCGTTGAAAGAACCGACAATATTGGCCTTGGTCATACCTTATTAAAACTACAAGCAAACTAAATTCAGAATGAAAATAGAGCTCAAGCAAGTTGTTGTCGTAGGAGCGGGGCCATCAGGTTCAACCGTTTCTGCCTTATTAAAATCGCGTGGCATAGATGTTGTTGTCTTAGAAAAAGCGACTTTTCCACGTTTTTCCATAGGAGAAAGCCTACTCCCTGCATGTATGGAAGTTGTTGAACAAGCAGGAATGACTCATGCAGTAAAGCAGTTTGGTTTCCAGTATAAAGATGGTGCTGCATTTCGTCGTAATGGCGTATACACCCAGTTCGACTTTACAAACAAATACACACCAGGACCGGGCACGACGTTTCAGGTTCAACGTGCCAACTTTGATAAAGTATTGGCAGATAGCGCTGAAGAGCAAGGCGTAGAGATTCGTTATCAGCATGAGCTGCTCAACCTAGTGTTTGAAGGGAAAAAGTCTCGATTAGAAGTGCTCGACTCAAATAAGAAGGCTTATCAAATCGAAGCAGATTTTGTGCTGGATGCAAGTGGCTTTGGGCGTGTTTTGCCACGCTTGTTGGAGCTAGAAGAACCTTCTTGTCTTCCGCCTAGAAAAGCGATCTTTACCCATATCGAAGATCATATCTCTCCCCAAGAGCCGGAATACGATCGCAACAAAATTTTAATTTCAGTTCATCCTGAAAATCACGACGTATGGTACTGGCTAATCCCATTCTCTAATGGTACCTGTTCGTTTGGTGTGGTGGGTGAGCCAGAATTTTTTGAACAATACCCAGAAGATAAGATTGCAGCGTTGCAGCAGTTAGCCAATGAAGAGCCGGGTTTGGCTGCTTTATTGCGAAACGCGAATTACCCGAATCCAGCAGGCGAGTTGGGTGGCTATTCTGCTAACGTCAAACGTTTAGCGACAGAGCACTACGCGTTGCTTGGTAATGCTGGTGAGTTTCTTGATCCTGTATTTTCATCGGGTGTCACTATCGCCATGAAATCGGCAGAGTTTGCAGCGGACTGCGTGGTTCGTCAGCTGAATGGTGAAAAGGTTGATTGGCAAGAAGAGTACTCGCAACGCTTAATGGTGGGAGTGAACACATTCCGCACTTATGTGGAAGGCTGGTACAACGGCACGTTGCAAGATGTGATTTTCTATCAAAACCCGAATCCACGTATTAAACAGATGATTAGTGCGATTTTGGCTGGATATGCTTGGGATACGAATAATCCTTACGTAAAACAAAGTGAGCAGCGTTTGTCGACGCTTGCAGAACTGGTTCGGGAAGCTGAACTGTAAGAATATACATTCGCTTATCCGAGAATCAGTAAACCTAGGTCTTACCAAAAAATTGGTAAGACCTTTTTAATGCCTCTTTACTTTTACTTCTAGCGTGTTGGAGACACATTGACCACTTACATCGGTGTGTATCGAATTTGAGAATTTTTATGGTGACATTGATCACATCTAGAATTCCTGTTGCTGATATTTATATTAAATTTGTAGGAAATGGATTACATTCTGGGAGTGTTCCCTACATCCGGCTTCGTTGTGAAAACGGTTTATAAGCAACTGTATAAGTTAGTAAAGTTCCAAAAACTACACCAAAAAAAAGACAAGTTTCTTACCAAATCAATTCGCTTGGTGAGTTCGAGCCATCGACTACGCCAAACGCTTCCTCTACTTTCTAAAATTGTCGAAGAACATGACGCATCAACGGTCTCTTCGATTGCAGATCCCGAGAACGCGGTAGCGTGGGGAGGTAAAGTTTCTCCAGAGTTCAAATCTAAAGTCATCCGTATTAGTAAAGAGCTAAAGATCAATCCTAATCATCTTATGGCGTGCATGGCATTTGAAACTGCTGAAACTTTCAGTCCAAGCATCAAAAATGGTTCCGGAAGCGGGGCTACAGGGTTAATTCAATTTATGCCCTCTACCGCAGAGTCATTAGGAGTGAACACAAAGACTCTTGCGAGAATGGGCGCGCTTGAGCAACTTGACTATGTGAAAGCGTACTATTGGCCCTATCGAAATAAAATTAATAGCTTAGAAGATGCTTACATGGCCATTCTCTACCCTGCTGCGATTGGTAAACCGCCGTCTTTCGTTTTGTTCAGACAAGGCTCAATTGCCTATCGACAGAATGCAGGTATCGACCGCCACAAAACGGGGAAAATCACGCTTAATGATGTTTCCTACAAAGTGAGGAAAAAATTAGAAAAAGGTTTGCAGCCCAATTTCCTGGGCTAAGATTGTATCATGTTCCTAGTTTTTCGCGCATGAATCCTTCTGTTACTTCACGGGGATTCTGATACACTACGCGCCCATTTCCTCTGTTGAGACCTTTCTATGCCATTTTCTAAGCTTGGTTTAAGCGCATCGATTGCTGATGCAGTAAAAGCGCTAGGTTATGAAAAACCCACTTCTATCCAACAAAAAGCCATTCCAATCGTATTGCGTGGCCGCAATTTAATTGCAGCAGCGCAAACGGGCACAGGTAAAACGGCCAGTTTTGTTCTGCCAATCTTAGAAAAGCTTAGTCGAGGCGAAACGCAACGTAAAAAACGCGCTCGTGCGATTATCCTAACGCCAACACGCGAACTTGCGCTTCAGGTTCATCAAAGTATTGAAGCTTATGGTAAAAACTTACCATTACGCTCAATGGCGATGTTTGGTGGTGTGGATTATGCACCACAAAAACAAGCCTTGATCGAGGGTGTCGATATTGTGGTAAGCACGCCTGGGCGCTTGATTGATCTGTACGGTCAACGCGCGATTCACTTTGATGAAGTGGAAATACTAGTGCTTGATGAAGCCGACAAAATGTTGGATATGGGATTCATCGATGCGATCGACAAAATCGTCGACTGTATGCCAGAACATGTGCAAAGTTTGCTGTTCTCAGCGACGTTATCTAACCCTGTTCGTGACTTGGCGAAAAATGCGATTATTGATCCTGAAGAGATCACGATTGCAAAGCACAGTGCCTCAAAATCAAATATTAAACAGTGGATCACGACCGTCGATAAAGACATGAAGTCGTCGCTGTTAAGTCACTTGCTTAAAGAAAATGACTGGTCGCAAGTACTGGTATTTATTGAAACTAAACACGGCGCAGCCAAACTGGTAAGCCAACTTGAGAAACGTGGCATTGTGGCAGAAGCATTCCACAGTGGCCGTAATCAGCGTGTTCGCCAGGAATTAATAGAAAAGTTTAAAGCGGGTGAAATCCAGTACTTAGTCGCAACCGGCGTTGCTGCGCGCGGTATTGATATTGATAATCTGCCAGTTGTCATCAACTACGATTTACCTTACCCAGCGGATGAGTATGTACATCGTATTGGTCGTACAGGTCGTGCTGGCGCGAAAGGTGAGGCGATATCACTGGTTTCAAAAGACGACTTTAAGAACCTCTGCATGATTGAAAGTCGTTTAGGGCACTTGCTAGAGCGAGTGGAAATTGAAGGTTTTGCGCCAAGAAAGCCAGTACCAATTTCAATTTTAAATTACGTGCCTAAGAATAAACGTAAACCGCACGATAAGCGCGAATCAAAATAGCCAGTTTATCCCATGATCTAAAAGCCGCATTCTTGCGGCTTTTTGCGTTTTAAGGCATCCAATTATGTAGCCATCGCGACGGTTTCTATTCGGTAATGAGGAAAAAAGTTAATCAGTGTCATACGCTTAACACGTAAAGTGAATCAAGGTGCGTTAAGCTTTTGTCAATTATCTGTCCGCAGGTTTGCACAAGGTAAGGAATGGGCGCAAACTTTTTTGCTTGCTAATGAATGCATAAGATGGGGCACAAATGAAAACAGGTGATAAGCAATTCGCCGTTATTGGTCTTGGCCGATTTGGTTTGGCAGTGTGTAAAGAGTTACAAGATTCAGGCGCTCAAGTTTTAGCCGTTGACATCAACGAAGACAGAGTTAAAGAAGCCGCCAGTTTTGTTAGTCAGGCGGTTGTGGCTAACTGTACTCACGAAGAGACGGTTGCTGAGCTCAAACTTGATGATTACGACATGGTGATGATTGCCATCGGAGCGGATGTCAATGCCAGTATTCTTGCGACATTGATTGCTAAAGAGGCGGGAGTAAAGTCAGTATGGGTTAAAGCCAACGACCGCTTCCAAGCTCGTGTTCTGCAAAAAATTGGCGCAGACCACATTATCATGCCTGAGCGTGACATGGGAATACGTGTCGCGCGTAAAATGCTCGATAAACGGGTTCTTGAGTTCCACCCATTAGGCAGTGGCTTAGCTATGACGGAGTTTGTGATTGGCTCTCGTTGGATGGGTAAGACACTAAGTGATTTGGCTCTGTGCAAAGTCGATGGCGTGCAAGTGCTAGGGTTTAAACGGGGCCCAGAAATTACCAAGGCACCTGACCTTAATACCACACTAGAAATTGGTGACCTAATTATTGTGGTCGGCCCTCAAGATGCGCTCGCAAATAAATTAAAATCGCTATGACGTATTTTCATCAGAAAGGTGTTTTTTACGCACCAGATGGTAAACAAGAGAAAGCGAAAGGCAACGAACCGCGAATTATATTGCTCAGTTTTCTCGGTGTTTTACTGCCTTCTGCGGTATTGCTAACCTTGCCAGTTTTTTCTGTTACGGGCCTGTCGATAACGGATGCTTTGTTTACCGCAACGTCCGCTATTAGTGTGACAGGGCTTGGTGTTGTCGATACTGGGCAACACTTTACGCTTGCGGGTAAAATCTTGCTGATGTTTTTAATGCAAATCGGTGGGTTGGGGCAGATGACTTTGTCGGCGGTCTTACTCTATATGTTCGGCGTGCGTTTGAGTTTGCGTCAACAAGCGCTGGCGAAAGAAGCATTAGGGCAAGATCGGCAAGTCAATCTACACCGACTAGTAAAGCGGATTGTTGTTTTCGCGCTTGTTGCAGAAACGATCGGGTTTATTTTTCTCTCTATCCGCTGGGTCCCTGAAATGGGCTGGCAGACTGGTATGTTTTACGCCTTGTTTCATGCAATTTCTGCATTTAACAACGCTGGGTTCGCGCTGTTTTCTGACAGTATGATGAGCTTTGTGAATGATCCGTTGGTTATCTTTACACTGGCGGGGCTATTCATTTTTGGCGGGCTTGGTTTTACTGTTGTGGGTGACATCTGGCTAAACTGGCGCAAAGGTTTCCACTTTTGGCATCTTCACACCAAAATCATGCTGATTGCGACACCGATATTGCTCTTAGTCGGAACGATGCTGTTTTGGTTACTTGAACGAAGCAACCCAAACACAATGGCGTCTTTACCTGCAGCAGGGCAATGGTTGGCGGCATTCTTTCAATCTGCGAGTGCTCGAACGGCAGGGTTTAATAGTGTTGACTTGGCGCTGTTTACCCAGCCAGCCTTACTGGTCATGATTGTTCTGATGTTAATTGGAGCGGGTTCCACCTCAACGGGGGGCGGTATTAAAGTTTCCACATTTGCTGTTGCGTTTATGGCTACGTGGACCTTTTTACGCCAAAAGAAACATGTGGTTATGTTTAAGCGAACCATAAATTGGCAAACTGTGACTAAGTCATTGGCAATTATCGTTGTGAGCGGAGCCATCCTGACAAGCGCAATGTTTTTATTGATGCTTACCGAGAAGGCCAGCTTTGATAAAGTTATGTTTGAAACCATTTCCGCATTTGCCACAGTGGGGCTCACCGCCGGTTTGACTGCGGAACTTTCTGAACCTGGTAAATACATTATGATCGTGGTGATGATCATTGGTCGTATTGGGCCGCTCACGCTTGCCTACATGTTGGCACGTCCTGAACCTACCTTGGTCAAATACCCAGAAGACGCCGTTCTTACAGGTTAATATAGCGTTAAACAATGGCCGCGCGACCACTACGAGCATTGATTAATAGCAGTGCTCGTACATTTATAGAATATGTGGAATGTTGCCCAGTTTTACCTATAAATTCGTAGAAGTTCATTTCTTCTTCCTTTCGTTTCGATACTATTCATTCACTCAATTTATATTCTCAGAAGCTACGCTCATAACAGCGTTTTGGAATCCGACGCTTTTGTAGTGTGACACCAAACTACGTCGTGTTATCTGAGCGAATTGATACCAGCCTTCGTCAATAGTCACTCAGTCTTACTCTATGCCCATAGGGTTACTTTGTGTTTGTTGTGCTTGGTATGAATGAACGAATCGAAAAGATGGAGTCGTACTTTGAAATTCAACACACTCGCCATGGCTATGCTAACTGCGCTTCTTGCAGGGAAGAGCATGGCAACTACTCCGCCATCGCCGGTTTGGCATACTATTGCGTTGAGCGATGGTAGCTCCAGTGAGGCAATTCTACGTGGAACGGCAGATTTCCACTGGTTTGAAGATAAGCAGGGCAATGCCTTACTTCAGGAAGACGGCGTTTGGTTTTTCGCGCAGATTCAGCGCGAGTCAGACACGCCAATATTGATCTCGACAGGTGTGGTGAAAACGCAGTCGAGTGAGCCACCTGAGTCGGCGAAGTTTCGCCCGGATTTACAAGTTAAACCGCAATTATCTTCTCTAAAAACCATTGAGCCGATGGCACGAAAAAACCTACTGCGTTCGGCGCAAGGTTACCAGGCGATGAGCAGTTCAACGGTGAAGCAGCAGCCCCTATTGGTTGTGCAAGTTTCGTTTGATGACCAAGCAATGGTGCATGATTTTGAGCAACGCGTATTTAATACCAATGGTCAAAGCGTTGTGGATTACTTTGATAAAAACTCTCAAGGTAAATTCAAAGTTGTTCCTGCACTTGAGAGTTACGGCACCGCCAATGACGGTGTGATAGATGTGACTGTGGCACAAAGCCACCCTAACTGTCACTCTAGTTCGACTGATAAGACATGCACCGCCAAGTTGAATGCGGTTTTCACCGAGGCTTATCAAAAACTGGATCCATACTTTAATCTTTCGGCCTACGACAGCAATCAAAATGGTACCGTAGAACCGTCAGAACTCTCTGTCATGTTTATTTTTGCGGGGGGCGATCGTTCAACAGGGGTTCTCAACCGTCCTGCTATTTGGCCGCACAAATTCTCTCACGATGATGTCACACTAGATGGTAAAAAGATCACAGACTATTGTGTGTTCGCTGACTATCAAGTTGATCATCAAGCGACCTTGGGCGTGATCGTACACGAGCTTGGCCACTTAATGCTTGGCTTACCGGATTTGTACGCAAGGAACAGTGATGCCTCGATCGGCTCTTGGGGCGTGATGGGTGGCGGTTCATGGGCGCAGAAACCGGGAGATTCATACGCTGGTGACACTCCGGTGAACATGAGTGCATGGAGCAAACACGCTGCTGGTTTTGTTGTACCAACGGTAACTCATGAAAGTCCAGCGCCTATTTCTGTGAACAACGACGATGTCAAGCTGGTGTATCTCGACCCGTACTTGAAAGAGTTTGGCCCACGTGTTTACTTGGAAAATCGCACCTTTAGCGGTTACGACCGAGCATTGGCGGCTGAAGGTATCCTGGCGACGTCGGTCAATGTCCAGAACCGCTTTAATGATGTTGGCGCGATGCAGGTTCAAATCATGCAGGCTGATGGTCTGAATGAGTTAGAAAATGATGGTAGGAGTGACGCTGACGATTTATACCCTAATGGTGGCAATGTCATTTCAGATACATCGACCCCGGGTCTGAGAACGATCACAGGGTTTGATACTGGGGTTCGTATTTCCAACATTGCCAGCAACACCAACGGTGGTAGTTTTTCTCTTGAACATACAAACGAACCAAATAAATCAGCATGGCTGAACTCTCTTCACCAAGGTTATGTGTACGCGAGTGGGAGTAACACTCTGGCGGTGTCACTGGACTTGAATAGTGATACAGAGCTTGATGGCCTTCAACTTTACGCGCAAAGAGATAGCGCTCAAAGTGACATGACTTATCGAGTTTGGCGATTCCCATTTTCTGGAAACATTGGCTATCGATTAATATTGAATCAAAACAACGCTGAGCTTTTACAGCAAGGTAACTTCCAAAAGTCATCTCGAATTTTATTCCCTCAATCAAGCCAATTGAGTGCGGGTCAGCATTTATTGGTCGTTGAATTGGAAGGCGGTCAATTTGATGCAAACTTTGACTTCGGCCGCTTGCTAAAAACTGAAAAAGCCTCCCTACCTGTAATGTGGACTGGTGATTACAGTGAGATTGGCACGTTTGGTCTAGAAAAAGCCGGGTTCTCTTATATTCCGTTTGCAGCATTATTAAATGTGGATGCGAGCAACTTGGTTGAAGCGAGATCTGATTCGTTACAAACCAATAAAAATACGCCAATCAAACTGAACCTGATGGACAATGATTTCATGGCGGTAGGGTATCAGTTCAATGTGGACATTGTGCAGAAGCCTGAGCACGGCACCATCTCTGGCAACCAGTACCAACCTGAAACTAACTTCGTTGGTCTGGACACTTTCCAATATCGTTTGTTGTCGGTTGATGGTGCGTACTCATCTTCAATCGTGAATGTGCAGGTGGAAGTGCTTGGCAGCAACGAAGCGCCAGTGGCCGTGATTGATGTTGATAATAAAGACATGACGGTTGGGCAGCGAGTCACGTTGTCTGCGTTAAATAGTACGGATGCTGATGGCGATGTGTTGAGTTATAAATGGGAGCAGTTGGCTGGCACTTCAGTTTCTCTTGGCAATGCAACCAGTGTTAGCACAAGCTTTACGGTGCCTCAAGGTGCAAAAGCGGGTGAGGTTCTGACATTCCGTTTAACCGTGACTGACCCTAGTAATGAAACGTCCAGTGCTACCGTCGATTTAACCATGAAAAACGCAGCGCCACTTACGCTTGCAGATACGGCGACCGTTGCCGTTGGTGAAAGTATTCTGATTGATGCAGCGAGCAATGATTCGGATGTGAACGGCGATAAACTGGTTGTAGAAAGCGTACAGAACGTAACGGGTGTGGGAAGTGCGAGTGTAGAGAATGGCAAAATCCGTTTTCAAGCACCGGATAGCCCTACTGACGGCATCAAGCTGCAATATACGGTTTCAGATGGTCATGGTGCCACTGCTACGGGGGAAGTTATCGTGACGGTTGTTGCTTCTTTGAAGACAACGACATTCAAGAACTCAGAAGGTAGCGGCAGTGTTTCTTATTGGGCTTTGATGTTACTTGCAACATTAGGCTGGCGACGTCGCGTCTAAAACGGTATTGAATTGCGGTATAAGCCACTCACATTGAGTGGCTTATTTTTTATCTGATCTATTTTGGTTTCGTTCTCATTGTCTTATGAGATGTGTTTCTCATTATTTTTAAAGCGATTTTTCTACTCTGCGGTTACCCTAGGGGCCGATTTTTATGAACTAAGGATGTTATATGTCTACCGAGGCCTTTTCTGTTTCGGAAATATGCCGAGAAGCGGCAGTGATGGTCAGAAGGAATCTACTCGCAATTGTTATTGCTTGTATTCCGTTGATTATCGTGCACTCAATTTTTGCTTTTATGTATCCTGAAATGACGGGGAAAGATCAAGCGAACGTTCAAGAAGGCAATGTCTCAGGATTTTATTTCGTCACAATTATTTTGTACCCACTTGTTGCCGCTATGGCGGCTGTGCGTGTGCATCGAATTTATTTAGCCGGCGATTACATGCACTCTGCGTTGGATGTATTTCGTTTGTCAGCTCGAGAATTCCGTTTCATAGGCTGGTGGATACTGTTTGGACTGATGATGATGCTCGTTATTGGTATCCCGATCTTTGTGTTGTCGTTTATCTACATTGCAGAAAGTGGTGAAGCCGACTTTGTTGCTATGGCTATTATCACAACGATTGCAAGCATTCCCGGCTATTGGGTAATGGCGCGATGGTCATTTGTGTTGCCAGCGACTGCAATGGATCATCAGCCTCGCAGTTTGCGTCGTTCGTGGAACCAGAGCAGAGCATACAACAAACAAGTATTCATTTTGATGGGACTAATTCCATTGGGTGCGGGCTTGCTCAGTCAGCTGATCTTTAGCCACTTTACGAATCTCTTGATGTTGAGCCTCGTCGGTGTGGCCTATGGTATTTTTGGCGCGTACCAGCTGGCATTGTTATCGTTGAGCTATAAAACGGTAGTGGATATCGAACGCGCTCGTTTTGATACGCCATCACAGCCACCAAAAACGGGTGAAGAATTTTCCGCTTAACCCTTTGATCGTTTTTACATGCTACCTCCGTTTAGGAGACGGTCTGCGGCAGGTTGATACCTTCCTGCCGCCTTCGCGTTATTCACGCAAAATACCCATGCCCATTTCATGGCTGAATGACAGGGACATTCACACGTATACTCACAACAGTACTTCTTTTTATTAAGGAACCCTACATGTCCATTTGGCAACGGGTCAATTTCACCCATCGCTTTAGTCAATTACCGTCAGCGTTCTATACGTTGGTCGAGCCACAACCCTTGGACAACACTCGCTGGGTCGCTTGGAATGGTGAGTTTGCACAGCAGTTTGGTTTGCCAGAAGAGCAAAACGATGAGTTATTGGCGGTTTTTTCCGGGCTAAGTGAATTCGAACAATTTCGTCCTCTTGCGATGAAATATGCAGGCCATCAGTTTGGCGTTTACAACCCAGATTTGGGCGATGGACGTGGATTACTGTTGGCAGAAATTGAGCATCAGGATGGTACTTGGTTTGATCTTCACCTCAAAGGTGCAGGGCTAACGCCTTACTCGCGAATGGGAGATGGGCGAGCGGTATTACGCTCGACTATCCGTGAGTACCTGTGCAGTGAAGCCATGGCAGGCCTTGGGGTTCCCACGACACGTGCTCTCGGTATGATGGTCAGTGATACACCTGTTTATCGAGAAAAAACGGAATCGGGCGCTTTGTTACTTCGAATGGCTGAAACCCACGTTCGATTCGGTCACTTTGAGCATTTCTTTTACACCAACCAGTTAGCAGAGCAGAAGCTGTTGGCGGATAAGGTGATTGAGTGGCACTTTGCTGATTGTGCATCGGCGGAGAAACCATATGCCGCGATGTTTGACGCCATCGTGACTAAAACAGCCGAGATGATCGCATATTGGCAAGCTTTTGGTTTTGCGCATGGTGTGATGAATACCGATAACATGTCAATTCTTGGGCAAACTTTTGATTATGGTCCGTTTGGCTTTCTTGATGATTATGAGCCGGGATACATTTGTAATCATTCAGACTACCAGGGTCGTTACGCATTTGATCAACAGCCTAGAATTGCGCTTTGGAACCTGTCAGCACTGGCGCATGCGCTATCGCCACTCGTTGAACGAGAAGATTTAGAATCGTCGTTGAGTCAATTTGAAGTTCATTTAAGCCAGCAGTTCAGCCGCCTCATGCGTGAGAAGTTGGGCTTAAAAACCAAGATAGCGGAAGACGGGCGTTTGTTTGAAGCTATGTTTGAGCTTCTTCACCAGAACAAAACGGACTACACTCGCTTCTTCAGAACACTTTCAAACCTTGATAATGCGCCTTCCCAAGCCGTAATCGATTTATTTCTCGACCGAGAAGCAGCGCGAGCTTGGCTTGATCTGTACTTAGCTCGGTGTGAGCTAGAGGTTGATGAACTAGGGGGCCTGATTTCAACCGAACAGCGTTGCAAACAGATGCGTCAAGCCAATCCCAAATACATCTTGCGTAACTACTTGGCTCAGTTGGCGATTGATAAAGCGGAAGAAGGGGACTTTAGCGAATTACACCGATTGGCCGAACTGTTAAAACGCCCATTTGATGAGCAACCCGAGTTTGATGATTATGCGAAATTGCCGCCGGAATGGGGGAAGAAAATGGAGATAAGCTGTTCTTCATAAATGGGTCATTTCCCACCCATTTGTATCTTTTTATTGGGTGGAATTCACTCGTTACACTTCGGATTCATGTTAATGGGCTATGTTAATTTATTGAAATGAATATAAATTTTAACATGGTCCATTAATTGCTCTTTGTTGAACATCCGTACCCATCGCCTAACACCTAGTTACTCATGGACGGGATGGGATGTGATTCAACAAGGAGAATAATAATGTTTAAGCCTCTAACTCTACTATCTGTCTCTGCACTTGCTGTTACCAGTTTTAATGCTGCCGCAAATTGTGACCCGGGTGAAACGGTCATCAAGTTTAGCCATGTAACGAACGCGGACAAACACCCTAAAGGCATCGCGGCTTCGTTACTTGAAAAGCGCGTCAACGAAGAGATGAACGGTAAAGTCTGTATGCAGGTGTTTCCTAACTCAACACTTTATGATGATGACAAAGTGTTGGAAGCGCTACTGAATGGTGATGTTCAACTCGCTGCTCCTTCTCTTTCTAAGTTTGAGAAATTCACCAAGAAGTACCGCCTTTTCGATCTTCCTTTCTTGTTCGATGATGTCGACGCGGTTGACCGTTTCCAAAACTCGGAAGCGGGTGAAAAGCTGAAAAATTCAATGAAACGTCGTGGCCTACAAGGCATTGCGTTTTGGCATAACGGCATGAAGCAAATGTCAGCCAACAAGCCGCTCATTTCTCCAACTGATGCTGAAGGACTTAAGTTCCGTGTTCAAGCGTCTGATGTACTCGTTGCTCAGTTTGAGCAGCTAGGTGCTAACCCACAAAAAATGTCGTTCAAAGAAGTTTACGGCGGTTTGCAAACTAAGGTTATTGATGGTCAAGAAAATACTTGGTCAAACATTTACGGCAAAAAATTCTTCGAAGTTCAAGATGGCATTACGGAAACGAACCACGGAATTTTGGATTACTTAGTTGTGACGTCAAACGACTTCTGGAAAAACCTACCAGATGCTCAGCGCGAGCAGTTAAATACCATTATTCAAGAGGTAACTGCGCAGCGTAATGCTGAGTCAACCAAAGTAAACCTTGCGAATAAGAACAATATCATCGAAGCCGGTGGTGTGGTTCGTACTCTAACGCCAGAACAGCGTCAAGAATGGGTCACTGCACTTCAACCAGTATGGAAGAAGTTCGAAAAAGACATTGGTTCTGACCTAATCGAAGCCGCTTTGGCGTCTAACCAAAAATAATAACAGCTAGCACATTTAGCCCTCTCAAACTGAGGGGGCTCTTTCCCCCTACAGACGACGTGATGTAATTATGGAACAGACTTTTTTTGCCAAGGCTGGACGAATCACCGATGCCATTGAAGAGACTTTGATTGCTTTCTTCTTGGGTGCCATGACCTTGCTGACTTTTGCCAATGTCATCTTTCGTTATGTCTTTAACGACAATATTCTTTGGGCGCTTGAGCTCACCGTTTTCATGTTCGCATGGATGGTGTTGGTTGGCGCATCTTATGGTGTGAAAAAACACTTTCATATTGGTGTCGATGTCATTATTAACATCGTTCCGGAAGGTAAACGAAAAGCCCTGGCGCTTTTTGCAGCAATGTGTTGCTTAGCCTTCTCTATTTTGCTGTTAATTGGCGCTTGGAACTACTGGTATCCGTTCGCTACTGACCGAGCGTGGTATGAAACGGACGATATTCCGATGCCTGAAATGCTCCAGTTCATGGCCGACTGGTTAAATGAGGGAGAGCGTTATGAAAAGCTGCCACGTTTTATTCCTTACTTCGCTTTGCCACTTGGAATGGCGCTACTAACGTTTAGATTTGTTCAAGTCACGTGGCAAATCGCTACTGGTAAGCTCGATCGCTTGATTGCAGGACATGAAGCGGAGGAAGAGCTCGAATCTCTTAAAGCTGAGATGAGTGACGCTGAAGACGTAATGGCTCCAAAGGCCTCGCAAGACGCTAAAAACAAGGAGCAATAAGCCATGGATATCTTATTTCTATTTTTGATGGTAATTGGCTTTATGCTGGTTGGCGTGCCAATTGCTATTTCGCTGGGCCTTTCCAGTGTTCTTTTCCTTTTAATGCATTCGGATGCCTCTTTAGCGTCAGTTGCTCAAACGCTGTTTAATGCATTCGCGGGCCACTACACGCTATTGGCTATTCCATTCTTTATATTGGCTTCAAGCTTTATGTCGACGGGTGGCGTAGCAAAGCGGATCATTCGTTTCGCCATTGCCATTGTAGGCTGGTTCCGCGGCGGTTTGGCGATGGCTTCGGTTGTCGCGTGTATGATGTTTGCCGCGTTGTCAGGTTCCTCACCTGCAACGGTTGTTGCCATAGGTAGTATTGTTATCGCAGGTATGATCAAAAACGGTTACTCAAAAGAGTTTGCCTCTGGGGTAATTTGTAACGCAGGTACGCTAGGGATTTTGATCCCACCTTCGATTGTGATGGTGGTGTATGCAGCCGCAACGGATGTGTCAGTTGGACGTATGTTCCTTGGTGGTGTGATTCCCGGTTTGCTGGCGGGTGTCATGTTGATGATCGCGATTTACATTGCCGCGAGAATCAAGAACCTTCCAAAACAACCTTTTGTCGGTTGGAAAGAAACCTTTGATGCCGCCAAGGATGCAAGCTGGGGCTTGTTGTTGGTCGTCATCATTCTTGGTGGTATCTATGGCGGTATCTTTACGCCGACAGAAGCCGCTGCGGTTGCTGCTGTGTACTCATTCTTTATTGCTAACTTTGTATACAAAGACATGGGGCCATTTGCAGACAAGAAAAACACTAAACCTGCGCTCGTTAAAATCTTCCAAACCTTTGTTCATAAAGACACGAAACACACCCTGTATGAAGCGGGCAAACTCACCATCATGCTGCTGTTCATCATTGCTAATGCCTTAATTTTGAAGCATGTTTTAACGGAAGAACGGATCCCGCAAATGATCACCGAGTCGATGCTCTCGGCTGGTCTTGGACCAATCACTTTTTTGATTGTGGTGAACGTCTTGTTGCTGATTGGTGGTCAGTTCATGGAGCCATCAGGCTTGTTGATCATTGTTGCGCCGCTCGTGTTCCCAATTGCGATTGCATTAGGTATAGACCCAATTCATTTGGGCATAATGATGGTGGTGAATATGGAGATAGGAATGATAACGCCGCCCGTGGGTCTTAACTTATTTGTGACCGCTGGTGTTGCCAAAATGTCGATGATGAACGTAGTGAAGGCAGCATTACCCTGGGTTGGAGTGATGTTCTTGTTCCTAATTATCGTCACATATGTACCATGGGTTTCGACTTGGTTGCCTAATACCTTGATGGGGCCGGAGATCATTACCAAGTAATGGAAGCCAGAAAGTAGAAAGAGGTGTGAGAATTCACACCTCTTCGTCTATTGACTTGTAACAAGTTTTGCGCGGGTCTGAATTAATTCGACGTTCATAGTGTCGCCACCTCTTTTTATTTTTACGACGCTCTTCACCGAATCTTCTCTCTTCTTGATAGCAACCGTCTACGAGCACGGTATCTGTAACAATCGGTATTCTCACTTTTTCGTTCATATCTGTAACAACCATGATAAACCTGTTGTTAAAAATTATGATTCAAGTTGAATATAATGCCAGTTATCTGAACGTGTTTTATTTGTAAAGGTCTTTATTTATTTGGTAGCGCTGCATCTTGTCGTAAAGGGTTTTTCTTGGCACATTCAATTGGCACATTGTCTGTTTAATACTACCGTTGTTTTCTAATAAAGCGCCTTCAATGGCTGCTCTCTCAAACTCCGCTACTTGCTCTGCAAGGCTTGAGGAAGACTTAGCGACTGGGTTTGATTCTCCCAACTGAATTAACTTACCCAATAGCACAAAACGCTCTGCAGCATTTCTGAGTTCTCGAACATTGCCAGGCCAGTCATGGCTCATCAGTTGCGCTAGATCTTGGGGTGACAAGCTAGGTGAGCTTTTGCCATAACGTGAAGCTGCTACTAACAGAAAGTGGTGAAAGAGGGCTGGAATGTCTTCTTTTCGTTCGCGTAGTGGCGGGAGATCCAAGGTCACGACATTGAGCCGATAATAGAGGTCCTGACGGAAAGTACCTTCTTCAGCTGCGTGTTTTAAATCGACCTTTGTTGCGGCAATCACTCGAATATCTAAAGGCAATAATTCATTTGAACCGACACGCTCAATCACGCGCTCTTGTAATACCCTCAATAAACGAATTTGGGCTTGGATAGGCATCGACTCGATCTCATCCAAGAAAAGTGTGCCGCCTTGTGCAAACTCAAATTTACCGATACGACGGCTTTCGGCGCCAGTGAATGCGCCTTTTTCATGGCCGTAGAGTTCACTCTCAATTAAGTTCTCTGGAACCGCTCCACAATTTACGGCGACAAAGTTTTGGTTCCGGCGAGAGCTTTGCTCATGTAAAGAACGAGCGATTAACTCTTTCCCTGTACCGGTTTCACCAAACAATAAAATATCGGCGTCGGTATCGGCGATTTGGGTGATGGTCTCTCGTAATATTTGGATGCTAGAGGTTTCACCAATAACTCGTGGACCAAGGGTTTTACTGGCTTTAAGTGACAGGCGCAGTTTTTCATTTTCATTGGTTAGTTTGCGCTTCTCAATCGCCCGCTTAACCGTTTCAACCAAATGTTCTGGCGCAAAAGGTTTCTCAATAAAGTCGTAAGCGCCTTGATGAAGGGCTTGCACAGCCATGGAAATATCACCGTGTCCAGTGATCATGATGACGGGTAAGTTTGCATCGCGTTGAGTCAAAGTTGTCAGCATATCCATACCAGAAATGCCCGGCAAACAGATATCAGTGACCACGACGCCAGCTTCTTCCCCTTGCTGCATCGCTATTAAAGCCGATTCTGCATCCACAAAAAACTTGGCGTCGATATCCGCCAGTTCAAAGGTCTGTTCTATAGCGATTCTGAGATCGGCCTCATCATCAATAAAAAACACCTGACACATGATCTTATCCTTTTGATGGTTCAGTGTTGTAAGAAGTGATAGGTAAACACAATGAGAATCGAGCGCCGCCTTGTTCTCGATTATGGGCACATAATTTTCCATTCATACTGGCTAAGATTTGTTGCGAGATAGAGAGGCCCAAACCTAAACCGTTCAGTTTAGTGGTTAGAAACGGTTCACATAAATCAGAAAGTGAGAAAGAGCCAAGCCCTGGGCCATTATCATCAACATGAATCCAAACCAAATCAGTGTGCTCATCGTGTTCTACAGATAATTCTACCTGTTTGTCTTGTTGCTCTTTGAGTGCTTCTATCGCATTAGTCAGTAAATTGACCAACACTTGCTCCAGTTGAATAATATTGATCTGCACTTCAACATCATGCTCTGGCAAATTTGTTTCTAACGTGACGCGCCCTGATTTAAATGCGGGCTTCATCAGTTCTTTTACAGAGGCAATAACAGGGAACAGTCGAGATTGAGCCAACTCGTCACCACTGGTTTTTTTGGCGAAAGAGCGAAGTTGCTGACTGATATTTGCCATACGGTCAGTGAGAGCAGAAATGCGAGTGAGATTATCTTCCACTCGCTCATATTTTTCTTTTTTTAGAAACAGCTTGCCGTTCTCCGCAAAGCTACGAATTGCCGCAAGTGGATTATTCAGTTCATGGCTGATACTGGCCGACATTTGTCCTAACACCGCGAGTTTCGCTGCTTGCACCAATTCGTCTTGAGTAACGCGTAAAGTTTGTTCGGTATCGATACGCTGTGCGATCTCCGCTTGCAACTCGGCAGTCCGTGCCATGACTTGATATTCCAACTTTTGATTTGCTTCTTGTTGAATTCGTTCAAGTTGCAAGTGACGCTGTTGACGGTGATAGATAAGCTGACCAATTAAAAACAAAACCATGAATGCTAGAGTGAGTACAAAGATGTAACCCATGGTGAACCAAACGATCGACTGTTTAGGAGACAGCACACGAATAGTCAGTTTGAGTTCGGGTAGGGGCAGCGAAGAGACTACCAAGGTTCCTTTATTGTATGGGTAACCCTGTTTAAGCTCAGAATGCACCTCGTCCAAACTACCCACTAATCCAAGCGTTTCAATTGGCGCATCAAGATATTGTTGGCTTGCCCAAACTTGCTTTTTCTCTTTTTTTGTCAGTGGTTGTAAGCTTTTGAGTAGCCATTCACTTCGGCTACTCATGAAAACAATTCCGTATGGGTCGCTGGCGACAAAAACACTGTTTGGTTGCTGCCAGTTGTCCTCTATCTTACTTAGGTCCATCTTCACCACGACGACACCAAGTACACCGCCAGCGTATATGATGGGATAAGAATAGTAGTAGCCACGTTTACCAGATGTTGAGCCCAGTGCGTAGTATTGGCTTCTTTTGCCTACAATGGCTTGTTTGAAATAAGGGCGAAATGCAAAATTTCGCCCGATAAAGGAGCGCTCTTTACGCCAGTTGCTGGCCGCGATCGTTGTACCCCATTGATCGATTAAGTACGTATCCGCTGCTTCAATCACGCCATTAACGGATTCTAAATACCGATTAGTGATTTCCAGTTGCGCACTGTTGTTGGGGTGCAGAAGCGCTTGATAAAGAGGATCATCTTTAGCGAGAAGATTTGGAATATGGGCGTACTTATCGAGTTTATTTTTTATATGGCCAGAAAACTGCTCCAACTGTGATTGGTGTTTATCAAGTAGAGATTGATAACTGGTCTGCCAAACCCAATGGCCACCGATAATTGCGGACAGGAAATAGAAAGCAAAAAATGTCAGCAGAATCCGTTTTTTTTGCGACATCCTTACACTCCTTACAACTTCCTTTGGTCACGTAAGAAAATGTTAATAGTTTGTAGGAAGGATTAGGGATTTAGTTTTCAACTCTGTGGAGTAAAACAAGAGCAAGATCTCTTTTTAGGCTTTTCGATAAAAAAACCGGTCGATTCTCTTGAAAAAGTCGCTATTGTCCCCATTCTAGATATGCTGGCAATGCTTAGACGGTGTCTGAATCGCATTTTTGAAGAAAAAATGGGTCAGCATTCGAGAATTTAGCGCAGACAATGTCCACATAGTGGCTATTGGCTCGACAGGGTTGCGACAGATCGCTAGAATGTCGCGTCTAAAAATTCTGTCCTGAGGCTAATAGGAGATACCTTTGGTTATTTTATCGAAGATATCACTGATTAGTCCGGTACTGACAACCAGTATCGATACTCGATTTTAAATTAGGTGTTCGGACAGAACACTACACAAGGATGAAGCGTAAGCTCCTCTGAGTTTCGCTCATACGCTCGGAAAACCGAGCCACTTTAGAGGTTTATATATAATGCAAGTTACTGTTGAAACGCTAGAGGGCCTAGAGCGCCGTCTAAACATTACTGTTCCAGCTGCAAACATCGAAGACGCTGTAACAGCTGAACTACGCAACATCGCTAAAAACCGTCGTTTCGATGGTTTCCGTAAGGGTAAAGTGCCTCTAAAAATGGTTGCTAAGATGTACGGCAAAGCAGTACGTCAAGACGTTCTTGGTGAAGTAATGCAACGCCACTTCATCGAAGCTATCGTTAAAGAGAAAATCAACCCAGCTGGCGCTCCAACTTTCGCTCCTGTAGAGAACAAAGAAGGTTCAGACCTAGTTTTCACTGCAACTTTTGAAGTTTACCCAGAAGTTGAGCTTAAAGGCCTAGAGAGCATCACTGTTGAAAAACCATTAACAGAAGTTAAAGATGCAGACGTAGAAGAGATGATCGATACTCTACGTAAGCAACAAGCAACTTGGGTTGAAGTTGAAGAAGCAGCAGAAGATGGCAAACGCGTAAGCATCGACTTCGTTGGTTCTATCGACGGTGAAGAGTTCGAAGGCGGTAAAGCTGAGAACTTCCCTCTAGAAATGGGTGCTGGTCGCATGATCCCTGGTTTCGAAGACGGTATCGCAGGTAAAACTGCTGGTATGGAATTCGACATCGACGTGACTTTCCCAGAAGATTACCACGCTGAAAACCTAAAAGGTAAAGCAGCTAAGTTCGCAATCAAAGTGAATAAAGTTGAAGCTCGTGAACTTCCAGAACTAAACGATGAGTTCGTTGCTAAGTTCGGTGTTGTTGAAGGTGGTGTTGAAGCACTTAAAGCTGAAGTTCGTAAGAACATGGAACGCGAACTTAAGCAAGCTGTTAAGAACCGCATCAAAGAGCAAGCGATTGACGGTCTAGTTGAGCAAAACGACATCAACGTACCATCAGCGCTTATCGAGCAAGAAATCCAAGTTCTACGTCAACAAGCTGCACAACGCTTCGGTGGTAACCCAGAAGCTGCTGCTCAGCTTCCACGTGAACTGTTCGAAGAACAAGCTAAACGTCGCGTAGTTGTTGGTCTTCTACTAGGTGAAGTAATCAAATCTGAAGAGCTAAAAGCGGACGACGAGAAAGTTAAAGCTCTAATCGAAGAAATGGCTACTGCATACGAAGATCCATCAGAAGTTATTGCTTACTACGAGCAAAACGAAGAAATGATGAACAACATGCGCAACGTAGCTCTAGAAGAGCAAGCAATCGACGCGATCATCGCTAAAGCACAGGTTTCTGAGAAAGAAGTAGGCTTCAACGAGCTACTTAACCAACAACAACCTGCTGCTTAATAAGCAATATCTTGCGTAGAAGGTTGACTTAACGTTAACTATTCTGCTAACAATGGTCCGTATGATAGTCATCATCCGGGCCATTTATTTTAGGGACATAAGAATATGAGCTACCAAGAAAAAAATGCAATGTCGCCAATTATGGACGCGCTAGTACCAATGGTGGTTGAACAAACTTCCCGAGGCGAACGCTCTTACGACATCTACTCACGTCTGCTGAAAGAGCGCGTGATTTTTTTAACGGGTCAAGTGGAAGACCACATGGCAAACCTTGTCGTGGCTCAGCTACTTTTCCTAGAATCTGAAAATCCAGATAAAGATATTTTCCTATACATCAACTCGCCAGGCGGCAGCGTAACAGCTGGTATGTCTATTTACGATACCATGCAGTTCATTAAGCCAAATGTCAGCACTGTGTGTATGGGTCAAGCATGTTCAATGGGTGCCTTCCTGCTTGCAGGTGGTGCGCCAGGTAAGCGTTATGTACTGCCTAACTCACGTGTAATGATCCACCAACCATTGGGTGGTTTCCAGGGTCAAGCTTCTGATATCCAAATCCATGCTCAGGAAATCCTGACGATTAAACAGAAGCTAAACAAGTTGTTAGCAGAACATACAGGCCAACCTCTTGAAGTCATTGAGCGCGATACTGATCGTGATAACTTCATGTCATCAGAGCAGGCTGTGGAATACGGTATCGTGGATGCAGTGTTAAGCCACCGTGGCGAGTAATTAGCCAGCGCATTTTGGCAAAAATTGATATACACTCATTCATGAAGAGTAAAGGCTAAGAGGTTAGCGAATGACAGATAAAAGCAAAGAAAGTGGCAGCGGTAAATTGCTGTACTGTTCTTTCTGCGGCAAAAGTCAGCACGAAGTTCGCAAGCTAATCGCAGGTCCGTCAGTGTACATTTGCGACGAGTGTGTCGACTTATGTAACGATATTATTCGCGAAGAAATCAAGGATGTTCTCCCTAAGAAAGAATCTGAAGCGTTACCAACGCCAAAACAGATCCGTGAACACCTTGATGACTATGTGATCGGGCAAGATTACGCGAAAAAAGTGCTCGCAGTTGCGGTATATAACCACTACAAGCGTTTACGCAATGGTGATACAACGAGCGAAGGTGTGGAGCTTGGTAAGAGTAACATCCTTCTAATTGGTCCTACAGGTAGCGGTAAAACACTACTTGCGGAGACATTAGCTCGATTCTTGGATGTGCCATTTACAATGGCAGACGCGACGACACTAACCGAAGCCGGTTACGTAGGTGAAGACGTTGAAAACATCATCCAAAAGCTTCTGCAAAAATGTGATTACGATGTAGCTAAAGCGGAACGCGGCATCGTTTACATTGATGAAATTGATAAGATTTCACGCAAAGCTGAAAACCCATCTATTACGCGTGACGTATCTGGTGAAGGTGTTCAGCAGGCGCTACTAAAACTTATCGAAGGTACGGTTGCATCGGTTCCACCTCAAGGTGGTCGTAAGCATCCTCAGCAAGAATTCCTACAAGTGGACACATCTAAGATCCTGTTCATCTGTGGTGGTGCTTTTGCTGGCTTAGACAAAGTGATTGAGCAGCGTGTTGCAACAGGTACAGGTATTGGCTTTGGTGCTGAAGTTCGTTCGAAGAATGAATCGAAGACAGTAGGTGAGCTATTTACTCAAGTTGAACCTGAAGACTTAGTGAAGTACGGCCTCATTCCAGAATTCATTGGTCGTCTACCTGTAACAACAACACTGACTGAGCTTGATGAAGAAGCATTGATTCAGATCCTATGTGAACCGAAGAACGCACTGACCAAGCAATATGCAGCATTGTTTGAGCTGGAAAACGCTGAACTTGAATTCCGTGAAGATGCGCTGCGCGCTATCGCGAAAAAAGCAATGGAGCGTAAAACAGGTGCTCGTGGCTTACGCTCGATTCTTGAAGGCGTGCTACTTGAAACCATGTACGAATTACCATCTGCAACAGACGTTAGTAAAGTCGTGATTGATGAGTCCGTCATTAATGGCGAGTCAGAGCCACTGCTTATTTACAGTAACGCAGACAATCAGGCAGCTGGAGCAGAGTAAATTCAGCCATAATGAAAAAGGAGGTAAGTAATTACCTCCTTTTTTTATTTCTCTTATTGAATCCAAACAATTAGCCCCCATATACTGCCTTAAGTAATACGTTAAACGTGAAAGCGGAAGAGAGAATTATATGAACTTGGAACGTTCCGAGCGTATCGAGATCCCGGTACTACCTCTACGTGACGTAGTGGTCTACCCACACATGGTTATTCCATTGTTTGTTGGTCGTGAGAAATCGATTAGCTGTCTAGAAACGGCGATGGAAACCAACAAACAAGTTCTTCTTGTGGCACAAAAGCAAGCGGATACTGACGAGCCTACGGTTGACGACCTATTTGACGTAGGTACGGTAGCCACCATTCTCCAGCTCTTGAAGCTTCCGGATGGCACAGTAAAAGTATTGGTCGAAGGCCAGCAGCGAGCAAAAATCAATCACTTTAAAGAGAGTGACTTCTTCCTAGCGGAAGCTGAATTTGTTGTTACGCCAGAATTGGATGAGCGTGAGCAAGAAGTGATTGTTCGCAGCGCGATTAATCAGTTTGAAGGGTTCATTAAGCTAAACAAGAAGATTCCACCAGAAGTGCTAACGTCACTTAATGGTATCGACGAAGCCGCACGCTTAGCGGATACCATTGCGGCTCATATGCCGTTAAAGTTGGTGGATAAGCAGCAAGTACTTGAAATTGTTGACGTCACTGAGCGTCTGGAATTCCTGATGGGCCAGATGGAATCAGAGATCGACTTGCTGCAAGTTGAAAAACGAATTCGTGGTCGCGTTAAAAAGCAAATGGAAAAATCTCAGCGTGAGTATTATCTGAATGAGCAAATGAAAGCGATTCAGAAAGAACTTGGTGAGATGGAAGACGCACCAGACGAGTTCGAAACGCTACAGAAGAAGATTGACGAATCAAAAATGCCTCAAGAGGCACGTGAAAAGACAGAGCAAGAGCTACAAAAGCTTAAGATGATGTCTCCAATGTCTGCTGAAGCAACAGTGGTTCGTAGCTACATCGATTGGATGGTCAGCGTTCCTTGGGCTAAGCGCTCAAAAGTTAAGAAAAACTTAGCGAAAGCAGAAGAGGTTCTTAATGAAGATCACTACGGTCTAGAACGCGTCAAAGAACGTATCCTTGAATACCTGGCTGTTCAAAACCGTATCAACAAGCTAAAAGGTCCTATCCTTTGTCTTGTTGGTCCTCCTGGTGTAGGTAAAACGTCTCTTGGTCGTTCAATTGCTTCAGCTACAGGCCGTAAGTATGTTCGTATGGCGTTGGGTGGTGTGCGTGATGAAGCGGAAATTCGTGGTCACCGTCGTACTTATATCGGCTCATTACCAGGCAAATTGATCCAGAAGATGTCGAAGGTTGGTGTGAAGAACCCGCTGTTCTTATTGGACGAAATCGACAAAATGTCTTCCGATATGCGTGGTGATCCGGCATCGGCTCTACTAGAAGTACTTGATCCTGAACAGAATAACTCGTTCAACGATCACTACCTAGAAGTGGATTACGATCTCTCTGACGTTATGTTTGTTGCGACATCGAACTCGATGAACATCCCGGGTCCATTGTTAGACCGTATGGAAGTTATTCGTTTATCTGGTTATACCGAAGACGAGAAGCTGAACATTGCAAAACGTCACCTTGTTGATAAACAAGTGAAGCGTAATGGCTTGAAAGCGGATGAGATCGTCATTGAAGATTCTGCGATTATTGGCATCATTCGTTACTACACGCGTGAAGCGGGTGTCCGTAACTTAGAGCGTGAGATTTCTAAGATCTGCCGTAAAGCGGTGAAGAACATCTTGCTGGATAAGGACATCAAGTCAGTAACGGTAACGATGGACAACCTAAAAGAGTACTTAGGTGTTCAACGTTTCGATTACGGTAAAGCGGATGAAAGTAACCGAATTGGTCAAGTAACTGGCCTAGCTTGGACCGAAGTGGGTGGCGATCTATTAACGATTGAAACTCAATCAATGCCAGGTAAAGGTAAGCTGACACAAACGGGTTCTCTTGGTGATGTGATGCAAGAGTCTATCCAAGCAGCAATGACAGTGGTTCGCTCTCGTGCAGAAAAGCTAGGTATCAATACTGACTTCTACGAGAAGAAAGATATTCACGTACACGTCCCGGAAGGCGCGACACCAAAAGATGGCCCAAGTGCGGGTACAGCAATGTGTACAGCATTGGTTTCTTCTCTGACAGGCAACCCTGTGAAAGCAGAAGTAGCGATGACGGGTGAAATCACACTGCGTGGTGAGGTTTTACCTATCGGCGGCCTAAAAGAGAAGTTACTTGCGGCACACCGTGGTGGCATTAAGACAGTGCTAATTCCAAAAGATAACGAGCGTGATTTGGAAGAGATTCCTGATAATGTTATCGCGGATCTGGAAGTTATCCCTGTACAGTGGATTGATGAAGTACTGAAAGTCGCACTAGAGCGAGACCCGACGGGCGTTGAGTTTGAGTCTCAAAAATAGTGATGTGTAGCAAAAATAAGTAAAAGTTTACGCTGATAAGCCCAAAAAGGCTTGTCAGCGTTTTTTTTGGGCGCTAAGTTAGTTTCGATAGCTGCCAGCCCTTGATGAATAAGGGGTGGAGCATATTTTCTTAACAATGGAACGAAAGTCATCACAAAAATAATCACAGATGACACAAAGGGGAAATTACAGTGAATAAAACTCAGTTAGTAGAACAAATCGCAGAAAATGCAGATATTTCTAAAGCGTCAGCGGGTCGTGCTCTAGATGCATTCATCGAAGCAGTAAGCGGAACTCTTCAATCTGGTGATCAAGTCGCTCTAGTTGGCTTTGGTACATTCAGCGTTCGTACTCGTGCTGCACGTACTGGTCGTAACCCAAAAACTGGTGAAGAAATCCAAATCGCAGAAGCAAAAGTACCAGCTTTCAAAGCTGGTAAAGCACTGAAAGACGCTTGTAACTAATCACGGCGTTATTTCTGTAACCGGCCATTTGCTTAACTTTTGCTCAAACAATAAGTTTCGAACAAAAATTTACAAACTTCGAGCCGAACTTTCTTAAATTATGCGCATCATACTGATGCGCATTTCTTTTTCTGATATTATTGCGCCATTATTTCTATTAGATAGAAGCAGTAGGCTTCAATTGTGGAGAGCAGTTAAATTATGATGGATCGACTACGCGAAGGCGTGAATAGCATCGCGGTCAAAATTATCCTTGGACTTATCATCCTGTCTTTCGTATTTGCAGGTGTAGGTAGCTACATCGTTGGTGGTAGCAACAACTCTGCAGCGAAAGTCGGTAACACTGAGATTCCTCGTGGTGAGTTCGAGATGGCATACCAAAATGAGCGTAACCGTATGCAAGCTCAGTTGGGTGACTACTTCTCTCAAATGCTGGCTGACCCTGCATATGTTGAATCTTTCCGCAAATCCGTTTTAGATCGAATGATCAATGACGTGTTGCTTGACCAACAAGCTGAAGCTTTGGGTCTGCGAATCAGCGACACTCAAGTGCGTAGCATGATTCTAGACATGCCTCAGTTCCAATCTAATGGTCAGTTTGATCAAGAGATCTATCAAGCTTCTTTGCGTCGTGCAGGCTTTTCGCCAGACTCTTTTGCTGAGTACATGCGTCGTGAATTGGTTCGTGAGCAACTGCTGAATGCGCTACAAAACAGTGAATTTATTCTGCCGGGCGAAGTACAAGCAGAAGGCAAGCTGTTCACTCAAACTCGTGATATTCGCACGATTCAGATCGACTTAGCGGAGTTCGCGAAAAATATTGAATTGACCGACGAAGAAATTCAAGAGTACTACAAAGCAAACCCAGACAACTTTACACGCCCAGAGCAGGTTAAAGTCTCTTACATCGAACTATCAGCTGAAGCGCTAAAGGAACAAGTTAATGTTTCTGATGCTGAGGTGAAAAAGTACTACGACGAGCACTTAAACAAATACTCTTCAGAAGAGCAACGACGTGTCGCTCACATTCTTGTAGAAGGGGACGATGAAGCAAAAGCGCAAGCTATCCTAGATGAGCTAAACGCGGGTGCAGATTTTGCGACGCTTGCTCAAGAGAAATCTGACGATTTTGGCAGCGCTGAAAACGGTGGTGACTTAGGTTGGATCGAGCGTGATGTGATGGACCCTGCTTTTGAAGAAGCGGCATTCGCACTGAAGAATCCTGGCGATACGTCGGGTCTAGTAAAGTCGGACTTTGGCTATCACATTATCAAGCTTGAAGAGCTAAAAGATTCTGTGGCGAAGCCATTTGAAGAAGTCGCTGCTGAAATCAAACAAGAGATGGTTGACCAACAAGCTATCGATCAATTCTACGAGTTGCAAAATGAGCTTGAGCGCGTAGCGTTTGAATACCCAGACTCATTGTATGATGCTTCTCAAGCGGTTAACCAAGAAGTGAAGACAACGGACTTTATTTCTCAGGTTGATGCACCTGAAGTGCTTCGTAGCCCTGCTGTAATGCAAGCTATCCTGAGTCCTGAAGTTAAAGAAGATGGCCTAAACTCTGAAGCTATCGAAGTTGCGCCTGAGCATATTATCGTTGTTCGTGTTGAAGATGCGCGTGACGAGACAGTTCTTCCACTAGAAGAAGTGAAAGATCAGGTTGTTGCAGAGCTATCTCGTGTTAAAGGTGAGCAAGAAGCGATGGAGCTTGGAACACAAGTCGTTGCGGCATTGAAAGAAGGTAAGACGAACGTGCTTGCTGAAAACAATCTTGCCTTTGGTGAACAAGAGACAGTAGATCGTCGTTCTCCGTTGGCAACAACGGTATTCGCGATGGCAAAACCAGTCGATGGTAAACCAGTATACGGTCAGTCTAAAGATCTTGAAGGTAACATCATTATCATCGAGCTTGATGCTGTAAACGCAGAGCTAGATAGTGAGTTAGAAGATCAAGTTGCGATGCAAATGCAGCGTGCATCTTCTCAGCAAGACTTATCATCTGTACTAGCCGTACTGCGTGCAAATACTGACATTGAGTACTTTGTTGTGAGCAACTAAGCACAATTAGTGTAATTTGTATGTTGAATAAAACGGACCGCATAAGCGGTCCGTTTTATTTTTGTCTTTATGAACTTCAATCATCAATAGGCATTACTTAAATTAGTGCGCGTTTAAGTGATAGCGGCCGTTGTGAATTCCGGGTCATCTCAGTTTGTTAAATGCATAACCATATTGCTTTCCATTGCAAACTTGATAGTGACTCGCTCTCGATGACTGTTTTTAGCCTACTATTTTGGAGATTGTATGTTCAATATGAAATGGATTTTGACATTGTGCTTATTTGTTTTTGCACCTTTTAGCATGGCTGCGGATTCAGCCACTGACAAATATGAAGGAATTGAAATTACTGTAAATATCAACACGGCCACTGCTGAAGAAATTGCGACCATGTTGAAAGGTATAGGTGAGAAGAAAGCGCAGAGTATAGTGGACTACCGCGAGGAACATGGCCCTTTTAAAACGGCAGCAGATTTGAAGAGCGTAAAAGGCATAGGTGAAGCGACAGTTAAGAAAAACGAAGACCGCATTTTACTGTAGCTTGATGTATTGCAGATATTGAGTCTGAATTCAGAACAATATCTGTTTCCCTATTACTGCTTTCCCGAACCAGCTCCTCTTTCGTGGTTCGGGATTTTTTATCCGAATAAACGACGGCGAAGGCCTTTTTCCAGTAAAGCCATTACTAACCCACCGAGTGCGCCAAACATATGAGCATCAATAGCAACGTTTGCACCGATAAGCTCAGCAGTACTGCTGGATGGGCCATAGACCTGCTCCCATGCTACTTTGGCGATTAGCCCTCCGACTAACAACACACTGCTTCTTCTGCTTTCAAAGACTTCTCTGAGCGCCCAAAATCCAAACAATCCGTGTAATACGCCGGATAAACCCACGTATACCGACATGTTGGTAAACAAATTCAGCGCACCAACACATGCACATAAGATTGAAAAAACGATAAGGAAGTTACGAGTGCTTGGGCGAAAAATAAAAGTAATGATCCACAATCCGGCGAGGTTCATTCCTAAGTGCGCAAAGTTGGTATGTGTGAGATTTCCTGTTACGATTCGCCACCATTCACCATGGCGTATATTGTAGCTGTGCCACTCGGTTAGGCTTGCCATTGGTTCAAATTGAAGTATCAAACAGATCACGCTGATAATACTCAGCAAGGTATAAAGGTTCACTCTATGTCTCGTTATTGTTCTCGTTGTGGAAAATCGCAAAAAGCGTGTATTTGCCAATGGATTGTACCGCTGGCAAGCGAGGTAGAACTTATCATTCTTCAGCACACGAGTGAAGAACATCGTCCGCTTGGTACGGCACGGATTCTCAATTTGAGTTTAGATAACTGTATTTGTTTGATAGGAGAGGACTTTTCTTGTGATGATGTCTTAAATCACTTATTAGCGGATAAGTCATATCAACATTTTGTTCTTTACCCATCAGAAGAGTCACGATGCATTTCTGAAATCACTCAAGCGAGTCATAGTGTATCTAAGAAAATACGTTTGATTTTGCTCGATGGTACGTGGAAAAAAGCGTACAAAATGTGGCAACTCTCAAGCAACTTACATTCATTCCCAACCGTGCAGTTGCCTAAGCAACTACAAGGGCACTACACCATTCGTAAGGCGCCCTCTGAGAATAGCTTATCGACAGTCGAGGCTGGTTATCATTCGCTTCGCTTGCTTGAACCCGAGCGAGACTTTACACCGCTGATGCGTGCCTTTGAAAAGATGATCGAATTCCAAATCGCCCAGATGCCTCCGGGCGTTTTTGAAAAGAATTACTTGAAAGGTTGAGTGTTACTAAAGAACGATGGAAGAGAAAAGTTGGCGGTGTAGCTTTTGCGCGTGACCATCGGTCATTGCAGAAATATAATCGGCGATGACCCTCATCTTATTGCTCTCGCTCTTCGCCTGACACCACAGATCTTTTGTATGAACGGGTAGTAATCGCTCTGGGTCTGCTGTTAACGCTTCAAAAATATCCATAATAATTTGCTGACCCTTATACTCAACGATCTGGACCTGCGGGACTTGGATAACGAAGGTGCTGACAAAGTGCTTGAGTACGTCAAGTGCACGTGCCATCTGTGGTTCTAAACACGCATTCCAAGACAGTAACGGGTTATTAAACGGCTCATCCACCGCTTTGATTGAAATGCTGGTCAGTAGCGCGTTAACCATACCACCGATGGCATCTTTCCGCTCATGGTGCTTACCGCTAAATAGCATCTGTCCGATGGAATCGATATGAGCTTCAAACCACGGGTCGCCACAGTCCACTAATTGACTTGCTGCGCCTTCTTGCCATTGCTGACGTGTCACCATACCAAGTACGATTGCATCTTCTAAATCATGAACACCGTAGGCGATATCATCTGCTAACTCCATGATTGAGCAATCGAGTGATTTAAAACGCGTTTTACTGTGCTCAAACTCCGATTCTGGCGTTGAACGCATCAGACTAAGCAATGCCTTGTCGTTGTCAGAAAGCGGTGCAATTACCCAATCAAATAAGTCTTTATCACAATCATAAATGCCTTTAGCTGGGCTCCAATCTTTTGCTTTTAGTTTACGTTGATGCTCGGCTGGTTGAGGCAACTTGACGGAGCGTGTTTGACTAATGAGGGCAGGGTACTTAATCAAACCAAGCAGTGTGCGGCGTGATAAATTCATTCCGAAATGCTCGGTATAAGGCTCTAACTTAGTGACGATACGAAAGGTTTGGGCGTTCCCCTCGAAGCCGCCATGTTCGCGCATTACGTAGTTTAGAGCGACTTCTCCCCCATGACCGTATGGAGGATGCCCGATGTCGTGAGCCAAACATAATGAATCAATTAAGCTGTCTGATGGTAATAGTTCACGGAACTCTGGTTGTTTTTTCTTTAACTGGGCGACGATACCGGTCCCGAGTTGCGACGCTTCTAAGGAGTGCGTTAACCGACTGCGGTGAAAGTCTTCCAAGCTATTGCCGTGTACTTGGGTTTTTGCTTGTAGGCGTCGAAATGCAGCCGAGTGAAGAATGCGCGCTCGGTCTCGTTGGTACGGGCTCCGATGGTCGTCTCGACGGATTTTATGCTCATCATCATGGCGCTCTTGCCATTGCGGGTGTAATTCAAACGACACGATTATCTCCGTAAGCTAACTGATTTCATCTAACGATAATTCGAAACTTGGGGCAAAGGTATTGAGAAAGTAATCCATTTCAGGCGTTCTGCGTTCTTGCAAAGTGACGTCTAAGCGTTTTTTTGCCAGAGCGAACTCATGGTTGCCGGCGCTTAGTTCTTCGAGACATTTTAAATAGGCACAGATGGAATCGGCTTGCTTAACGATTTTTGCGTCCTCTTCATGTGCAGAGTGAGAAAGAAGATAGGGGGCAAAATCATCTCGGAACTCTTCCGGTAACATTGAGAGTAATTTTTGCTCCGCTGCCGATTCTATCTTCTTATATTCTTTGGCAATTTCAGGGTTGTAATACTTCACTGGAGTCGGAAGATCACCCGTTAATACTTCACTGGAGTCATGGTACATGGCAAGAATCGCGATGCGTTCTGGATTAAGGTTGCCGCCGAACTTTTTGTTTTTAATGAGGGCAAGGGCATGAGCGACAAAAGCAACTTGTAAGCTATGCTCTGAAACGTTTTCTGGTGAGACGGACCGCATTAAAGGCCAGCGTTGGATCAGCTTCATTCGAGCCAGGTGGGCGAAAAAATGGCTTTCTTTCATGGCTTTCTCCGTTTCTGGTGTAAAAAAGGAACTCACTAGGAGTTCCTCTAAGCATATGAGAGATCAGCACTAATTACTACCAGTGATTCATTACTGGCTGTAGGTTGATAGGAATCTTTCAAAACGTCCAATGGCGATTTCTAGATCTTCAACGTGCGGTAGTGTCACGATGCGGAAGTGGTCTGGTTTTGGCCAGTTAAAGCCGGAACCTTGCACCAGTAAGACTTTCTCTTGTTTTAAGAAATCTAAAACCATCTGTTGATCGTTCTTGATGTTGTACATTTTAGTGTCGATTTTCGGGAAGAGGTACATCGCACCCTTAGGTTTGACACAAGAAACGCCAGGAATCTGATTGATCAGTTCATACGCTCGGTTGCGCTGCTCTAACAAGCGTCCGCCAGGTAAAATCAGTTCATTGATACTCTGGTATCCACCTAACGCGGTTTGAATGGCATGTTGCATTGGTACGTTTGCACATAAACGCATCGATGAAAGCAGCTCCAAGCCATTCACGTACCCTTGAGCCAGATGTTTAGGCCCCGTTAAGAACATCCAGCCACCACGGAAACCACAAACACGGTAGGCTTTTGAAAGGCCATTGAATGTCATGACTAGCACGTCTTCAGTGAGTGTGGCGACTGAGGTATGTGTTGCACCGTCGTACAACACTTTGTCGTAGATCTCATCTGCGAAAATGATCAGTTTGTGCTGGCGTGCTATCTCAATCACTTCAAGTAGGAAGTCACGGCTGTATACCGCACCTGTCGGGTTGTTCGGGTTGATCAGAACAATGCCACGTGTCTTTGGTGTGATTTTCTTTTTGATGTCTTCAAGGTCTGGGTACCAGTCAGCCTCTTCATCACATAGATAATGAACCGGCTTACCACCAGATAGTGCAACTGAAGCTGTCCATAACGGATAGTCTGGTGCTGGGATCAGCATTTCGTCGCCATTGTTTAATAGCGCTTGCATGGCCATTACGATCAACTCAGACACGCCGTTACCTACATACACATCTTCGACATCTAGCGAGCGTATACCTTTACGCTGATAGTGTTGGACCACAGCTTTACGAGCAGAGTAAATACCTTTGGAATCACAATAGCCTTGAGAAGTCGGCAGATTACGAATCACGTCGACTAAAATCTCATCAGGGGCGTCAAAACCAAATGGGGCAGGGTTACCAATGTTTAGCTTTAGGATTTTATGCCCTTCTTCCTCCATGCGCTTAGCATGTTTGAGTACAGGACCCCTAATGTCGTAGCAGACATTGTCGAGTTTTGACGACATCCCGATATTTTGCATTGTTTAATTCCTAAAAATTCGTTAATTTCTTTATTAAAATACAATAATTTGTTTTTTATTAGAATATATATCTGTAAATAATCTGTCTGCTGGTTAAGTTTTGCTCGCTTGCTATCACAGGATTTTGCAAAAGATCGCATACGACCTTGATTTGCTTTGGGTCTAAACTTAGAGTAGCCGTCAGTTACCATTTATCCTCACATACAACGAGGTTGATTTGTCACAGTTCCATCAAGCCGTAAAGAGAATTATCGAGCGAGTTCAGCAATCGGAAGGCAATCAAACACGTCTGGTCGAGCCCCTTAGCGAGAAACCCAATTTCTCATTTATTGATTGGCTTGATGCACAACCACTTTTCCCTAAGTTTTATTGGCAGTCCCGCGATACACGTGAAGAGGTCGTTGCACTAGGGCAATTGCACGCTTTTGTTGAGCCAGGTCCTGCTTATACCATTCTAGGTGAAGGGCAAAGAGTCTGGGGCGGGCGCTCTTTTGATGGACAGCATGAGAAGAATCGTCGCTGTATGCCTTCTTTTTTCTTTTTGCCTCAAATTGAGTTAATTCGTTTTGACCATCAGTGGTCTCTCGCAGTTAATATTTCAGAAGACAAATCGCGAACTCTAGCTGGGTTGAATAAACTGGTTTGTGAGGTCGCGGCCTTAGCTCCAATTTCGTCTCACATCCGCTCTATTGTTCATACGCCAAGTCAGCCTCAATGGAATGAGTTAGTTCATAAGGTTCTGACTGGTATAGAGAATGATGATTTTAAGAAAGTGGTTTTAGCGCGTCGATCTACCGTGCAGCTTGATAACACATTAAGTGCTGCACAGCTACTTAAAGCAAGTTACTTAAATAACCATCATAGCTTCCATTTCATGCTGAGCTTAGACAGTAAGCACAGTTTTATGGGGTCTACACCAGAACGTTTGTATTCTCGCGTAGGGCATGAGCTACATACCGAAGCGTTAGCAGGTACGATTGGTCGGGGAGACAATGCCACTCAAGATATGGAGTTGGCGAATTGGTTATCCCAAGACCAAAAGAACCTCAACGAAAACCAGTATGTGGTGGACGACATCATTGATCGTCTATCACCGCATTCTGAAATGGTTGAAGTGGAAGCTGAACCTAGTTTGGTCAGACTACGAAAAGTGCAGCACCTTAAGCGAAATATTCACGCTAGTCTAAGAGCGGGGATAAATGGTGTTCAGTTGTTATCGGCGCTTCAGCCAACAGCGGCGGTTGCTGGCTTACCCCGACAAGAGTCCATGCAGTTTATTCTTGATAATGAGCCCTTTGCACGCGGCTGGTACGCGGGGTCAATGGGTTATATAAGCCATGAACGAGCAGAGTTTTGTGTTGCAATCAGAAGCGCGCTTGTGCTCGGTGATCAAGTACAACTGTTTGCGGGCGCAGGGATTGTGCCTGGTTCTGTGGCAGAACATGAGTGGGCAGAACTTGATAAGAAAATGTCGACGTTACTTACGCTGATTTCTGATCATCCGCCATTGGGAGTCGCATCATGAGTCATGACCAAGCGGTGCTCAATCGAGTTTGGTCAGAAACCATATTGATTGAGCTTCAGCGATTTGGCGTTAAGCATGTTTGTATCGCTCCCGGATCTCGTTCTACTCCTTTAACTTTAGAAGCGGCAGAACAGTCCGACTTTTCCATTCATACTCATTTTGATGAGCGTGGACTGGGCTTTATGGCTCTTGGTTTAGCGAAAGCTACTCAGGAGCCAGTGGCAATTATCGTTACCTCTGGTACGGCAGTGGCGAACCTATTACCGTCGGTTGCCGAAGCCAAACTTACTGGTGAAAAACTGGTGCTGCTGACAGCAGATCGTCCAGTAGAACTTGTCGGCTGTGGTGCAAACCAAGCGATAAATCAATTGGGTATTTTTTCACATCATGTTTCGGCCAGTTTGAATTTACCAAGCCCAAATTTAGCAACGTCGCTTAACTGGTTGCTGACCTCTGTTGACGAAGTGATGTTTACTCAGCAATTGCAGGGTAGTGCTGTTCATATTAATTGTGCATTTCCAGAGCCTTTGTACTCCAATACAGAAAAGAGTACCTATCAGGATTACCTTGATACCGTTGCTGGCTGGCGAGATAGCAAGGTGACGTATTGCCAGCGCTTTAACCCGAAAACCAGCAGTGCAATTCCAAGCTGTGGGGATAACAAAGGTGTGGTGGTCATTGGTAGTTTGCCACTGGTTCAGGCTCAAGCTGCACGAGCGTTTGCAGAGCAAATGGGCTGGCCAGTCCTTGCTGATCCACAAAGTGGTGTCAGTTCGGATTGGGCGCATTTTGATTTATGGTTGCAGAATTCGAAATTGGCTAGCCTACTGGATGGCTGTGACTTAATCGTGCAGTTCGGTAGTCGAATCATTTCTAAACGTTTTAATCACTGGTTAGAAAAACACGTAGCACGTAATCAGCAAGGTGGTGACATTCAATATTGGTACGTATCGCCTCGATTAGAGCGAGATAACCAAAGTCACTTACCACAATGGCACTGGGCGGAGCAGCCAAGCTCATGGGTTGAACGTACGACGGAGTTTTCATCAGAACATGCTGGTTGGGCAAATGAACTTGCCGCGGACATCAAACAGGTCACGCAACACGCGAAAGGCTTGTTTGCTTCTGACCCTAAGAGTGAGCTGAGTGAGATTGCGTTAGCGATTGATGTGGCTGAGCGTGCTCAGGGTGTGGATCTGTTTGTTGGCAACAGTCTGTTTGTCCGATTGATCGACATGTTCGGCAAGCTTGATAACACAGAGGTTTTCACTAACCGTGGTGCGTCTGGCATTGATGGGCTGTTTGCCACAGCAAGCGGGGTACAACGCGCGCGCCAGAACCCGATGTTAATGTTTATTGGCGATACTTCTGCCTTATATGGGCTGAACTCATTGGCACTGTTTACGCACAACAAGTTGCCTTCGGTGTTGGTGATTACTAACAACGATGGTGGGGCGATTTTTGACTTACTGCCTGTACCGCAAGAGCATCGCGAGTCGTTCTATCAAATGCCTCATGGTTATGAATTTGAACATGCAGCGAAACAGTTTGGTTTACAGTATTGCAAACCGAACACGCTGGCTGAGTATCAATCTATAGTCTCTGAGCATTTTGCTAGCGGCGAAGGGGCGTTAGTGGTTGAAGTTCAAACGCCATCGAACCAAGCGGTAGAGCAACTAAAATCCTTCAACAAGAATTTGCATGCTCTATTCTAAACGCTTCCCAGCAACGGAAAAGCACCAAAGTATTACTTTGCCTACTCTGGTGTTTTTGCATGGTTTGCTTGGTAGCGGTGAAGATTGGCAATCGTGTATCAACGCGTTACCCGAGTATGAACGTGTTACGGTTGACCTCCCTGGTCATGGGCATAGCCAATCTATTTCTTGCAGCGATCTGAATGATTGCTGCAAACTTCTTGGTTCCACACTATCTTTATTATTTCCCTCACAACAACCACTTATTTTGATTGGTTACTCTATGGGCGGCCGCATTGCGATGCATGGTATTGCCCATCAATGTTTTCCAGATCTCAATATTGCGGGCGCGATTGTTGAAGGGGGAAACTTCGGGCTTCAAACTGAGTCAGAGAAACAGGTGAGATTAGAGAATGATGCTCGCTGGGCAATGCGTTTCAAAACTGAACCACTTGAACGTGTTTTGAACGATTGGTACCAACAAGCGGTGTTTTCTTCACTAAACCATGAGCAAAGACAAACATTCATTGCGAAGCGAAGTGATAATCTTGGCTCAGCGGTGGCGAGTATGTTGATGGCGACATCGTTAGCCAAACAGGCATATTTGTTGCCCTCACTGCAAAAGCAGAATATACCAGTGTATTACTTGTGTGGTGAGAAAGACCAAAAATTTAGCCAACTGGCACAACGTAGCGGGTTGGCGTATCGACAAGTTGAAGGCGCTGGTCATAACGTCCATCAAGAGCAGCCCAAACAGTTTGCGATACATACCAAGCAAATAATTCAGTCTCACTTTGGTGAGAGTAACGAGAACAATGGGAATCACCATGGCTAAAACAGTAGGCATTTCTGAAGAAGAACTTTACGCTCCGGTTCAATGGAAAGATTGCGGCGAGAAATACGAGGACATTCATTACCATAAGTCTGAAGATGGTATCGCGAAAATCACTATTGCACGTCCTCAAGTGCGTAACGCGTTTCGTCCTCAAACGGTAAAAGAGATGATTGATGCGTTGGCAGATGCGCGTTACGACTCTGGTGTTGGCGTGATCATTCTAACAGGTCTAGGTGAAGACGCATTCTGTTCTGGCGGCGACCAGAAGATCCGCGGCGACTACGGCGGCTACAAAGACGACCAAGGTACGCACCACCTAAACGTATTGGACTTCCAACGTGATATTCGTACTTGTCCAAAACCAGTGATCGCATCTGTAGCTGGTTGGGCTGTGGGCGGTGGTCATGTTCTGCACATGATGTGTGACCTAACGATTGCAGCTGACAACGCTCAATTTGGTCAAACAGGCCCTAAAGTGGGTTCATTTGATGGTGGTTGGGGGGCATCTTACATGGCTCGCATCGTAGGCCAAAAGAAAGCTCGCGAAATTTGGTTCCTATGTCGTTTCTACAATGCTCAAGAAGCGGTAGACATGGGCCTAGTAAACACAGTTGTACCACTGGCGGATCTAGAGAAAGAAACCGTTCGTTGGTGTCGTGAAGTACTACAGCACAGCCCAATGGCATTGCGCTGCCTGAAAGCTGCATTAAACGCAGATTGTGATGGTCAAGCGGGTCTGCAAGAGTTAGCGGGTAACGCAACGATGATGTTCTACATGACAGATGAAGGCCAAGAAGGTCGTAATGCCTTTAACGAGAAGCGTCGCCCAGACTTCGATAAATTCCCTCGCAACCCATAATCCGTCTAAATGAGGAGCGTGTTAGCTCCTCTGTTCCTTTTTTCCTGAGCGCCTCGCCCTCTGGGAGGCTGGTGGGATTGCTCGTCAGAACGCTCAAATATACGGCATTACATAGGACTTGAATTATGCGTGAAGCGAAAATTTATCGTTATAGCTTGCCCATGGATAGTGGTGTCATCCTACGTGACAACAAGCTAACCGAACGTGTTGGTTATGTTGTTGCGCTTTCCGAAGATGGTAAAACAGGGCTTGGAGAAGTCGCTCCTCTTCCTGGTTTTAGCTTAGAGAGCGCCGAAGATGCGGGTGTTCAGCTACAAGAACAGGCGGAGCGTTGGGTTGCAGAGTTGGATGTGGATTATGCCAATATGTACCCGTCGGTTGCGTTTGGTTTATCGATGGCACAGCTTGAATTAGCTGGTGGCTTACCACAACAAGGTAAATACCAAACAGCGCCACTATGCACTGGCGACCCAGATGAGCTCATTCCAAAGCTGAACGAAATGGAAGGTGAGAAAGTCGCTAAGGTGAAAGTTGGACTTTATGAGCCAATTCGCGATGGCATGCTTGTGAACCTTTTTCTTGAATCAATCCCTCAATTAACGCTTCGACTTGATGCAAACCGCGGTTGGACACCAGAAAAAGCGCAGCAGTTTGCTAAATACATTACTCCGTCTTTGCGTCAGCGCATTACCTTTTTGGAAGAGCCGTGCCGCTCTCCTGGCGATAGTCTCTCTTTTGCGATTAATACTGGTATTGCTATCGCTTGGGATGAAACATTGCAAGATGCGGTTCGTCGTGAAGATTTCCGTCTTGAAGATCTAACTGGTGTGAAAACGATCATCATCAAACCCACACTCATTGGTTCAGTGGATTTTTGTATTACACTGATAAAGAAAGCGAAGTCACTAGGGATGAAAGCAGTGATTAGCTCGAGCATTGAATCCAGTCTCGGTTTAACTCAATTAGCGCGCTTTGCCCAATGGCAGCTGCCTGATGAAGTTCCAGGTTTGGATACGATTGGCTTATTCAAAGCTCAGCTAGAGCAGGGCTGGCCTAAGTGTGAACTTCCCGTTCTTCCTCTAAAAGACCAGGAGATTGTGTGGCATTCTGCGTAGACAATATTGCGAAGGCACCATGGAAATATTGGGCTCAAACGAGCCCTTTTTCTATTGCACTCAAGACATCAACAGAAGTATTAAACTGGCAACAACTCTCGAAGCGTATTGACCAATACACTCACTATTTGAATGACTTGGGTGTAACTCGGGGGGATGTGCTGACTTTGGTTGGCAAGAACCAAGTAGAAACACTGTTGTTTTATCTTGCCTCCAAACAGTTGGGTGCGCTCGCTGCGCTGACCATGGAACAACCACTAGATAAGTTGCAGGGTAAGCTTGCTACACTTTACAGGCCTGATCAAACTCGGTTTATCTGGTTTTCTCAGGAGTGCGCTTCGACCTTTTCTGAACATGATATACAAAAACTCAAGGCAACATTGCTTTCACCGCCTGTAGTATCACAGCAAGAGAGTGATTCGTTGACTGAAGATAGCTATCATCATGACCGGCTCGCTTCAGTAGTATTTACTTCTGGCTCTACAGGGGAGCCTAAAGCTGTGGTTCATACACATCGACAGCATCTTGCGTCTGCAGAGGGCTTGTTGCAGGAGTTCATTTTCACTCAGCAAGATGCTTGGCTGTTATCGCTTCCGCTGTATCACGTCTCTGGATTAGCGATTGTCTATCGTTGGCTATATGTCGGAGCAACACTAAAAGTCGGTTCAGGGAAACTTGTTGATGATGTTCAGGGCGTATCACACGCTTCTTTGGTTGCGACTCAGCTCAAACGGTTATTGGATGATGATGCACATTTGTCATTGACACATGTGCTACTGGGCGGCAGCCACGTTGATCACGAGTTGGCACTACGAGCAACAGGGCAAGGCATTGAGACATGGTTAGGTTATGGGATGACGGAGGCGGCCTCTACCGTTACCGCAAAGAGAATTGACAGCACCAGTAATGCTGGACATGTATTGAAGCACCGTAAGATAAAATTAGTTGACCAACGCATTTTTGTTGGCGGTAAGACATTAGCGGCAGGGTATTTCCATCAAGGACATGTTACCCCATTTCTGGATGAGAAAGGCTGGTTTGACAGCAAAGATCTTGGCGAGTGGCAAGGTGATGAATTAAAGATAATCGGCCGTGCCGACAATCAGTTTATCTCTGGTGGTGAGAATATCCATTGTGAAGAGATTGAAGCCGCTTTGAACCAAATTGATGGTGTAGTGCAGAGTATAGTGGTTCCAGTCGAAGACGCGGAGTTTGGTCATAGACCAGTAGCTGTGATTCAGACCAATGGATTGCGCAGCAAGTCGGAGTATGACCAGCACTTGCAATCAAAGTTAGAGAAGTTTAAATGGCCAGTGGAATACCATGTAATGCCACAAACTCTACTAAAAGGCGGGATCAAAATTTCACGTAAGGCCGTGAAAGAGTGGCTGCTGTCATCACTTCAGCATTAGTCAATTTTGCTATGTATTAGTCATAAAGAGAATTTCGTATCCTTATAACTCTGAATCATAATTATGCTTCTTCGTGGAGAGAAAATGCATAAGGTTCAGGATGGCAAAGCTAGTTTTAATTGCGGCAGTAGCACTACAAATTGGCATCGCGATAAGTAGTGAAGGGCTAGCCCGCTCTCTTGCAGAGCTAACGGCATTTTTGATCGCTATTGCGTTGGTCGTTATATACAAAAATAGCAAACGGGAAATGCCGTCCCCTCAACGCGATAAGCAGACCACCAATATCTAAAACAGTAACCAACTTAGAGAAGTGGTCGAAATTAACACCCACAGAGTCATACCAAACAACAGTGGCTTAGCTCCAGCAGACTTTAGTTTTGAAATTGAAATGCTACAACCTATCAAGAACAGACATACAACCAACGCTTGCTTTGCTCCAATGAAAATGCCGTGATAGACCATTTCAAATTGAGGAAAGAAGTCGCTAAACGCGATAGCTGCACAGTACCAAAAAATGAAATAAGGGATAGCTAGTTTTTTCTTTCCATTCTCTTTTTGGCCTCTTGAAAAGATGACGGCACTGATCAAAGCAACAGGAATGATCCATAAAGCGCGCGCGAGTTTCAATGTTGTTGCCGTAGTTAGCGCTTCTTCCCCATAGGCCGAGGCAGCCCCGACAACAGAAGATGTGTCATGAATGGCAATCGCAGCCCATGTGCCAAATGTGTGTTGATCGAGCCCTAAAGCATGTCCAATCACAGGAAACACAAAGAGTGCAATGGAGTTCAGGACAAATACCGTTGCCAGTGCTAATCCAATCTGCTCGTCTTTCGCTTTAATCGCCGGTGCCACAGCAGCAATTGCGCTACCACCACAAATTGCAGTACCTGATGAGATTAAGTAAGCGGTTACTCGCTCCAATTTAAGTACCCTAGCAATGAGAGTGCCCATGATCAGTGTGCCTGTAATAGTGGCGATGATCAGGCCGATACCATCCGATGTGACTGCAAGTGCTTGCTCAAAGTTGATGCCAAAGCCTAAGCCAATAATCGAGTAAGACAGCAGCTTTTTAGTAAAAGAAGCGATGGGCAGCTCGGAAGGCACAAAACCAAAACTTGCGAGTAGAAAACCGATAACTAGAGCAATGGGAGAGGAGGCAAGAGGGGTTAGACAAAAAAGTAACGCCAATCCAAACAGGAGGTAGTTTCTATTCAAGGTTTTTATTCGCTGTTGTGAATGAAAGGGAGAGTATATCGCACTGGGTGTGGTCAGTTTGTCTTAATGATTTGAACACATGTTCAGTTATCCTAAACATGTGTTCAAGTGTATTTATCGCCAGTCGCCTCTAAGTTGATGCACTTTATCGAACATTGTTTTTGCCGTTGCTTCATTTGGTGGCACCGGTTGTCCTGCCTCTATTTCTAGCTTTGACCAAAATCGAGTCGGTAAGCCACAGCATGCGCGACCTTTTGCGCGGCTGAAATAGCTTCCCCATAAGCCTTTAAGTGCAACAGGTATGACGGGTACTGGGCTACGACGTAGAATGATATCAATACCTCGCATGAATTCATTCATTTCACCATCTGAAGTTAATCTTCCTTCAGGGAAAATACAGACGATATGACCTTCGCTTAGCGCAGCTTCCACATCGTTAAATGCACGTCTGATAGAGCTTCTGTTACTCGCTGAAATTGGAATTACCCCAGTTCGACGTAAAAAGCGCCTTAATGGAGGTAGGTTGGCGTAATCTTCCTCCATCACAAAACGAATCAACCTTGGGCATACGGCACTAAGTAGCAATGCATCCATGTAGCTTACATGATTACATACAATTAATGCCCCACCATGCTCGGGTAGGTTGTGTAGATTCTTATGCTTAACTCGATAGATGGTGTGCGTAAGCATCCACATGACAAAGCGAACTACAAAAATAGGAATTTGCAAAAAGATGTAAGCGGCAACTAAGAAATTTAAAATGGCTAACAATGCAAACAGCTGAGGAATTGTCATCTTGATTACACTTAGGCACACAATACCCAAGACAGCGCTGCCGACCATAAACAGAGAGTTAAAGATGTTGAGCCCTGCGATGACTTGAGCACGTTCGGTTTCCTTTGCTCGATGCTGCATTAATGCGTAAAGAGGCACGATAAACAAACCGCCCGAAGCGCCAATCATCAATAGGTAGAAAAATAATGGCCAAAAAGGCTCATATCTAAAGAAGTCTACAAAGTTATGGAAAGTAGGTAGATCATTGGGAATGGAAGTGGCCATTAGGTACCCAAATACCGTAATGCCAAAGGCACCAATTGGCACAATACCGACTTCGATACGATGGTTTGAGATCCAATTGCAAAGTAGCGACCCTAGCGCGATACCAATAGAAAATAGAGCGAGCAAGAAAGACACCGCACTCTCGGTGCCATTTAGGTAAATCTTAGTGAAATTCGGAAATTGTGTTAGATATGCGGCGCCTAAAAACCAAAACCAGCTTATTGCCATTATGCATTGAAAAACAACTCGATCGGATTTGGCGATAGAGAGCGTGTGTTTGGTTTGCTTGTATGGTTGCCAACGAAAAGAGAGATTGGGCGCGCTGGCTGCAGCAAAGGGGATTGAGCGGCTCGACAAGTAGCCTAACAATGCGAAGATCACGACACAAAATGCGGCGAGGTATTTTGCGTTGTCTGCAGAGGCTATAATCCCAGCGCCTAAGGTGCCAATAAGGATGGCGATAAAGGTACCAGCTTCAACAAGAGCGTTGCCGGGCACTAACTCTTTAGCATTTAACTTTTGAGGCAAAAGGGCATATTTAACTGGGCCAAAAAATGCTGACTGTGTGCCCATTAAAAACAGTAGCAATAAAAGCACACCATAACTTTCGGTTATGAATCCGATGGCACCTAACAGCATGATGGCTATTTCAAATAGTTTGACCTTACGAATAAACCATGACTTTTCATATTTGTCGGCTAATACGCCAGCGGAAGCAGAGAACAGAAAGAACGGTAGAATGAACAAGCCTGCCGCAAGGTTGATGAACAAATTGCTCGAAATAGGTAGTGCACTGGAGCCAGCGAATGCGACAAACAACAGCAAAACGTTTTTAAAAATATTGTCGTTGAAAGCGCCAAAAAACTGAGTAATGAAATAGGGCAGGAACTTTCTCTGCGTAAGTAAGGACGGCTGTCTGTCGGATGACATGGATAATCCTTTGTTACCAGTTCGTGAGGTAGTTAGAAAGAAGATTACTGATCAATTCTTTGCCATCAATCGGTTCACTAGAGAAAAACTTATCATCAACACTGAGTAAAGTAATGCCATGTACGCCAGACCAAAGGACTCGACTCGCTTGAATCACTTCGGATTCAGTACGATGTGGTGCGATTTGAGCCAATAGTGACTCTAGCATTCCCGTCATACCATCGATACGTTTGGCATGCCATTCCGGAAGTTCTGCTCCATTCATGTTGTGTTCGAACACTAACTGCCAACGGTATGGGTGTTTTTGAGCAAAATCGTGGTAGCAATAAGCGAGTTCAAAAAGCGCTTGATGGGAGTCTTTGCTGTCATTAGTCGCTTTGCGTGCTTCTTGAGATAACTCATCTAAAGTTTGAGCGACAACATGAAGCAACAACAAATTATAATTACCAAAAACATTTACCAATGTGCTTGGCACGTAACCAATCATGTTAGCGATTTTACGAAGACTGAGTTCGTGGTAAGAATTCTCATCTAAAAAGTTTTTGACCGTTGTTAACGTCAAATTCACTAACTCTTCTCGGGTGTGATCGTTTCTGCGCGCCATACTCTCAAACTACTTTATTGAACATCGTTCAATATGATAGTCAGCTACCTATTAACCGTCAACAAGGCAATGTGTCCAAGTGCCCTCAAGGTGTAGGATTCTGAGCTGTGTCACTGATTCTAATTCAAGTAAAACAATCTGGAGTATTAGTGAACTTATTCCATACTTTTTTTACATTGATCAAGCGCCTTCAGCTGAATTGCAAGCAGTGTGAGCAGTCTGCATTTTTGGCAATATTCTGATACATGTCAGCTTCTATAAGCTATTTTCATCAATCGGTATACAGAGTATGATGACTTAAAAATCATCTTTGGCGTGCTACTGTTTGAAACAACGATTGTTTCGTCTTGAAAATGGGGCACTATCTTAGATAGCTAACTTTAAGGATAACGATGAAACGTTTATTTTCTATTGTTGCTTTATTGATGTTTACTGTTGCTGTAACGCCTATCGCGGAAGCGAAGAAGTTTGGTGGCAGTAAGTCTTTCGGTAAGAGCTACAAAACTGCACCAGCACCGAAACAACAGCAACAAAACACCAATACGGTCGGCAAAGATCAGACGACAAAGTCTTCAAGTAAGAAAGGCCTTATGGGGGGGCTGCTAGGCGGACTTCTTGCTGGTGGTCTACTTGCTGCATTCTTTGGCGGTGCTTTTGAAGGTATCCAGTTTATGGATATCCTAATTATTGGTTTGATTGCCTTTGTCATCTTTAAACTAATGCGCGGTATGCTAGGTGCGAAGCAGGGCAGTATGAACCAGCATCGTCAACAGCCTGCATTTGGTGGCAACGCATCTAAGTTTGAGCAACCAAACATGCAAAACTTTGAGCAACAACCAAACACAAATAATGGTGGCTTTGGTGGTTTTGGCGCTCAAACAGACGTACCACATAACTACCCACCGGGTTTTGACCAAGCAGCGTTCATTAATGGTTCTCGTGAACACTATCGAATCCTGCAAGGTGCGTGGAATCACAACCAGCTAGAAACTATTGAAGAATATGTTTCTCCAAGCTTGTTTGAAGACCTAAAAGCAGAGCGCGCGAAGCTCGACGGTGAGCAGCATACTGACGTAATGTACGTTGATGCGGAGATCGTCCGTGCTGATTACGATGCAAATAAAGCACAGCTTAGTCTGCAGTTTAGCGGTCGTTACCGTGACACAGTAGAAGGTGTTGAAGAAGAAATCGAAGATATCTGGCACCTAGAGCGTGACTTGACTGCGCCTAATGCGCCATGGTTAATCGTTGGTATTCAAGGCTAGTCACCTTTAAACCAATTTAGTCACTAGTAAAAATCCCGCATCCCCTGCGGGATTTTTTGTATCTATCATTTATATTTCTTGTACGTGTTTTTATGCAAACATCACTAATTGAGTCCGTTTGGTAATTTTGCGAGCCCACTTTTTCTAGTAAGTCCTCAAGTGTTTTCCTATTTATATTGAACATTCATATTAAGGCCATACGAACTAACAAAATCAAAATAGCTAGTACATTGTTTGTAGGGTAAAGATCTGCTCCTCAGCCTTTTGTTTGTGGAGTTTCACATGGGGTTGGTTGCTTTAGTGAGATTGAGTATAGGTTATACCAATCGTAGTAAATAACTGGTCATTCTAGCTTGTTAAAATACTCGATAACTGCGTTGCAATTTTTGATTGTAGAATAACTACTTATCGAAAAATTGCGCCTTGTTCTCAAGCATTTTCCCTACGCTATTTCTGATCACTTATTTACCGTGATAGGTATTCAATCGAGAAGAGTTTCGGTTAGGAGTGAAAGGGTTCGTTGTAGTAGGACTATGCTATCAAGATCCTGAAACGAAAAAAGCCAGCTCAATGAGCTGGCTTCTTCAATATGGTGGAGGGGGACGGATTCGAACCATCGAAGGCAGTGCCGGCAGATTTACAGTCTGCTCCCTTTGGCCACTC
>NZ_JAWOUY010000009.1:152309-219634 GCF_033339635.1 Vibrio sp. 2092 | reverse complement strand
CTTTAAAATACAAAACGCCCGATGAAGTACATCGAGCGTTTTAGTTAAAAAGTGTCAACCCATATCAGGACGGGTCAGTAAAACGATAAGAACGAGTATGCCGAACATTGAGATCATTCGCTTTAATCACTTCACTGCGCGCAAAAGTGAGCGTTACACTGCAACACATAATGGGTTATATATTGTTGAAGAAGGTGCCCTATTAGTTCATCAACCTAATGGTGAGCAATTTGAACTTAAAGCCGGAGATTTCACACTCTATAACTCCGCAGATCTGAGCAATGCAGAAGCCGTCTCTAGTGACGGAGGCTTTAAAGCACTGGCTTTAGTCTTCAATCCAAATATATTCTGTGACTTTAAGAAAGCGCACCCGATGCTACGTTCCAAAACGGAAGAAAGGCGCTTCTATCCTTTTTCAACGCAATCCAGTAGCGAAGTAGCACAATTGAAGGACATGTTGGTTAAGTTAGCGAGTCGCAATGCTCCAGACTACACACAAAGCCATATCGCAATGGCATTGCTGTCGTTGATGGTTGAGGTAGAGCCAAACATCCTATCTATCATAGATGATGCAAGTAGCCTGAGCGACTCTCAAAAAGCCATTAAGTACATTGAGGGTAATATTGAAAAAGACATCACGCTAGAAGGCTTAGCGGCTCATATGAGCATGTCCATCGCAACCTTAAAACGTCGCCTCGCCGCAGATGATCTTTCGTTTTCTCAGATATTAAAGGTGAAACGGATAAACTTCGCAGCAACCCAACTGCGCAAGTCAGAAAAATCAATAACAGAAATAGCGTTTGAGTCTGGTTTTAAAAGTGCAGCGCATTTCAGTACAGCATTTAAATCCGTTTACAACATGACCCCCAAAGACTTTAGAAACCAAGTTGTTAGGCCTAAAGTATAAATCATGTCGGCATTCGCATCCGTTGGGCTCACCCTATTCCCAAAAACACGCTTGAGGATCGCGCTCCAACTCGTTGAGTAAGTCCTCAAGCATTCGGCTAAATGGAAGTGGCTTATAAGGCACCCACCTTAACAGCTCGTTGTGATATGTGGGAACATAGAAATACCAAAGTTGGTTGTCCTCATCAAACATGATCTTCGCGACGGGAGAAGTATACTCGCTATGCTGGGAGTCGAGGAGAAAATGCGCCCGATGAAGCTCAACGCCATTTTCTACTAGCTCATAGAGGCACTTGCCCTGTTCGACAGGCAAGTTAGCATTACGCGCAGAGCAGAGCGATTGAACTGATTTGTATAAACGACTTGTCGCCATTTGGGACACTGACATCAACGTTCTCCCGATGGATGATAGTTAGAGCTGTCGATCCTAGTATATAGCCTTTACATCATCACCGATGGTAGTTATCTACCTAACTCAAGTATAAGATAGCTATATTATCATTTGCCCAGATTATCATCTCAATCCACTTGGAAACGCTAGCTCCATCACCTCTTGACTAGAAACAATTCCCCTGTTTAGCGCTAACAGTTCACAAAAGTGTAACCTGACCGCAATATCATAAACTCTGCTTTATCCCGTATATGGAGTTTAATATGTTACGTTTTACTGTGGCGACGTTATTGGCCATAGCAGTCTCCCTCCCTACCATTGCAAAAGAAATCAACATCTCGGGTTCAACTTCGGTTGCTCGTGTGATGGATGTACTTGCTGAGGAATACAACAAAACACACCCAGACGATTACGTTGCTGTTCAGGGCATTGGTTCGAGTGCTGGTATCACCATGGTCAATAAAGGAGTAGCCGAAATAGGCATGAGCTCTCGCTATCTGACTGAAAGCGAAAAAGGTGAAGATCTCAATGTATACCCTATCGCTTATGATGGCCTCGCTGTTGTTGTAAACCGTACCAACTCTGTAGAAAACCTTTCTCAGCAACAGCTGTTTGATATTTACAAAGGTAAGATTAAGAATTGGAAAGAGGTCGGGGGCACAGATCAGCCTATCGCGGTGGTTACTAGAGAAGCGTCTTCAGGTTCACGTTACAGCTTCGAAAGCTTGCTGGGACTGACCAAAATCGTTAATGATCGCCTTGTCTCGGATATCAGCCCAAACAACTTGGTTGTAAACAGCAACAGCATGGTAAAAACCATTGTTAACCATAACACTCGCGCCATTGGTTTTATCTCTGTAGGGTCAGTAGATCGCTCGATCAAGGCGATTCAGTTAGATGGTATTGACCCAACGTCGACAAACATTAGCAATCATAAGTACAAGTTGGCGCGACCATTCCTAGTGCTATACAAAGTAGATAAGATTAGCGATGCAGGTAAAGGTTTTATCGCTTTCCTTCGTTCAGAGCAGGGACAAAAAGCGATTGCAGATTACGGTTATACGCCAGTAAAAAACTTTAATCAGTAAAAATAAAAAAGAGAGCACCTTGATGCTCTCTTTTCCTATGTAGTGTTCTCTCCGGTTTCGGAATTAGAAATGCAGTTGAATTACAGAGACCACAACCGCACCAGGTCGACGAATACCTTCAATTTCCACTTTAATTTCGCGCTCAATCTCCAAACCTTTTTTGATTGGCGTTACTTTTGTTAACGTGCTGACTGCACGAACATTATTGCCTGCTTTGACAGGGTAAGGGAAACGAACTTGGTTTAAACCCAAATTAACTACCATTTTAGCTGTTGGGAACATTGGCTTTTCTGGATCGACTGAATCCGTCAGTTTAGGCAGCAATGCTAATGTTAAAAAGCCATGAGCGATAGTTGTCTTAAATGGAGATTCAGTTGAAGCACGCTCTGGATCAGTATGAATCCATTGCATGTCTTCCGTTACCGCACCAAATTGGTTAATACGTTCTTGAGACACATGAACCCAATCACCAGTGTGAATAACTTCGCCAATTTTTTCACTTAACTCGTCATAAAGCTTTTGAGCCTCAGGTGCCATTACGATCGGTGCAGGTTGAGGTGCAACTTCTTCGTTGACGGCTGGCTGCTGGTGATCACGAACTTTTGAGAAAAGAAAGCTATTTTGAGCTTTCCCCAAAAAGTCACTCCAATAATCGCGTAACGTTGGAGACATCCAATTCATAAACTCGGATTGATGAGCAGAAATCGCATCAACTTTGTCTTTAAATAGATTTGTGACCTTCATAAACACCCTTAAGAATTCTAAGCACAACTGGCTATACCAGTTAATTTTGAATTAGTTCACAAAGTCTTGCAAATACTTTCGGGCGAACACATGTACCCTAAAAGCATGTTATGTCTTATATATCAGCAAGATAACAATAAAACACCATTTTATTGACGTGCGCCAATATAAAGTAAAAACTCTACAAATTGGTACTTTTTGTCCCTTTTTCACTCCGTTTTCAAACTGTCCAACATCACATCAGTGATCATAAAACAAGCAAACAGTACTTCTATTATAATTCAGCACTTTACAAGTTGGACTATGCTCCTTATTATACCGCCCACAACGGAGAGATGGCTGAGTGGTTGAAAGCACCGGTCTTGAAAACCGGCATACGTTAATAGCGTATCTAGGGTTCAAATCCCTATCTCTCCGCCATTTTTCTTACGCATTAAGCCCTTGATTTTCAAGGGCTTTTTCGTATCTACAGTACTGCAAATCACTTTCATGACAATGAGGTGAGACAATGTACTTACAAAAAGCGCCCAACGGCGTATATCAAACCCGCATTTGCATCCCTAAACTACTACGTGAGTTTGGTTATCCTTTCGATATCAAAGTTAGTCTTTTAACTAAAGAGCGCTCAGATGCAATAGAGCGCAATTTTAAAACAGCTTCTTGTATTAAAGGAGCCCTGAGTCTGATCGACCATAATCAACCTCCTCTTTTTTCAGTGTTTAAAGCAACGCTTGATAAGAGAATTGAAGCTCTACGTTTCTCATTTACGTCGACTGCTGGTCAATCTTATTCAAAGATATTTGAAGCGCCGCCAGAGCTTATGGAGCACTTCCAAAATGACATATATACTGACTTACCAAGTGAAGTTGACTTAACAAATCTTGAAGAAACTGATCCTGAGATTAAAAGCGTTCCGACTAAAGTGATTCCTTTTTCGAAATTGCTTGAGCGATTTCTAGAAAGTAAAAAGAAGCGCAATGTGCGTCAACTAACAGTTCATCAGCTCAATCAACGTATTTCTCACTGTATCAACTTTCTTGAAACACAAAATGTGAATCGCAATACAGTCTGTATTTCTGACTTAGAAGGCTATATTGATCTACTCTATTCGGAATCACGGTCATCAAAAACTAATAAAGATTACTTTTCGGCTGTAAAACAGTTTTTCAAATGGCTGAAATCAAAGAAGTATATTCTAGAAAACCCAACGGAAGATCTCAATCCGAAGTTCAAAAGCCAAAAACACGTTAGTGAACAACGTGATCGTTGGACTGATGAAGAACTCTCTCAACTAATTCAAAGCCCTGAATTCGTTCAAGCATCATTAGATTTTCAATGGATAAGCAAGCTACAGCTCTTTCATGGACTGCGAACGGGAGAAGCATGCCAGCTCTATATACAAGATATCGTTCTTAACACAAAAATTCCGCACATTAAAATAACGGATCAGTCAAAAGATCAACACTTAAAAAACGAGCATGCTGTTCGTTCTGTTCCACTACATCCCGCTATCCATGAAGACTTCGTACTTTTCTATAAAAGTCGCCTTCATAAAGGTAATGTCCCTTTATTCAATTATCCTCCGCTTGGAAAGGATAAAGATTGGACAAAAACATATCGCACCCAGTTTGGAAAGCTTCAAACCAAGCTAGGTATGCCTGCGGGCAAGCGTCCAACAGCGTATGGATTGCGACACACATTTATCGATGAACTTAAAGAGCAAGATGTAGCAGAACATAGCGTTGCCGAGGTTGTTGGTCATACCAACCCGAATATGACCTTCGGTCGGTATGGGAAGAAACATAAATTAGAGAAATTGCTTGAAATCGTTAGCACGTTCCAAATGGATCTAGAGGGGTAATTATGCAAGAACTCAGTCAATCGCTACGAAAAGCTATTGTTCTAGCACTCGAAGAGGGAGCTTCATACCGCGATCAACTCGATCTATCTCGCTTTCTAGCAATGGGGGTTGCGATGGAGCAGATTCACCTTATTGATACAGCGATATCTCTGCTACAGATCCATCCTTATTTGAACCAACACGACTTTGAATCAAAGTACGGTGTACAAAAGGTTCAGCTTACGATTGGCAGCGTGAGTAGCTTTAAGAACCTTCTCAGTCTAGAGGAATATACTTATCGCGACTGGTTAAAAATCAATAAGCTGACTGAAGATGAACCTCTTTGCTTACCATATTTGGTGTATCAATATTTCTCAGACGAAATTCGTCGCGATTTTATGAACGGTGCTTATCTTGTGGATAATCTACAAATCCAACTCGGCTCCAAGCAGTTAAATAGCTTCAGATTTAAGTGTGGAACTACTGTTGGTATCCCGACAGATGTATTTGACATCATGATCTTTATTTTGATTTCGCGTTTTGGTAGGTACACAGGCTTTAAAATGAACTTAACTGACTCGGTACTGCATCTTTTCTCGCATACAGATAGCGTTGATATAGAAGTCCGTACCTATGCAACCGAGTTTTCGCATCGTACACAACATTCTGTATGCCTTATAGATGATCTCAACGAATCCAGTCCAATGCGCAAAGTGCGAAAGATTATCAAACTGGAGGAGTTTTCCATTTTTCACAAATGTAACTCAAATCGTGAGTTACTAGACTTGTTAGATTTTAGCTGAGGGGAAAAATGATGACTAACCAAGACGGTTCGCCAAAACTTACTTTAGATATAATGCAGCAAACTCTTCAACAAAAGTGTGTCGCCTCGGTGCTGCTGGGTGAAAATGGTACGTTACTTATGCAGTATGGCGACCACGTTAAAGTATATGAAAATGATACATCAGCGTTTAATGCAGCGAAGCTATTAAGGCTAGTATCTTCAGCACTGTAACCCTAATATTTATTCTTCTATGAACCCCATAAGACGTAGTGTTGTTATTTGCACTATGTCTTTTTTTGTGTGATTCAAATCACATTTATTACATTTAATGGTAAACATTGTAATCTTGCAAGGGCAGAAAATGCGATGAGTTAGTTAGCACTCACACTTATAAATATCAATAAGTTACACTATGAAAAATATTTCAGATATGTATATTTTTCTTTATTATACATGAACTTACACAAAAGTTAACAGTGTGTGGCTATTGTGTGAAAATAGACATTGTGGTTTGATAATAAGCAAATAAACCAAAAGACCATTAGAAACATAATAAGGCTCCGACAGAAGAGCTGCCCCTTTAATGGCCTGTAACTTTATAGGTCGAAAAATGAACCCTACGGAAAAAAATCAAAAATCGCCTCGCCTTAAATCTCGAATTCAGAAAGGTCGTAAAGGCACCCGCAAGTCTGACATTTCATTAAACAAAGATGATTACCCGCTAAGCTCAGTCGCCCAAGCTGTTTGTCATGAGCTAAATACTAAAGCGCTTGTTGTTGCTGAATCAACACTGAACGGAATGAAGACTCACGGTCGACATATCATCCTAAACTTAGGTGATAAACCACTATCTGAACTTACAATCGAAGATATTGATGAACTCAAAATCACACTTCTCACACAAGGCAAAAAAGGCAAGGTCATTAACGGTTGTTACACTATCTTACGAGCCGTCTGCGCTAAAGCTTGTTCCTCCGAACAGCAGAAAAACGACCTAATGGAAAAAATCAAAAACCTGAAAGTTGTCAATGATGATCCATTCCCATTCACTGAAGATGAAGTACGTCAATTACTGTTGACTGATACCGACAATGAGATGGCAAAAGACATGGCTTCTTTTGCCATTCTAACGGCATTACGTATCAGCGAACTCATTTGTACTTGCTGGGAAAATATCGAGTTTTATACAGAGGACGGGATTGAAAAGTGTCGACTATACGTTGATTTAGCTAAACCATTAAACAAATACAAAGTAACTAAAACAGAAGAGTCTGAACGAACAATTGAGTTATCAGCAGAAGCCGCTCAATTACTCCGCAAACTCGAACGACTAACGGGTGATAAAGCTCCAATAACTATTGACGTTGTACAACGAGATAACATCACAGTTAAACGAGAAAAACGCAGGTTTGTTTTTTTTAATGAGCAAACTGGTCACCCGTGGTTAAACCCCAAGCAATTCGCAAAACAGTTTTTTACTGGGTTTCTCAAAGAAGCAGGCGTAGCACATCGAGGCCCAAATCAATTGCGACATACGGGAGCGTCGATACCTTTTAATCGTGGAGTCAGTGTAGCTTGGATAGCGGAATTACTCGGGCATCGAGACGTCAGCATTGTAGAAAAGCATTATGCGAAACGTAATAAGGTGAGTTTGAAGAAAGAGCAAGTCAAAGCAGATAGGACAATAGCAGAACTATTTAAAACGGGTGATTCAAACAGCATTGTCGTACCCAATGGCATTGTTGAAACTAAGCAAGCAGCGCAGTCCATTGCCAGTGATGACAAAGCATTTATACAAAACTTACTCGAATTGGCACGTGCTGCAAAGAATGATGAACACAGAGAGCAAATCTACAAAATTATCGACGATACGCTGAAAGGTGGACAGTAATTATGAATACTACTTTGTCTTCCTCTCTTCCTGCCTTACTCAGTCAGGAAGAAAGTCTTGTATTGCTCCGTGAAAGATTCAGCTCTGAACTGGAAAAAAATGGGTACTCGACCGAAAAAGGTAAAACCATTGATGAGTATGCCTCAGCATTTAGCGATTCAAACACAGCACCCACTTCAGCAAAAGCGCTTCAAAAGCGTGTTGGTGGTGATTTTAGGCGAGTAGCGATCGCTTTCAAAATACTAAGGAAAGCGACAAAACCAACTACTATCGTTCGTAATAAAGCGCTGTGGTTTGTTGACTCTGAGCAGCGACTGACTTCTGCACTTCAAGCCGAAATGTCTATCGTTTGGAAGGCTTTCGATGGTGAGGTTCAACAGCTCGTTAGCGCCCATACCCAAGAATCTCTTAAGCAAATTGATGAATTAGAAAAAGAAAACAAAGAGCTTGTTGAGTTCATTGACGAATTGCAAAAGCAGATACGGCAAACTGATTCACAGAGTCAAAAGTGCAATGAGTTAGAAAATAAACTTGCTCAATCAGAGCAAGTTGCTTCTGACTATCGGTCTCGAATTGACCACCAACAGCAAAAGCTCGACACGTTACTGTTGGTAAACCACGAGCTTGTGGTTGAACGCACTCGCGCGAAAATGTTAGATGAGCATATCGCTTCATTAACTCGCGATAAAGAACGCCTACAAGAACACAACACAAAACTTATCGAAAGTCTCACGACCACTCATCCTGATTGGTATTTCGGCGATTTGAGTGAGGCAGATTCCAGCTTATCTGAAGAATTCCATGTCGACGACGGTGTGGAAAATTGATGTAAAAGCTAAAAGAGCAAGGTTACCCCAACCCCGTATGAAAAATTTCATCGGGTTGGGAGTCTAAGCTGCTGCTTAGGAACGCTTGGGCTGCGCCCAACCCCCTTAATTAACTACCCCAAACAATAATCAGACCTAAAGAATTAGGCACCAAAATATGACTAGAAAATACAAGAAAAAGCAGATAGCAGAGTACTATCTTAACGATCCAAAGCTTACCGAATTGTTCGAAAAATCACTTGATAACTGTGTTGAGCACAACATTAAAATCAGCAAAAACCGTTTGAAGAAAGAAACTGGTTTAAATTCCTCTGAAGTTGATGCGCTTTATCATCATTATTGTGAAGCAAAGAGTACTCGTATAGAAATGAACTGTACGCTCTTAGATAAAAAGATCTGGAAATACAAAGCTGAGCAAGCAGGAAAAACGGTGTCTCAGATTGCTTCTGAATCACTGCATAAAACTAGAATTATCGTTCCATTCGCAGAGCAGACAAGAAAGGAAATGCTTGGTGTTATTAATGAACGAGTACGCTTTAACTCTTTGCTCAATCAAACTGTTAGATGGTGTAACACCCACAAGTCTGGTGCTGAAGCTATTCAAATACTTCTTGAGCTGAACCAACTTAATAAAGCCTTTGAGCAGCATGACTTACGTGTCATGAATATTCTAGCGAAACCACATGTGGATCACTATTACCGTGTAACTAAAGTAGACCCGTTATCGGTGGAAGCATGGCAGTAATTTCATTTTTTCGAACCAGTGGTGTTGGACAACCTGATCCACAAGCTGCAACTAACTACCTGTATGGTCCTTTATGTAGCCTCACTGAAGAACAAAAGCAAATTTACAGTGATGCTTATCAAATGCGTAAGTCAGCGAGAGAAGCGAACGACACACAAACCGAGTGGGAATGCGACTACATTCTCCAGCAGCAAAAAGGAAAACGTAGAGAACCACCACCAGAATCAATTAACGGGAACCGAAAAGCTGTGGAATATGCAATTGAGCATAACCCACATAAACACAAATACGTCAGCGGTGTTATTGCTCATGCGTTTGAAGATACAGAGAAGTTGCAAGCCAATCCAGAGATTGAAGCAGAGTGGCGGGAATTGTTTGAAGAGTTGTGCTTTGCTGGTTTCCCTAAAGATGAGCGACTAATCGACTGGGTGCGTCACACGCACCAAATTAATATTGAAAACCACTTCTTGATACCTAGGATTCACATTGCAACAGGATTGTCATTCAACCCTGCTCCACCTGGGCATGAACAAGACTTCAATCTACTGCGGGATTACTTAAATCTTAAACATGATTTAGTGAGTCCTCTCGATTCTCTTCATAAACGACTTACTCAAGACGGTAACGGCTTTGACAAGCGGCACAAGCTAAAGAAAGCAATCAATGTCTGGATTAAAGACATGATTACTAGCAATCGAGTAAACAATCGCAATGACATTATACAAGCACTAAGTAGCGATAAGTTTAAAGAAAAAGTCGGGGTTACCCATGTTAGTGAATCGAGTAACTTCGTCCGTTTGCACTTTGAAGATAAAAAGAACGTGCGTCTCCATGGTTTTGTGTTTACTGAGCAGTTTCGTTCTAGAGACTCCTTAACCCAGTCCAGTGAGCCATTACAAAGCAAACAAAGTCGACTGGAGGAGCTAAAAGACCAACTCGATAAAGCGATTATTAAACGAGCTAATTACAACAACAGACGTTACGGATTACACAAAAGTAAGCCTGAATTCAATGTGAGCAAAGCGCATTATTTACCTTCGAACTCTCGTTGGACAGCAGCACCAACCTTTTACATACCGCAACCTGAGGTTAATTTTACACACATGCCCGAGTTCAACCCATCCCTCAAAGGTTTTGAGATGGTTAAGCAAATTGAAGAAAGAAAAGCATTAGCTGAACGAAATGCAAAGTTAGCGCTAGAGCAGTATCACGAGCAACAAAAGAGGTTTATCCAAGAATGGATGAGTTTTCTACTCGAAGGGAAAATAGAATATGAGCCATATCGAGAAGCAATTAGCTTCACAAATTACGTCATTGACGAAGAATCAGCAGATTTCAAACGAGCATTTGCTCGCTATGATCGAGACACAGAACGAGTTTTACCTAAACACAATAAGACAAATTCAGGAACAGTATCAACACGAACGCAAAACAATCCTGAAGGACATTATTCAAAACAATCAGCTCATGATGCAGGAATACCAAGCATCTGTCGAAGCGTTACAGGGGCTATCGAAAGCCTCAAACGAAATATCCGCATCCACGAGACAGCAAATAGCGAGATTGGAACATCGATTGAACATGCTGGAAAGCTGGCAGAAAGACAGCGGGACAGCTATCTCGAACTTAGTCGAGCTTTTGAAGTTATAGCTTCTGAACCGAAATTGAGGGATGAACTGAAATCGCGCTTGATTAGAAATGAAACACGTAAAATACCACGCATGAAGAAAGACGGTTTGAGGCGGGTTCTTAAAAAACTAACGAAGCCACAACCGCATGAGCAAAAGAGGTTGGATCGTTAAGTTGAATTGAAATTATGACAACAGAATCTCTTCTAGTAGCCTAGTGCAGATACCATACCCAATAATGTGCTAGTAAGGAGGAGATGTCATCAGCGCCAATTGAAGATCATAGCTTGCTGTGTTTTACCCCTGATAGGGGGTAAACTGATTTTTACCCCCTATCAGGGGTAAAACTATCATCTATCATAGTGATTTGCTCCCCGATACCCCCTTACTTGCCCATGGGTGAACTTCTATGGTTGTTTGTAAAATAAAGACGTGTATTGCGAATCGAGAAGTGTTTGCCCTTTTTAGAGTGGTGGTACGTAACATTTTGAGTCAAAACAATTTGAACAAATATCTCTAGTTCTTCAATATGCGCATAGTTGTTCAACGATCATCAACTTGATACCTTACGTTACTATCTTATAAGTGTGGTCATTCTCGGAGGATAGATTGCAGTGTAAATGTGGGGGGCTGATGGGAATTCAGTGTGAAGTGGGTAATCGTAGTTACATATCTAGCACTTTAGTGTGGAATGGGTGCTATAGAGTACACCGTTATATAGTCTCTGGGTGTGAAAATAGCGCACCTACTCACAACGAAAAAACCAATACCATAATGTACGAATTAAACCAATATGACCACCTAGGTATCAATGACCTAGATGATGTGCGTGGTCTATTAAAGAAGCACGAATGTAGTATTGCACTGATTAAATCACTACCTAAGAATGCCAACGATAAAAACCAAGTATATTTTCATTCAGATGCGAGTCTACTTAACTCTATCTTTGATTTGAGGTTTAGTGATCGAGGTGAAAGTTCAAGTGAAACAAAGCGCTCCTCAGATCCTGGTAAGTTGATTCCACAGGCTGAATTCCACCATTTCTCATGGCTAGATACTGATGGGAACGCGGTAAAAGCTAAGCAGTGTAAAGCTATCGTATATGCTCAGTATCCAGAGGCTAGACTATCAGGATTCCAAACAGTGAATCGAGAAATGCCTCGTAGTATGTCAATTGAATATACTAAACGGACTGATCATTTACCTCGTTACTTAGTTTTAGGTGCGAATCGTTCAGGTCATGCTTTTGCCGTTTTAGTTGTGGATCCCAACGAACGATTTATTGAGCAATTTAATCAGCTTGAAAACTACTTCGGCTCAAAAGTCTGCAAGGCGTTCACTATCGATCTCGGTGATGATAGCGGTACGGAGAAGCTAAAAGAGTTACTGAAAGCCAATGTGGCAGGTAAAACCTTGCTTGGTTGTCGACTCAAGTTAGGTGAAACAGTCCCTTTCACTGGTACACAGGTACATGGGTATACTCTTGAGCATGCTCTGGGTATTGAGCCAAATGCTGACAAGGAAGGTGATATTTTTGGTATTGAGTTGAAATGTTTTACTCGCAAGAAGCTTACCTTATTCACTCCAGAGCCTGATGGAGGACTATATAAGGAGAGTTTTCCTGACTTCATGACGACTTATGGCTACAAGAAGAATGATGTGTATCGATTGACGGGGTTACATAGAGCATACAAAGAAAATGAAAAAACTCAGCTCACGTTAAAAATCCAATGCTTTCACCCCATTGTAACCAAAGATGAAAACGGCAAAAAAACTACTCGTTTTGAGCATGGTCTATATGACCCAAAGAAACCCATTACCAAGCAAATGACGGGAATGGAAGTTGTATTAGAAGATAGACAAGGAAAAATCGCAGCTAGTTGGTCCATCGAGCGCCTCTTAAACTGCTGGGGTGCTAAACACAACGAAGTCGTCTACGTACCTGCAACCAAACTACCAAATGATGAACCCAACAGTTTGGCTGATGGGTATACATTTAAGATAGAGTTTCCAGATGAAGTTCTTTGGTGTCTTAATACTAATGCTGAGAGGCTTTTCCAAGCTATTCATAGCGGTACTGTGTATCTTGATCCTGCACCGAAATTTCATCCAACTGATGCCAAGCAAAGTAAGCGACGCTCACAGTGGCGTATCAATGACATATACAAGGCGTCCAGCGAACTCTATGAAGAGGTTCATTTTATTTCGCTCAATCCTTAATAAAACGTCGCTCAGGCCTATAAAAGGGGATTAATGTGTGATACGTTTGCACACAATATTCCCTTTTTGCTACTTATATGAATCAGTATACAACTTTAAAAGGCGATCAAGAGTTTGAGAGCTATATCGAGCACTGCCATCAAGAAACAAATAAGCTACTTAAACTATTGATTACAATATATGATCAAAAGAACTTAGCCATTAAGTTTCAAGAATTAGGTGGAGAGTTCTGCGAGATCAGCCGAGAGAAACTGAATCGTTGGAAAGCCGACCCTGTAGCCAATCCTATTTCACTTGGTGATAGTTCTCTAAACAAATTGAGAGCAACCTTACTCCCAAAAAAACCTGCTCATTGGGACAACCCAAACTTTACCTTTATTGACTTATTTGCTGGCATTGGAGGCTTACGCAAGGGATTCGAAAACGTTGGTGGAAAATGTGTTTTTACTAGTGAATGGGATGAAAAAGCCAGACGAACTTACTTAGCAAATCATTATGTAGATGAGTCAGAACTGCCATATTTCCTGAATAGTGAGCAGGATGATGGCATGAAAAATACTAACTTCATGGATATCACTCAAATCACTCTAAGTGGTGACCCTGAAGCGACAGAGCTGCAACAACAGGCTAGTATTCTGAAACATATTCCTAAGCATGACGTACTTCTTGCTGGCTTTCCGTGTCAACCTTTTTCACTCGCGGGTGTTTCGAAAAAGAACTCATTAGGTAGAGCGCACGGTTTTGAGTGTGATACTCAAGGTACTCTGTTTTTTGATGTACAGAAAGTACTGGAAGCGCGACAGCCAAAATACTTTGTCCTAGAGAATGTTAAGAACCTCAAGAGTCACGATAAAGGCAACACGTTCGCGACAATCATACGTACGCTTGATCAGGTAGGTTATTGGATAGCCGACATCACCGATGTTGACTCTAATATTGAAGAAGCTATCAAGGTTGTACGTAAGCGCAAACCAGAACCAACCATCATTGATGGTATGAACTTTACCCCACAACATCGTGAGCGCATTGTTCTTGTAGGGGTACGTAAGGATCTCGTAGAAAAGAACCCAGAGTATAAAAAACTGTCTCTCAAAAACATTGAAGTTCCGCAAGAGCGCTTACGTGTTAGTGATATTTTGACCGATCTTTCTGAAGAAGAGACAAAGAAATACACGTTAACACCAAACTTGTGGAACTACCTGTATCACTATGCCCTGAAGCATCAAAGTAAAGGCAATGGGTTTGGGTTTGGACTAGTTGACCCTTCAAATCCTAATGCTGTAACAAGAACGCTTTCAGCAAGGTACTACAAAGATGGCTCTGAGATACTAATTAATCATCAAGAACTCTCTGAACAATATCTTGCTGATAACCGTGAGCATGGCTTTAGAAAGAACAAAGAGCGTCTTGAGTTTTCTACTAATTTTGCTGACCGATATGCCAAAGAAAACCCAGAGTGTACGGAAAAACAGTACAAAGAGATGATTAAGGAAGGCGAAGCTAAATATGACCAAGAACACGGTCGTTATGCCCCTGAGTTTGATCCTATGTATAAAACCCCAAGGCGTTTAACACCAAGAGAATGTGCAAGACTGATGGGCTTTGAAGATGTAAATGATCCTAACAGTGAGTTCCGTATCGTTTGTGCAGATGCGCCTGCATACAAGCAGTTTGGTAACTCTGTTGTTGTTCCTGTTTTTGGTGCCGTGGCTAAATTACTAACTAGCTATATGTAATACGCAACAACCTGTCAGCATTCAAATCATGATGAAAGAAGTCTGACAGGTTGCCTTTATACTTCAACAACATTCTGTCCCAAGATAAACGGACTAATAAGCCTGCTGTAAGAAACTCCTCTTTTCCTCATGCTGAAGCATAAATCAATCGTTCTCTTTTAGTTAGTACGAGCTTTAATTATTTAACTGCTCCTCAGAGAATACTTATATGCGGATCAAAGCACTTATGCATTTTGTTTGCTATTCTGTTATGCGTTTAAGACAACATATCCATGAAGGTGAGTAACTGTGAGCATACTAAAAACAAAATTTATTAACTGCTACGGTATCAAAAACTTGGTGTACGATTTTGATTTCTCTGGAGGTGGTAGTAAAGCCTTCGGTATATATGCTCCTAACGGATTAATGAAAACTTCGTTTACCCGAACATTTCTCGCTGTATCCGAAGGCAAAGAACCTAAGGAGGAAAGGTTTAATCGACCTACAACTTTTGAAGCTTCCATCGATGGTGAACAATTAAGTAAAGATAATATCTATATACTAAAATCTGAAATTGACATTAATTCTGATGATGAATCAGTTTCAAACTTGCTGATAAATAGGGAAAGCAAAAAGAAGTACGATTCCTTAATCGAAGGTATCAAAAAAACGAAGTCGGCTATGATTTCTAAGCTTCAAAAAGCATCGGGGGTGAAGCAAAAGGATATTGAAGAAACTCTGATGAATGATTTTGAGACACAAAATCTAATCGAAGCACTTTTGGAAGCCAAACGAACAGACGCTACATTTGAGTCAGACATCGTAATTTATGCTGAGGTTTTTGATCCAAAAGCAATTGAAATACTCGACAGTAGTGAGTTTATTTTAAAAGCAAAAGACTTCGTTCAGCGTTATGACGAGGTTTTTGAAAAGAGTGGTGGTCTTTATATTAAGGGGGTATTTAACCCCAATAAAGCTGCTGCTAGTTGTAGCTCTCTAGAAAAAAACATGTTTTTTGAAGCTGGACATACAATTAAAGTAAATGGCGAAGAGTCTGTCATTGGTTTAGATGAGTTCAAACAAAAAATTAAAGATGTAAATAAGCAGCTAGATGCTGATAAACAGCTCAACATACTAAAAACTAAGCTTGCTAAAAACGCACAGACACTGGCACTACAAGCATTGTTAGAAAACACGCCTACTAGTGAAACTGAAGCATTGATCAACCATCTTAACCCAGGAAAAAGAGAGCAATTTAAGAAAGAACTTTGGCGCATGTATATACAACGAAGTCCAGAAGTGGAAGCTTTCTTAGACTCATGGAAAGAAAATAAAGGGGAAATTGAGGCAATTGAAGTACAAGCGGCGAGTGAAGCACCACAGTGGCTTGAAGCAATCGAACTTTTTAACTCCCGATTCATTGATATGCCCTTCAAGCTTGGTTTGTTTAACCAAGGTGATGCCATTCTTGGTAAGTCAAAAGCACTATTGAAGTTTATTTTTGAAGATGGAGGCGATGTCAGGGAGTACAGTCGCAACGAAATTAAAGCTCTTAGTCAAGGTGAGAAGAGAGCTTTGTACTTACTGAATTTTATTTTTGATGTTGAAATTCTTAAGAGAAAAGAACAACCAACATTTTTCATTATTGATGATGTCGCAGACTCGTTTGATTACAAAAATAAGCATGCAATCCTTCAATATCTAGATGACTTGACTAAGAATGATAATTTTTATCAGATCATACTCACCCACAATTTTGACTTCTACCGTTCGCTAACACAATTTATTAGAAGAAATCGATGCTTGATGGCGAATCAATCCAATGAATCCATAAGCTTAGAGGTGGCGAATGGAGTAAATAACGTGTTCATCGGTCTATGGAAAAGCAAAATTACTACTTCCAATTCGATAATGTATTCATGTGTTCCATTCACACGCAACCTGATTGAGTATATTAAAAGTGAAAAACATGAAGACTATCTTGCCCTAACGAAGTTACTTCATTGGAAAGAAGGGTCAGATCAGTTTACTGAAGGACAATTTTATGCTTTATATAATCGTACGTTTGGTACAGAGCATGATGAAACTAGTCCACAAAAAATGATAGATATTCTACTATCAACTGCCAACGAAATTGCTGATTCAAAAGAGGTTGAAGGACTAAACTTACAAGATAAAGTGTTGATGTCGATTGCTATTAGAGTTCTTGCGGAACGTTATATTACAGATAAACTTCGAACCAAAAAATCCGATCCTTCTTACTGGAGCGTTCAAAAAGCCTACGGTAAACTCTTAAGTAATGAGTTTGAACCAGCTTTCCCTTCTGACCCTTCACTGCCTGTATTAAAAAAAGTTAGTGTGACAGTTTGCTCAAATATTCATTTGAACTCTTTCATGTATGAGCCCATTTTGGATCTTACAATCGAACACTTGATTTACCTGTACAAAGAAGTCCGACAGTTAACTTAAGTCAGTCCGCTCAGCTCTGATACTATGTGATATGTAAATATAGAGAGTTGAGCGAATATTGACTTTTTTCAAATGACATGTAATATCACTAATAAGTCAATTGACTTAGACACTTGTAATCGATTTGCAGCTTGAGTGTCGAAAACTCTTTTATATTCAAGGGTTTGCAAAGGATTTTTAGCGAGCGATAGGGTTCAAATCCCTATCTCTCCGCCACTTATTTAGAGAGCTCGCATTTATTGCGAGCTTTCGTCATTTTAGCTCTTAAAAAACGAGATTTAGAAATCCTCGCTCGTAAACGAATCCGGCACTTCACTATATTCCAGTTAAAAGCCCGCTAATGTTTAGCGGGCTTTTAACTTCGATTTTCTAAAGTTTAAGCAAACTTCTTAATCATTTCAGACAGGTCATTGGTGCAATTTTGCACTTTGGTGTTCATATGATTCGTTTCAGTCATCAGTTCATACGATTCACTGTACTTTAAATTAAGCGACTGGATGTTTTCATTTATTTCATCCGTTACATAAACCTGCTCTTCTATCGCGACCGCAATTTGTTGGTTTCGTTCGACGACGTCCTGAACAAGGGATTCCAATTGTTGAATGCTATCCAAAGCAGTACCTAACAATGTTACCGTTCCGGTCGACATTTCGTTACCTTTCTCTAACGCAGAAACCGCTGATTTGCTCCCATTTTGAATCCCTTCAATGGCCGATTTAATCTCTGTTGTCGATTCCTGAGTTCTTTTAGCTAAGGTTCTCACTTCATCTGCTACAACGGCAAACCCTCTGCCTTGTTCGCCTGCCCTCGCGGCTTCAATAGCAGCGTTCAACGCTAATAAATTAGTTTGTTCGGCAATACCATTGATGACTTCAACAACAGTTCCAATTTGCTCGGTTTGTTGGTTCAAACGTATGACCACTTTAGATATTTCGCCGAGCTCACCCACCAACTCTAAAACCGATTGGTTAACATTATCGATAACGCTACGGCTGTCTATCATCGTATTTTGCGCTTCTAACGTAGCCTCGGCGGTCGCTTGAGCATTATTTGATATCTCAGATGAAGAGGCTTGCATCTCGTTGACCGCTGTTGCGACCGAGTCAATCTCCACTTTCTGTGCGCTTAAGTTCTCCGTCACTTGCTGGCTATTTGTCGCAGCACTGTTAGCACTTGCGCGCGTTTCTTCGCAAGAGTCTTTTACAGACACGCCAACGCGCCCCAATAGCGCATTTGCAAATTGCTTACGCATCTTCATACCCAGCTCAATCTCAGCCAGATCGTTGATTCTTCCGCAATAAATATATTCCATGAGTGGATTATTGAAGTCTTGCCTAGCCTGTTTAGCGAGCTTCTCAACTGGTCTGGTTAATACATAAATAGAGAAAACGGAAAGTAACGCAACAACGCCAAACGCTATCACTGGTGATTGATTCATTTGTAGAATGAGTAAGCCAAGAAGGTTTGAAATTAAAAGGAAGAAGGCCGATCTCATCCACAAACGTGTACGAGGAAGATACATTTTCCACGGCTTACGATTATTTCGAAGCTTCGAATACGCTTTTTCCGCTCGCTGGATGTGTATACGCTCAGGTTTAAATCTCACTGATTGGTATTCCACAACTTCACCATTAGATTTTATAGGAGAAGCAAACGCGTCAACCCAATAATAGCCGCCGTTTTTACGTCGATTTTTGACCATTCCCATCCAGTGTTTGCCAGTTTTCAGGTGAGTCCATAAATCTTTAAAAGCCTGTTTTGGCATATCAGGATGACGCACAACATTGTGGGGTTTACCAATAAGCTCCCCTTCATCAAACCCCGCTACTTCATTAAAGTTTTCACTGGCATATTTGATGTAACTGGAGGTATCGGTAATGGAAACTAGGCTGTAACTCGAGGGGTAATCGTATTCCGTTTCACTCATAAACATGTGTCCTTACATTGAATTAATTAACAAACGGCAAATATGAACTTATCGGCATAACATTCACATGCATAATGATAGATTGATTCAAAAATAAAACAAAATTATTGACAAGCTTACTTGTTACTTAATGACTCTAGTCGCATTTTTATCCTCTAATACAAGGCTTCGTTAATATGTACAAGACTGAGCACTGTTCAAAATTAATACACAAAAGCGCTTCCGTACTGAGTTCGTAAATTGTTATAAGTAATCCACTAAAGCGAAAACAAGGAAGACAAACACAATGACTATTCACTTTCGTCAGCTTGCAGCTAAGAGAAACACGACACACTTGTTTATTGACGATTGGAAAATTAACACTCAGCAGTCTTGGGGGATATTCAGCGCGGATGGAGATATTGGCTCTCTGCTTGGAGACCTTATTTGTGATGAAATATCACCAAATAGTGGGGAAATTGAGCTAAATGGGCTGTCCGTTGCGCAAGTGTCGTTATCAGAGCAACAGCGATTACTGGAAAGAGAATTAGAAAAAGATGATACGGATTTTCTTGATCGTATCGACCAAGGAAGCACTGTTTATTCATTAATCCTAGAACAGAGCCAAGACACTAACTTAACTGAACAGCTAGTTAATGATCTCGACCTAAGTCATCTTAGAGATAGTGGCTTCCGTGTTCTCTCTACCGGAGAAACCAGAAGAGTAATGCTCGCCCGAGCTTTAGCCACACAACCTGACTTAGTATTACTCGATAATCCATTTACTGGCTTAGATATTGCGCACCGAGCTGCTCTCGCTCGCTATTTACACTCGCTTTCTCAAAATGTGCAACTACTCATAACCTTCTCTCGCGAATCTGACATGCCTGAGTGGATCAATAGCATCGCGCTTTTCAGTGCAGGAAAGCTTGATAGTACAATGGATAAGTCCAGTTGGGATAATCATCCAATCATTGGACAAATAAAATCTCAGTCAGAGCAACAGAGTGAAGAAATGATAAGCTTGATACGTCAGCATCAGCACTCGACGCCATTCAACAACCCAATATTTGAACTAAAGAATGGGGCTGTCGAATACACCGATAAGAAGATTTTTACTGACTTGAACTGGCGCATAGACAAGGGCCAACATTGGCAGGTCAAAGGCCCAAATGGTTGTGGAAAGAGTACCTTACTTGGATTGATCTTTGGCGATCATCCGCAATGCTACAGCAATGACATTGATATTTTTGGTAAAAAGCGTGGTACTGGCGAGACAATCTGGGAAATTAAGCAGCATATCGGCATGGTGTCTTCAGCGCTACACCTCCAATATCGAGTCAATTGCAGCGCATTAGAAGTCATTTTGTCAGGATTTTACGATTCGATTGGGTTGTATAACCAGCCAACTCGCAAAGAGATGAATATTGCAAACGAGTGGCTCGATATCTTACATATGAGCCAGTACAAAAAAACCTCATTCAAGCAATTAGAGTACGGTCAGCAGCGACTATTACTGATTGCAAGAGCCATCGTGAAACAACCCACATTATTGATTTTGGACGAGCCGTATCAAGGGTTAGATTTTTTGGGTAGACGGTTAGTTAAGAACACACTTGAACTCATCGCTAGAGAGAATTTAAGCCAACTATTGTATGTGTCTCACTACCAAGAAGACCGCTTAGATAGCATCAAAAATGAGTTAGAGTTTGTGTTTGATGAAAATGCTCAATGTTATAGAGCTAACGTCTACCAATCATAATGACTTCGCTGCGCAAGCTGCTCATAAGGTAATGGTTTGGAGTACAGGTATCCCTGATGATATCTCACTCCCATCTTCTTTAAGTGTTCAGCTTGCGCTATGGTTTCCACGCCTTCAGCGATCAATTGTACTTGTAATTCTTCCGCGAAGTGAACCATCGCTTTTAAGACAGAAGCACTAAGGCTAGGAATACCAATGGTTTCGACAAAGCACTTATCGATTTTTAAGTAATCTATGCGCATGTGCTGTAGAAATGCTAACGAGGTTTGGCCAGTTCCAAAATCATCGATCAGCACATCAATACCATGCACTCGCAGCGCTGCAATGCATTTTCTCGCCTCTGAATCAATGAGCTGACGCTCCGTTATCTCTACCCCTAATGAGACTTTGTTTCGGCTCAACTGTCTGTCGAGCAATTGAATTTTTCTGATCGCGTTTGGTCCGACTAAATAACCAGGCGGCACGTTAATACCAAGGTGGACAGGCTGATCAAAGCCTAATTTACTGAAGTCCTCTGCCGCTTTATCCAGAACGAAATCAGTAAGTAAAAAAACCAATCCACTTTGCTCTGCCGCAGGGACAAACTCATCCGGAGAAATGAACCCCTTACTTTGATGCTCCCATCGCACTAGCGCTTCAAACCCGAATAACTGGCCGGTATCAACGTTAACTTGCGGTTGGTAATACAGGGTCAACTCTCCTCTTTTTATCGCTCTTTTAAGATCCAGTATCAAATTGCGATGGGGATCAATAAACTTATTCAACGCATACAAGCAAAGGTAGATAACGAAAATAATTGGAATTGAGTACAAAAAATAGGAAAGTGTTCTCTGTTTGACGAAAAGATCGCTGGCTTCGCTCAAAGCTTCATACTCAAACATTTGCGACGATTTGATACCGATAGGATTACTTCCCGCTCTTAATGCTCCTTCAGGTGAAACTTGATCATGGATAAACAGCGCAGAGCGTTTTAGGCGTAAATCGTTGTTAAACCCTATTGTTGCATTAAAGTAGTCATGATCGATAATCGTTACGGCTTGATAACCCCGCTCTCCCTCCGTTACCACAAGCAAGAACTGATCGTACAAGCTATCAACACTACCAAACGCTAGCGTTTGTCCCTTAGGAAAGGTGATGTGCTCAGCTAACGGTTTAGAGATACTTCCCAATTTCGAAGAACAAGTAATGACTCCCTCTTTCACAATGAGCATTTCTTCAATATCTCGTTCAAACATTAAGCTTTGCTGGAGCTCTTCACATCGTTCAGGGTGTAGCAACGCCGTGCGGTTTTCTGTCTCTATTTGGAATAAAATTTCATCTGCAATTTGCACATTTTTTTCTAATAAATGATTGAGATTGTTTTGCACGCTTTCACGAGCTAAATACAAAACCTCTCCAATAACCAAGGGAATAGGCAGAAGAAAAATGATGGCTTTTTTAAAAATCGCCTTATTCAGCATATAAAAGTAACCTTTTATAAAACCGATTTACTGAGATGGTACCTCGATTCCGATACCCGCTAGCAACTCACGTTTTTTAACATTATTTGTTTGGATTAACTCAGTATGCGAAACGCTGAGTAATACCGCAAACTAAACAATGTCTTATTCACTCCTGTTCCAATTTAGTATCAAGCGCCTCAAACCTGAGACTTTAATTCGACACCATGTTATGTCTATCGGTACTTGCGAAATTCTTTACCTGTCTGTTTCTCATCATGTAAGAATTACCCATTAAAATTATTTTTCTTTTCTCAGTGATTAAGAATTATATTTGTCGTAACTCCTACAACACGTTACAACACTCTCATGACGACAAACAAAGCTAATGCTAACCAGGTAAACGAAAAATCACTGCAGTTGTTAATGCAAGTTGCAGTTAGTCCGTTCCCAGTTTCGGCGAAAACGCTAAGCGAGCAATTGAACGTTCCTTTAAGCAGCCTTTACCGACACTTAAAACTGCTTAAAGAGTGGAATTTGATCGAAGAAAGCGTTCACGACAAGACATTTGTCGTTGGTCCGGCGGCATTATTACTCATGCACAGCTATGAGACCGCGCAACATGGGCTCGACATGGTCGAAACCATACTGGCTAGGTTGGTACAACAAACCGGGGAAATGGCCGCTTATATGGTACCAGCTGGTTATCGTGCGCTTTGTGTCAGACAGAAAGAAAGTATGCAGGCGCTGCGTTGCAGCTTCGTCCAGGGTCAAAGTCAACCTCTGCTGCGCGGTGCCTCATCTAAAGTGATGCTCGCTTTTATGCCTCAAAGTCGATGCGAGAAAATCTTGAGATATTTTAATCAAGATCACCGACGCGACGAGTGGGAAAAAGAGCTCACAACCATCCGTAAACACGGATATGCCGTCAGTACTTCTGAGATTGACCCTGGTGTTTCAGGTATTAGCGCACCGGTAATGAAAGGAAGCAAACTGATTGGCGCAGTCTCGGTGATGGCTCCGGCCCACCGAGTCGAAAAGGACAAGCAGCGCATTATTTTACATGTACTGCAAGCGGCAAGGGCACTACCACCAGAAAGGTAATTCATCATGTTAAGCTTTTTCAAACGCTATAAACTCCATCACACAGTGAAGCAGCCGCAACATTACCCTTTTTCTTTTATGACAGTGTGTGAGTATTTGCCACCCATGTCTAAGGGCGCGTTTGAATTAGCTGATCAAAGTTTGGAAAATGCTAGTGATTGGCTTTACCAACAACATGATCATGAAACCGCTGAGAACTATGGGCACTTCAACCACGACAAACTGGAGAATGGCGAGTTTCAAGAAGCATTAAGCCTTTCGCTTTCTCGTCACTCAATTCCGGTTTTAGTCACTAACTGTACCGAGGCAATCTTGTCCATGTTACCTGTGGTCGTGTCCTATCGAGACGAAGTGGGTGTCGTAAATATCGGGCATAACATGAACTTGAAGCCGACACTTGAGCCACGCTTAGGCTCTGCATTCCATTTTGCTCTTTCTCGCTATCAAAACGTACGATTGTTTTTTGCTGGCGTCAGTGAGCAAGAGACGAAGCAGGAAACGTGGGAATACGCGGAAGATCAAGGTTGTGATTGGGTGACCGAGAAAGAGTTTTCTTTTCGTCATCGCAATAACGTTAAGCAACAGATCGGCAATTACCTAGACCACTGCGACCAAATAATCATTAGCATCGACCTTGGATCTCTAAAAACCAAAAACAGCCTTGATGGCGCGTCAGAAATTGATATCCAAATGGTTCTACGCACGATTAGGCAATGTCTGGTTGCAGGTAAAGTGAGAGCAATTCAGCTCGTTGGAGATCGAGATTGTCTGGTCTATTCGAGACAAACGAAAGCCATACTAGAAGAGTTATATCAGATGGCTCCACTCATCGTTCACGCTGCCTAGCGTTATAAACATTCAGAATCAGGATCGCTTCCTTCCTGATTCTGAACCAACATGCTTACTTATTATCCTTAACTAACAAATAGTTACACATATAAATCGACACACATCATACTTGCCTCTTGAACTAACCTGACACTTACGTTGTAATAAGGCCGCTAAACTTTGGTATGACATACGAAATAAAAAATAACCAAAGTTCAATAACTAAGCGGCTTCAAAACAAAAAGTACCGCAGCTATTCCAATTTCAGTGAGCACTTGCTCACGCTCGCTTGATGCCATCTTGTTCCACTTTTTTAGGACATTTGATGATGCGTCTTTGCAGTATTTTCGCTGCGGTTCTTTTTTTACCGCTAACCTCACACGCCACCACTTATGACGTAAAAGATCTATCTGAGTTAGGTCAACTTTGCTCACACAAGAATTTTAGTATCGGAAGCGATGGTACGACTTATCACTGTACAGGGAAACTAGTCCTACCCGCTGGTGACAAAATTGTTTCCTCATTACCGGACAAAGAGATAACGCTAGAAGCAGCTCATGGCATTGTGTTAGAGGGGAACAATACGATTGGTGAACCCAATAAGCGTATCTCTCTCCACGCCCTCGCTACCGGATTAACGGTTAGCAATGAGAAGGCTTCAAACCTTGACGATTACCAAAACAAACACACTGTCATCTATGGTGATCTTCTATCGGCTTACCCAACAAAGCTGCATAACATTCTCATAGACGGGAATATTAAGCTAACAGGTTCGACACTTCACATTGATGGAACGTACAACACCATTATTGGTGATATTTCGACACACAGCACGACCAATGTATTTAATACAAACATCTGTGGTAAGGTCGAATCACAAGGCGAAACACTACACCTAAAAACAAACCATCCTTTACAAGACCATTTTGTCGTCGGTGATGTTTCTGCGCACAACTCTCTGATTATAAAAGATATATCGATCTATGGTACAGCTGAATCTGTAGGATCGTCAGCTACATTAAGTGGCTCATTCTATAGTTCCACCGCAGCAATTAAATACTTCCAAACATTGAACTTCAACAACGCTCCAAATCAGCCTAGTCAAGTTTGTGGTGAAATCCAACAAACGCCAGGAAGTGCGCAAACGAAAGCACAAGACAACAAATACACGCAATACTGTGGATTGGGCGAGGCTGATTGTCACTACTCTTCCCAAATCTGTCCAATCACCCCTCAAGATGTTCCGAATTGCAGCATGCAGCCTCCATCGGAGAACGACTTAAACCTCAGCGTCACACCATCGGACGACATGGCACTGATGTGCGGCGACGATCTTCCGCAATTTACAGTAACAACAACCAATAATGGAGAAGTTGTAAGGGCAGAAGTCAGTGCTGTCCTATCACACCCTGACTTATTCACTTTAGAGGTGGTTAAAGGTCATCAGACATTAGGAGCAAACCAATTTATATCTGACGAGAATGGTGAACTTGTTGTTCGAGTGGTCCCGAACGATATTGATACCATCGCGTTAGGTACTAACTACACGCTGACTTTCACTATGGCGAAAGACACGAGCAAGCATCAAACTGTTAGCTTTATGTTTACACCATTTATGTTTGAGGCCTACTCAAAGGCGAAAAGCACCGCTTTAAACGAAATACACGTTATTGCAGGTAAGCCAGAAAACGTGCATACGCGATTACTTGCTTGTGCCACCAACGGCGAACCTGTAGTAGCAAGCAACTACAATGGTACGCCTAAAGTTTTTCATCCATTGGTTCAACCATTAGGAGGAAGTGAAGGAAACTTTAGCTATTCAGTAGAGTTTGAAGATGGCTTGTCTGAACATGGCCTTATCACGAACGAATCCGGCATATTTGAAGTGACACTGTCCGATCATTTTGAATGTGAGGGATTTGAAGAGTGCCCAGAAAAAGGCAAAGTGGAAGTGAGAGGAACATTTAATGTGCACTCGCGACCATGGACACTCGCTATTTGTGACAACCAACGTGCTTTGCCTTCTGGCACCTCTGAACAAGGAGAAGGGTTTCTTGCTGCCGGAGAACTTTTCTCTCTAACGGTGAAACCAATCATTTGGCAACCTGACGGCTCTGTAAGTGGGTCTGTTGAATCAGCACGCTATTGTGATGCTTCTATCACCCGTAATTTTACGCTTGATGACGCTCCAGCAGCATCGGTTGTCTTGTCGAGTGAGCAACATACGCCATCAGAGACAGCGAACCAAACCTCAAAATTGCTAAAAAGTAGTGACTCACTGGCTCAGGCGCATAATTCAGCCAAGAATGATCAATTCGTCTTTAATGGATTATATTGGGAAGAAGTCGGGAGCTTGAGAGTAAAAGCAAACCTAGAAAGTAAATATCTAGGTATGACTGTGAACGAAGGCTATCGTTACGTTGGTCGTTTTTCCCCAAAATATTTTCAAGTGCAAGACCAAGAATGGCACTACCCACATGGCCAAACTTTTGCCTACATGAATCAACCTTTTGAGAAAGTCACTTACGATGTTGTCGCACTCAATGCGAATAAGGAAAACGTGAAGAATTACGTCCACTTTTCGTCTAACCTTCAACAACATTTCGATTTAGGCGAGCTAAGCTCATACTCCGATCGGTTTTTGCCGCCTAAGCCTAAGAAGGTAGACTGGAAACTACTGGGTAGCGCGAGTGTTGGAACGTTTGTTATAGAGAAGCCCTCGACCAATGCGACTTGTAACAATAGCCCATGCTGGAAAAAGAACACGACAGATAAGCAATATCCTGATGGCCCATTTAATAAAGGGACTAACAGTGACAGCAGCAAAATAGGTATAGTCACGACTAAAGCCGTTGATGAGGTAAATTTCTTTGATAACAGCGAAATGCTCACTCAACAACCGGACATTCGATTCGGTCGTTTGAACTTTCAAGATGTAGGTGGCAACCAAGGCATGGTGTTCAAAGTGCCACTTGCTGTAGAAACTTGGCAAAACGGTCGATTTACGACTAACTTCGATGACAGTTCAACGACGGCGAATGGTGAATATTACTTCAGCACGCCAATTTGGTCGAATGCGCCTGCAAACAACGCCATGCTTTCTGGAGTTGGGACAATGCATGTTGGCAGGATGACCGATATCGTTGCAAGCCAAATTGACTCAGCACGCGAGCAAATACAATTCCACCTGGATTTAGACGGCTCAGGTAATCGCATCCCTTGGCTGAAATACGATTGGGATAACACGACAAGTGAAGAGGAAAATCCACCTGTTACAGTTACGTTTGGTATTCACCGAGGAAACGATCGCATTATTTATCGTGGTGAGCCAAATATGCTTGGCCTAAATTAACGCGAAACGACAAAACAAAAAAAGCCCCTCAATTGAGGGGCTCTTTTCACACAGACTGTGTAATTTACTTTGCGCCACGACGCGCTTTCAGGCGCTTCACCATAGCAAGACGACGCTCTGCCGACCCTTGGTCTGTTGCCGACTGGTTCGGGTTATTACGACGACCTTGACGATTCTTAAACGCTGGTTTTGAGTGCAGCTTTTCAATGTAAGATTCACGCTGTTTTGGTTCATAGCCTGCAAGCTCAATACGGCGAATGCGTTGCTGGATTAGATTTTCAACCTGAACAACCGTGAGCTCTTCATCTCGATTTACAAATGAAACGGCATGACCTTGTTTACCTGCACGGCCTGTACGACCAATTCGGTGAACGTAATCTTCCGCTAGGAAAGGCATGTCATAGTTCACAACGTGAGGTAAATCTTCAATATCTAGACCTCGAGCAGCGACATCGGTAGCCACCATGACACGTGCTTTACCGGACTTGAACTCTTCTAACGCACGACGACGAGCACTTTGAGCACGGTCACCATGACAAACCACCGCTTTGATGCCATCAAGTTTCAACTCTTTTACAACGTCGTTTGCGGTCTCTTTGTAGTTCACAAATACCAACACTTGTTTCCAGTTCTTACGACCAATCAGCTCCGAAAGCAGTTCCGTTTTTCGCTCTTGATCAACTGGATATAACACGTGAGCAACTGTCTGTGCTGTCGTATTCGCTCGCTCAACTTCAATACGCTTAGGCTTACGCAGGATATCTTTTGCTAACAGATTTAGTTGGCTCGAAGTCGTTGCAGAAAACATCATAATTTGCGGATCAGTATCCACATCTAGCATAATCTTACGTACTGCGTGAATAAAGCCCATGTCCAAGATACGGTCTGCTTCATCAAACACTAAAAACTCTAAGTGTGCGACCGAGACATTACCTTGTTCAATGTGCTCTTCCAATCGACCAGGTGTAGCCACTAGGATATCTACACCGTTTTCTAATGCCGTTACTTGAGAAGACATTTTACGGCCACCGAAAATCGCGGCCACAGACAGGTTCGTGTACTTCGTGTAAGCTTTGATGTTGTCAGCAATTTGTTCAGCAAGCTCACGAGTTGGAGCCAAGATAAGTGCGCGAGCAGTCTTACGAGAAGCGCTACGGTTACTGTCTAGCAACTGCTGAATCATAGGCAGAGAAAACGCAGCCGTTTTACCAGTACCTGTTTGTGCTGTAGCGAAAATATCATGGCCTTTGCGAGCCATTGGAATCGCCTTCTGTTGAATTGGCGTTAACTTTTCATAACCGCATTCTGCCAGTGCTTTAACCACTTCTGGCGCAAAACCTTGAGATGAAAATGACATTGAGCGTATTCCTTAAACAAACCACTAAAAATAGCTTTAAAAATTTAGCCGTGCACTATACCCGAATTTGAGTGATTTATCTCACTTTTCTCATTGAAACGCTACAAAAGCAAAAACGGCGAACGCAGACAGATTGCTGGCTCACCGTTTCCGTTTAACCTTTGCGCGATTTAATGTTTGATGCCAGATAACTGAAGGAGAATTCGCTCAAGCTCATCCCATGGCAACAGCTGAGAATCTATCACTTCTAATCGTGATTCAAACCCTTCTAAGCTGATTTCATTCACCGAAACGACTCGGTTTGCAACATTAAACGCGTAACAACCTTGATCCGTATTGACCACCGCTTTAACACGCTCTGCGGTCAAGTCCGAAAGCATAGAGAAAAGCTTTTCAAAATCAAACTTATACTCTGCCCCAAACAACCACCCACAACTAAAATAACCCTGCCCTTTGTTCTCTTTGCGCACAAAGGCTTCACCAGGCGCCAACTGGAATTGAGGCTCTTGGTGAGCATGGTCATGATGATGTGACTCGATATGGGAAGAAGCGCTGCCGTAAACCCGTTCGATATCCAAGACTTCTATCGGTAACTCACCGTCATGAATAAGCTTACTGAATACTTTTGAAGGGGATTGGTCCGTCACCCAGTCATTAAACACATCAAGATCGTGGCTGGAACATAGGTCAACCTTACTACCAATAACCACATCTGCACTGTCTAACTGGTCCACGAAGTTTTGGTTAGAACGATACTTTTCATCACTTAAGTTACGCGGATCAACCAAGGCAATCGTCGCTTTAAGATCAACGTAAGGTTCATACTGCTGTGAGGTAAGCGTCGCGATAACCTGTTTTGGATGACCAAGGCCTGTCGGCTCAATCAATAAACGGTCCGGTTTTTGACGCAATAATGCGGTGATACCTACCGACATCGGCACACCCGCAGTGCAGCACATACAACCACCCGGCACTTCTTTAATCAGCGCGCCTTGGTCGGTCATCAATGCACCGTCGATGCCAATCTCACCAAATTCATTGACCAAAACCGCCCAGTTTTCTTTTTCCGGTTTGTTCTTCAGTAGATTTAAAATCGTGGTCGTTTTACCGACACCCAGAAATCCGGTCAGTATGTTGGTTGGTACTCGATTTGACATGCTTATCTCCGACACGTTAGTGCATTAATGCTCCAGCAAAGTATACGGAGAATGTGACTCGCTTCAACGCTTTTTATCGCACGCATCAAGCTCATTGCGTGATGCGTTGGCACACATTTTTCGAGCTTGTTTGGGTTGACTTATCAACTCTGAACGCTTCATATCAGACAGGTATCTACTGGTATAAATAACGCAAGTAAAAAACGCGATAATAGCGACTACGATGGGAAGAACTCCGAGCGTGTTTTCGAATTTAAGCGCAGCAATAGCCAATGCGAAAACAGCGACAGAGATAAGTGCGATTGACTTACTTTTGTTGCTTTTCATAATAACTCGCCTTTCGTAAAGTTAGCCCCCTAACACCTCCTGTACTAGAGGAATGCCAGTTTGGAACAACATCCAACCTGACTATTCAATGCTACTCCTTTCGCTACTTGTGAAATTTGACGAAGCTAACATTTACTACGACATCAAACGACGAGCTTATCATTATCTTTCAAACACTTACTGAATTTTAAAACACTTACTAGCAAATCGTTCCACCGCTTACCAGGATATCGCTATCATTGGCAATACAAACTTGCGCCACCAGCTTTAGTCCTTCGACTATCATGTCCAAAGACATAGAAGGCTGACTGCCATCTGCTGCTTGTTCTGGCAATAATGGAATATGAACAAACCCGTGACGAATCGGATTGTCTTTCAAGTAATGTTGGATCCCATAAAAGAGATGGTTACATACAAATGTTCCAGCACTGTTGGAAATCTGGCTAGGTATACCCTGCGTTTGCAACGTTTGCACAACACGCTTTATCGGTAGTGTCGAGAAGTAAGCATCAGGACCCTCAGCCACCACGGGTTCATCAATCGGTTGATAACCAACGTTATCTGGAATACGAAAATCATCGACATTAATTGCGACACGCTCTGGGGTTATCGCGCTACGCCCGGCCGCTTGCCCTACAGTAATCACACAGTCTGGCTGGTGCGCTTCTATTGCTTCAATAACGACTTTCACCGAGTCGTATCGAGCTACGGGGACTGGGCAAGTAACTATCACACCGCCTTTTATGGCCGCAGCCTCTAATTGCTTGACCGCTTCTAAGGCGGGGTTAATGGCGTCACCACCAAAAGGTTCAAAACCGGTAATCAGGACTTTCTTCATAACAGCCTTTAGGAAAAGAGTTTTACAAATTATTGCACTCCCCTTCACCCCATCCAATAGCAAAAGTATTGATGAGATAAACCAGACAACATTATGTGACTCATGTCTAACCAGAGAGTGTTTTCTGCCTCATTGAATCTAGGCAAGTTCCGGACTATCGAGACTAACTTATTGATGATTAGTGGCAAGGCAAGGTTCTCTCATTACATGACGCACGTAGAAGCTTGGTTTCCACGCTTAACTTAGGTAGAGTACGCGACCGCAATGCAATTCGAAGAGATTGAATACAATGAATATTGATAACCATGTAATCGAAACGATTGAAGAGTTGGAGGCATTTCTGCATTTAGTAGAAAGCGGCGCTCTAGGCCTTGAAGGTGTCACAGGCGTTGCGCTAGCCACCTCTAATACCGATGGCCGTCCATTTGTTGCCGTATTAGGAGAAAAGCACCAATTGCTCCTTGGCCGCTGGGTTTCGCAGCACGTATATGACAATGGTAAAGACATCGTTCGTAACGGCCCAACCAGAAAACACTAAGCGCTCGACGCCACCTATAACATCACGCCGTCTTATACACCAAGCGTATGCTTTGAAAGCAATGCGCTTGGTGTACTCAAAAAATAAAAAAGAAAAGGCTAGCCTTTATTAATTTTGTCGGTATACTGCACATCAGCTCTTACGGAAAGAGCTATTAATGTAATTAAAGATCAAAGTTTCTCTCAGTTCCACATCGAATTCCTCGTTTACGTTCCTGCGACAAAATAGTTATCTCTAAAATCATATAGTAGCACTTGATATTAGCTAAAAATTCAATATTTAAAACAATCAAATATAGAGGTATCTATGTCTAATAAATTAACTGGTTCAGTAAAATGGTTCAACGAAACTAAAGGTTTTGGTTTTATTTCTCAAGACAATGGCGGTGATGACGTATTCGTTCACTTCCGTTCTATTGTTTCTGAAGGCTTCAAAACTCTTACTGAAGGCCAAAAAGTATCGTTCGTTGTTGAACAAGGTAACAAAGGTTTACAAGCAGCTGAAGTAACTGCTCTGTAATTCTTTGTGTGGCATCAATGTTGTTGGTGCCACAATCCCCTTCCACTTGTTACTGCCCTTACTATTCTCTATCTAAATTTATATAGCCAAATCACTTACCTCTCCCACACCATCATTAATCACTTTCAATAAAGTCACTTTGGTATACATCTTTAGGTAATCACACAACCTACCTTGCAATTCCAGTTTGGAATTAAATTAATCTCATTCATATCTGAATCACTTCGCCTCATGCTTTGCTCATAAAAATAAAGTTTATAAAATAAAAGCGATTGGCGAATATAAGAGAAAAAATGAAATTAAATATATCTGCTCAATCAATAAATTCTAATAACTACGAGCACATAATCCCTAGCTGAGAGGTTGAGTTTGCACTGAAATGTCATTACATGAAGCCATTTATCGGACAACACTTCATAGGGACAGCGTGTGAAGTCACACACTTCGGGGTATTTGTTGAGTTAGAGGAACCGAACCGAAGGTCTCATTCCTTTATCAAGTTTCCAAAATGGTGAGTTCGAATTTGATGCAGTCAAACAAAAAATTTCCAGCCAGAGCGCCACGTTTACTTTAGGAGCTAAAGTGCACGTGTTGGTTAAAGACGCCAATTCGAGACAAAGAAAGATCATGTCCAACTTAAAAGACGCGGAACACGCGGTAGGTTAGCCTGTTTTAGGTTACTTTCTAATCCATTAATCAAAAATAAAAAATAAGCTTTTAATACCGCAATTAACTTGTGATATTTCGCTGACATCGACTCATTCTAAAACCCTAATATCTGACAAAGGAAACGAATCTAATTTTTGTTTCCAGACACCATCGCAGAGTGTATTTCCAGCATTCTGTTTGCCTCGAGAGGTTCTTATGACAGCCTAGGATCTCTCGAGGCTTTTTTGCATCTATTCAAACCACCTGATTCTACATCACAACTATTATCCCCTACACAAGCTGTACTTTTTAACTAGTGCACTAGATCGCGAACTCTGATTTAAGCAACTGATCACACAACCACTTCTAAATTTTGGGTATAAAAGTATCAATACTTTCGTTAACTAGGATGTAAATAATGAAAAACTCGTTTGATCTCACTATGCCCAACGAAGAAGGATACTTTGGTGAATACGGTGGTAGCTTTGTTCCACCTGAGCTTGAACAAATCATGCATGACATCAACGCAGCTTATGAGGAATGCAGCAAAGATCCTGAATTTAAAGCGGAACTCGCTCGCCTGTATAAGCACTTTGTTGGACGACCTAGCCCAATCTTCCATGCGGAAAACTTGTCTAAAAAATACGGAGCAGACATCTACCTAAAGCGCGAAGACTTAAACCATACAGGCGCACATAAAATTAACCACTGCTTAGGGGAAGCCATTCTCGCTAAAAAGATGGGTAAGAAGAAACTAATTGCAGAAACTGGCGCAGGGCAACACGGTGTTGCGCTTGCTACAGCCGCGGCATTGGTTGGCTTGAAATGCGACATTTACATGGGTGAAGTTGATATCGCCAAAGAGCATCCGAATGTCGTCCGCATGAGAATCCTTGGTGCTAATGTCATTCCTGCCACTCATGGGCGCAAAACCCTCAAAGAAGCGGTAGATTCTGCATTCGAAGCTTATCTGAAAGATCCTGATACACAACTTTATGCGATAGGCTCTGTCGTTGGCCCTCACCCATTCCCTAAAATGGTGAGAGATTTCCAATCAATTATCGGTAACGAAGCACGAGTTCAATTCAAAGAAATGACCGGCAAGTTACCCAATAATCTCGTCGCATGCGTTGGAGGTGGTTCTAACGCGATGGGGCTATTTACTGCTTTCTTAGAGGATGAACAAGTCGCCATTCACGGCGTTGAACCTGCGGGCCGCTCTTTGCAAAAAGTTGGCGAGCATGCTGCAACACTCGCACTCGGTGAGCCAGGTATCATGCACGGATTTAAGTCTTACATGCTTAAAGATGCGCAAGGCGAACCTCAGGAAGTGTACTCTGTAGCAAGTGGCTTGGATTACCCATCGGTTGGGCCTCAGCATAGTTACTTAAAAGACATTGGCCGTGTCAATTACGGCTCAATCAGTGATGACGAAGCGATTGATGCCTTCTTTGAGCTGTCTCGTGAAGAGGGAATAATCCCTGCTATTGAATCCTCACACGCTGTCGCTTACGCAATTAAACTCGCGCAGCAAGGAGAAACCGGCTCGATTTTGATCAACTTATCAGGCCGTGGTGACAAAGACATTGATTTTGTCGTTGAACACTACGGCGCAAAATACGGCATTGAATCACTCATATAGCCTAACTCCGTAGCCTAACCCTACATGCAAAAAGCTACCTGGTACTAGGTAGCTTTTTGTTTTTGTCTACTATTTTAAGAAGCAAGCCCCTTTACTCACTGCTCTCACTATACCTTTAGAGCATAATTCGATTAACCGATAAGAGCTGGAATGCCTGGAAGCTGACCAACAATAGCAAGGGAGCCTGCACAAACGATAAACGCAGTGCCAGGAATCAGATATTTATCTTTGCGCGATAGTTCGTTAGCACGCTCATGGTCGCCGATAAGCCCGAGGTTATCCAACAGCATCGTGATTGCCCAACCGAAGACTGGATTAACGAATGCACAGGCAAAAATACAGATACCTGCACTGAGTGAATCTTTATGCTTATGGATCATCTGCATACCCGCTTCAAGAAGTGGTAAGAATACACCCACAATCAAAGCAACGCGCAGAACAGGTTCCCACATTGCTAGATCCATTGGGTAGCCAATTACCGCCGCCGCAATACACATGAAACCCGTCAACAGAGCGCCACCTGGAATAGGACGCTTGGCAATTGCGGCAGGAATCATGTACGTTCCCCAAGAAGAAGCTAGGTTTCCGCCCCCTAAGAGTGAACCAACCCCCTGACGAACAGATGCTCCGACCATCGTGTCATCGACATCCATTAGTACGCCTTTCGCTTCTTTCGGGTAGTTAAGTTCTTGAAACACACGATGGCCGAGATAATCAGGGGACCACATAGCGACTGCCAGTAGAGCAAATGGAGTCACGGCAATAAAGTGCTCTAGGGTTGGCCAGCCTAGTTGCCAACCAGTATTTTCACCCCACCAATAAAATGGACTGAAATTAGGTAGGCCGGGCTCAGTAGTAAAAGTGAATTCCGCCCCCATCATATAAGCAACAATACCCGCGAGTGCCGAACACAGCGGGATAGCGAGCCAACGTTTATTGACCTTGGCTAAGTAAGCGTAAACCATAACGGTTAGGCCTATGACCACAAACGAAATGTAACCTTGGTCCGTACTTGCAGCCCACGCTTCCGTCTTATTAATTTGCCCGAGCAACCCAACAGCACCAAGGTAGATCAACAACCCTCCTCGAACCCCGATACCAGTCAGAGTCATGAGTTTAGAGCCACCTTTGGTTAAGGCGAGAATTAACCCAAAAACACATACCATCAAACCTAGCGCGAGAGGGTGCCCTCCTGCAGCTGCAATCATAGGAATCAGCGGTATCATTGGGCCATGGGTTCCCGCTAAGTTTGCATTCGGGTTTAGGATGGCAGAAAACAGAATGACGAACAGGGCTCCAGCGATAAGTAATTCGTAACGCACGTTTTCTGCAATGAATTCCGGAGATAAACCAAACTGAGCAGCAAAAGCGGAAACCATGGCAGTGACCATAACCACTTTACCAATGGTTGCTGCTAATGCCGGTACCCAGTCTTCGATTTCAATACTGTAATCACGTGAGGGCAAATGAATTCCCCAGCGACGGAAGCTCATAACGGTTAAATCATGATTTAGAAAGTCTTCTCGGTTTTCAAATTCATGCGGTTTTTTGCGCACATCCCTGTAAAAAGTCTTACTTTTGTCAGACATTGAGTCATCCTTTTATGTTTCAACGTTGAACTACGTCAACTAGAGTTTCGCTTGGTAGACAGGCCTTCGACCAATACGAGACAACACCCACATCAAACTTCTAGGCCATACTAAGAAAGCGGCATGAACGAATTTTGATTTTGAGCTTATTAAGCATGTGTTGCTATGGGTAGGAATATTAGACATTAGTAAAAGAACAACAAAAATCTCACTTATTATACAATAATTTAACATCGAACTAGGACGCTTGAACTTTTATGAGTCATTTTTGAGCAGAGAGCCAAGTAGAACGGCCAATTCCGATTTATACTTTCAAGGTAGAGATCACTGTGCTCGCATCCATCGCAAAGTAACTATAGATATCTCTGCATTGTATACTTTGTTAAACTCCGCCCTTTAATGAGTAAGGCCCTTAAAAATGATGACTGACGAAGAGAGAATCGAGCTGCAACAGAACAATCCACTGCACGGGTTAAAGCTAGAGACTATGTTGCAAGAGTTAGTGGATTTTTACGGCTGGGACATTCTAGATACAGCAATGCGTTTTAATTGCTTTAACACTAAGCCTTCGATTGCAAGTAGCGTGAAGTATTTAAAGAAAACCGAATGGGCGAGAGAAAAATTAGAAAACTTTTACCTTTATCGCTTTAAGCGCATGCCACGCGCGAGCGAAGAAGAATACAACTTACCGCCAAGAGCTCGTACGTTCCCTCATGGCCTTGAACCTAAAGAGCCAATGCCGCTAACCGTTGACTCTATTCTTAAGTCACAAGCCAAAGCAGCGTCTGCATTTAAAAAGCGTTCACCTCGCGGACGCCCTGCTCGTCGCCAATAACACTATCTTGAAAAGCAATAGAGCCCTACTGGTAGCTCCAGCAGGGCTCTATTGTTCTTTAAAGGAATGGCTAGAAGCGAAGACTCAAGCTAGTGAGCATTCCTTTTCTCTAACAACTCCCGTAAGTAAACTCACATGTAGTTTACGTTTTCTATTGATTACGCTTTTTCTTCTTTTTACCCGTACCTGCCGGCTTCGCTCGCGGCTTCATTGGTAAAAAGTAGGCTTCACTCTGATCGTCTTCCACTTCAAAACCGACTACCTGCTCACGTTCAAGTTGGAACTTATTTTTCTTTTCTATCACTTTGAAATGGTGGTAGTCGTCGTAATCGATAAGAGATAATCCTAAACCTACTTCACCAGCACGACCACTACGACCGATTCGATGCATGTAATCAGCAGGGCTACGCGGAAGATCGAAGTTAATCACCACTGGAAGTTTTTCAATATCAAGGCCGCGTGCTGCGATATCAGTGGCAATAAGAACTTGAATCTCGCCAGACTTAAAACCGTCAAGGACACGAGTACGAGCGCCCTGCCCTTTATCACCATGGAAAACTTCAGCGGTAATACCGCGTTTTGACAGCTTTTGAGCTAAATGGTTACAGACATTCTTAGCATTCACAAAAATCAGAGTCTGTCGCCACTGATGCTGTTTGATTAAGTGCGCGAGTACCGCCGTCTTCTCACCTTTATTTACACTAAACACGCGCTGCACCAAAGTGCTGGCTTCTGCGCTCTGCAACTGAACTTCAACAGGGTCGCGGAGCAACTGCTGAGCCAACGTCGTCACTTTATCAGGGAAAGTTGCAGAAAATAACAGCGTCTGTTTCTTCTCTGGGAGTAACGCAAGAATCTTATTCAGTTCTTCGGTAAATCCGAGGCTCAACATACGGTCGGCTTCGTCAAGAACAAGCGTTTTTACTTGGTCCAACTTAATCGCGTTACTGGATACCAGATCAAGTAATCGACCCGGCGTTGCAACAATGATGTCACAGCCACCACGAAGCGCCAGCATTTGTGGGTTCACCGATACACCACCAAATACGGCAACCGTTTTGATCTTATCTCTGAGATGGTATGAGTAAGATTTGACGTTATATGCCACCTGTGATGCCAACTCACGAGTAGGTACTAAAATCAGGTGGGAAACGAAGTTGCCACGGCGATTGTTTGATTCGTCTTGCTGAACAATTTTTTGCAAGATTGGCAGCGAAAAAGCAGCGGTTTTACCAGACCCCGTATTGGCACCACCAATAATATCTTTCCCTTCAAGGATATCAGGAATAGAACGGGATTGAATGGGCGTCGGTTGGCTGTATTCCAACGCTTCTAGTCGCTCGACTAAGGTTGGAATCAGGCCAAGGTCGGCAAATGTCGCTTGCTGTGTTTTATCTGTCATTACGATGAGTGGCTCAGTGCTAGTAAAGGCCGTGTATCTTATGCTATTTCGCGTCTGGATGTTAGAAATAATGGGCCAAACAGAAGATTGGTGAAAGAAGCACTATAGGGTTCAGGAATTTCCTTTCACTAACATGAGTTAATGGTTTCGGTAACCAATACTCTACGACCAAGATGGTAAAGCTCACGACAAGCAAAGTGAAAAGGAGTCAGGCATTCTGACTCCTGTAAAGCAAAATACAGCTTGAGAAAACCCTATAGCTTATAATTGGACAAAAATGCGTTACGACAAATAGAATATTAGCAACTAATGGATAACTTCAAGTATTGAGAGCTAGCGCATGACATGTACATACGCTAGCAGGGTGCTTGTGCCAAGAGCTTGAAAGGTGATTTAATCGCACGAACTAGGGTCTAAAACATACGTCCGACTTGAGGATTTTAATGTAAGTTCTTGTTCAGAAGTACATTCAATATAGTCATATTGCTTTATTTTTTCTCTCGTGTTGTTATCTAACCATATGGCAGAGGCAATAGAACTTAATACTATTATCGCTATAGAATATAGCCCTGTTTTTGTCGAAAATGGTACTTTTAGTAATAGTTCTGTTGACCTGTGTAGCATAGCTATGGGAATGATCGCTATAAAACCAAATATTAGAAGGCCTACAAAAGAAGCAACATTGTTCACTAAACCTGCTAGTTTTACTTTAGGAATGATACCGATTGAGTTGTTAATGCTAATTAACTCATTAATTGAGCTGTAGCTCAACCACACCATAAAAACCATAAGAGGCCAACTAGCCATCACTTTAAGCCAACGCTTTATCTTTAGTCTTCGGTTAAATTTTTCATTAGAAATCATTAATAGTTTTCTCTACTTGATTCTTCATCGGTTCCGTGAATTTAAATTGGTCATCTAGTTTAGATATTTCCTTTCCTACAATAAACGCAGTAACAGCGAAAATACCAAGTGTTAGAGCGGTTGGCACAACAAGTACCGTACTTAATGTTGCGACTCCCAGAATAGTTATTCCTTGAGCGATAACTCCTGCGGCAATGCCCTTAGATATATCCGCTGTAAATTGGCCGACCACTTCACCTAGCGTTTTTTCATCATGTAGAATGTAGTCAACCGCATTAACCGCACCACTAAACACAAGTTCAACATAGATGTTGCCTTTCAAGAAACTGACATTGCCTTGAACAGTATTTAGAGCATGACCAATTTTAAGCATTTGTGGTGTTGCTTCTTGCCAACGGATACCTAGGTCTAAATATTTAGGCTTGTAGTTCTCAACCACAATATTCATTACACCATTGATATTGACAGCTTTAGCGGTTGCCCCCCAAGCGCCAAGCTCTTTAGCGACCTCATAAGCGCCTTTAAGCCCCATGCCTACGCCAGTGTAGTCCTTGCCGTTCGAAAGTTGTCCATGCGAGTCTTTGATGAGCAAGTCTAAATACTCGTTACCTTCTTCAACAGTCAGTACCGCAATACTCACGTTCTCTTGTTGAGAGGTGTCCCACTGATATTCTTTAGCTTGCTTTTGTAAATCATCGTTCCATTCTTTTTCTGTTAGGTCGTAAGCTTGTTGGTCCGCTTTGCGTTCAGCAAGAACGCGCTCTCTATTTTCAGTCCATCGTTTCTCATCGCTCGCGGTAGATCTCAGCTCTTCCTGACGTTCTCGGCGTTGACGTGCTGCTCGTTCTCTAGTGGTTTCTTGTCTTTCTTCTGGGGCTACAGGAGAGGATTCATATCTCATGGGAGTCGGTTTTACTGATAAATAAAAAGGATAATAACAATATTTTCAGTGATTTATCATCCCCAACAAGATTGCATGATGATTTAACCAATCAAATAGGCAGTTTGACTAATCAAACAAGCACAATGAAGGCTCAATAGTGTTGAGTTACATTCAATCGGATAACTTTTCGTAGGGTAAAACGTACGAACCAAATTTTGTAGAGTATTTATTCCAGTTTGTTTTGGGGCAAAAAAGAGTCAGCCTAACGGTCTGGCTCTTTTGAATGAAAAAATAGTCTGGTGGGAGAACTTGTAAGGCTGTGGCAGGTTACACTCACTTACTCCTTAGGCAGGTGACCAGTTTCCTTCGCAAGCTTTTGCATCGCCTCGGCAAACGTTGTTGTCCCGCCTTTAGCTTTAACCTGTATTACCTTATATCCCAGCTTTTCCAATGCTTGGCGCTCTGCCAAAACAGCTTTGTCATTGTGTTGGCTAACTTGAGCTGGCTGATGAATGTAACATCCCTCTAATTTACCATCTTCGACCAATTGGTGGTGTTTCAGTGCATCGATATCAAAATTCATAATAAGTCTTTTCATCAAGAGTGGGCGTTTCTGTAGCTAATTACATGCGCTTCAAAGGCTTCACGACACTATCTAAGCCTTCAATTTTGAGCGCTAAACATAGCTTGAGCAAATCCCCTAGCTCGCCGCTTGGCCAGCCCTTTTTATCAAACCACAGTAAGTATTCTTCAGGCAGATCGATTAACACTCGCCCTGCATATTTCCCAAATGGCATTTGCATTCTAGCGAGTTTAATGAGGTTTTCTTTTTCTAACATAAGTGACAGAGAGTTAAGGTAACTCGCCCAAGGGTAACACTGGTTCTCCCTCCTCACCAGCAAATCGCAGTCACGTTTATTTTGGCGGCCTTGACTCGCTTTGTGCTAGAGTACGCGGCATAAAAAATGAGAACGAGAAAGCAATGAAGTCACCTTGTCGAGCAGCATGTAAAAATAACGCCGGAATATGCTCTGGTTGTCACCGGACGATGGATGAAATCATCCAATGGAAAGACAAAACCGATCTCCAACGAGATGCGATTATCGAACAAATCGCAGGAGAAGATTCAACGCACAGTTGTCCTGAGTGCGGGACTCAAGCCCATTGTGATATCGCCGCAGGCAAAGAGACATGCTGGTGCTTTACTATTGAAACCCGTGATTTACCCAAGCCAAGCGCCAACCAGCTGTGTTTGTGCCGAAAATGTCTAGAAAAAAAGCCAGTCGCGTAATACGACTGGCTTACTGATCATCGTTTTCTGACTGGTGTTTATTTAGCGGTTAAAGCGGACGCTTCAAACTTAATGCCTTCCCACCCTGTCACCATAAAATTACGAATATTCTGGTGATCGCTGTTCTCTGGATGCTGCAATACATCTTCACGATAAAAACGGCCAAAGCAGGCTAGCGTCGCTTCTTTGTCGAGGTTGTTTAGCAAACCGAAAGCGAAGATCTTACACGAACCGTTGTTCTCGCCTGCATTGTTTTGTGTCTCACCATTTACAAAAGCGGTTGGCTCAAACGTATAGTTATCTTCGATCACCGCCATCGTTGCTTCAAATTCGACCTGCTCTGGTGACGCTGCCAATAAATCTAAAAACGATTTTAATTCCATTATTCCTCTATCCCTACTTCATCATATTGATGACACATTAGTTTCATAAAAAGCCAATATAAGAGTCATCAATCATACATATATTCAGAGCCTTACCAAATCAAACGTCATTCAGCGCTCTATCATTCCAATTGCGGAAATGGACAGCAGCATAAAACCCATGCTGATTGACAACCTATCGGATTGATAAGGAGATATCATGATCACCCCTTTAAAGGCAATCGGTGTACTCGCATTGTCATCACTTGCCATCGCGTGTTCATCACAACCCGAAGATACCGTGGCTTCATTCGCTACACAATGCAAACCTACCACTGCACCCGTTACTAGGGAAACGTCAATTCAAGGTTTAACGTTTATCGGAACATCCGTTGCTGATGCTTCATTCGACACATCGGCAGCTGAAATCGTGAGTTATGACGCCTGTACAGATAAGCTCTATGTGGTGAATGCTCAAGCAAAACGTATCGATGTACTTTCTATGGATGACAACGGCGTACCAACGCAAAGCGCATTCATTGATCTCAACAGCGCTGGCGAAGCAGCGGGCATTGAAATTGGCGCAGCAAACAGTGTCGCTGTATTCAATGGTTTGGTAGCTGTTGCGATTGAAAACAGTAATAAACAAGCGAATGGTATTGTTGGCTTGTACCGCTCCGACGATTTGTCATTAGTCATGACGTTTCCAACAGGCGCATTGCCAGACATGGTTGGCTTCTCGAAAGATGGCCGATACATCGCAACCGCTAATGAAGGAGAACCAAACAGCGATTACAGCATTGACCCTGAAGGTAGTATCACTTTGATCGATCTGAGCCTTGGTGTTACTCAAGCAGAAGTGACACAAATTGGCTTTAACGAATTTGATGGTTCACGAAAAGCAGAGCTCCCAATGAATGTGCGTATTTCGGGGCCAAACGCCACCGTCGCACAAGATCTAGAGCCTGAATACCTCACTTTTGCAGATAACGGTAAAATCTATGTCGCGCTACAAGAAAATAACGCCATGGCAATCGTCAATCCAGAGAGCAAATCGGTAGAAAAAATTGTTGGCTTAGGTGAGAAGTCTTGGTCGGGCGCTAAACTCGATGCATCCAACAAAGACAAAATCATTGGGAACTTGAAAAGCTACCCACAACTGGTTGGCTTATTTATGCCTGACACTATCGACAGCTACTCAGTGAATGGGAGTACTTACATCGTATCTGCAAATGAAGGCGACGGGCGTGAGTATGGATTCAAAACCACTCAAGAATTGTGCGACAAAGCTGGCTTTATGTGGGATGAAGACGATTACCTCGGTACAGATGAATATACATCTGAGCAAGGAACCTGTTTAAGCCATATTGATGAAGTGCGCGGTAAGAAGCTGAAAGTGGCAGCAGAACACCCATTGGCAGAGGCACTAAAAGACAACAAACAACTCGCGCGTTTAAAAGTGATTAAGCCGGAACAAACGCTTTCTGCACAAGAGAATGTTCAATCATTTGGCGCGCGTTCATTCTCGATTTGGGATGAAAACGGCAAGTTGGTCTTCGATAGTGGTGACGATTTCGCGACTATCGCGCTGCTGAATGAAGGCAAGAACTTCAACAGCACCAACGATAACAATAATAGTGGCGATGACCGAAGTGATGATAAAGGCATTGAGCCAGAGGCGATTGAAGTAGCACAAATTAACGGCCGCCATTACGCGTTTATCGGCTTGGAGCGTCAAGGCGGTATCATGATTTATGACATCACAGACCCGAAACAAGCGCAGTTTATGCATTACGTCAACCGCCGTGATTACAATCAACCAGTGTGTACAGAAGTCGAAGATGGCGAATGCATGAACGATACATACAATCCAAAAGCAGGCGATTTAGGTCCAGAATCCATTAATTACTTTACCCGTAATGGTGGTCATTTTATCGTCGTTGGCAATGAGGTATCGGGCACGACATCCGTCTTCCGAATCAATCTATAAAGTAATGTAAAAGTCATTTAGAACCAAAACGCCCGACGTAAGCCGGGCGTTTTTTTGTATGAGGTAATGTCCTACTCTGCCGATGCTAGCGCGTCACACTTTGATGCGCAGATAAAATCGTTTTTATGCAGACCTTTGATAGAGTGACTCCACCACGTTACGGTAACCTTACCCCATTCCAACAAAATAGAAGGATGGTGGAACTCATCTTCTGCCAGTTCCGCGATTTTGTTACTGAAAGCCCATGCTTGTTTGAAGTTCTTAAATTTATACACCTTTTCTAGTTGAGGTATATCTTCTCTTTCAATGATCTGCCAATCAGACAATTGCAGCAGCAGAGATTGTTGTTCTTCTTTGCTTAGTGCAATGGCATCGATACTACAAGCTTCGCATTTTTGTTCATTCAACATGAGCAGGTTCCTTTGGTTCAAAAAGTGGAGGAAGCAGTCCAGCTTCAATCGCTAGATCGGCTTGTTTCAATAAATTTAACTGACTGATTTTAAAAAGCTGAGAAAAGTCATCAATCACGTAGTACTTCGGTTGCATGATGTCGATACGATAAGGCGTTCTCAGCACAGTTTGTAATTCAAATGGGTCGCGAATTGCTGCATCACTCTCTAATGCGTAGAGGGTTTCGCCAGGAGATGAAAGAATACCACCACCGTAAATTTTGGTTTTGTCCCCTTCTTTCACCAAACCAAACTCTACGGTAAACCAGTAGAGACGAGCGAGATAGGCTCTTTGTTTTGGGGTAGCGGCTTGTCCTAGTTGACCATAATGCTCGGTAAATGCAGCAAAGTCTGGGTTGGTTAACATCGCGCAATGACCAAATATTTCGTGGAAGAAATCTGGCTCCTGTAAGTAATCGAACTCATCTCTTGTACGCAAGAATGTGGCGACTGGAAAGCGCTTATTACCGAGTAGATTAAAAAATCGGTCGAAATCAATAAGCGCGGGAACGGGCTCCACTTGCCAACCTGTTGTCTCCATCAAGACACGATTAATTTCTGGCAACTGAGGAACGCGGTCTTGAGGTAAATCAAGCAGCGTCAAACCGTGTAAATAAGCCTCACAAGCTCTGTTTTGGATCACACCCATTTGTCGTGTTACCAAATCTCGCCAAATGGCGTCTTCTTCACGGCTCCATTCAACCCTGCCTTCCTGGTTTACGGGTTTAGAACGATACTGGGTCATGGCTCATCTCCATTAACAAATCCTTTACATTAAGCCTATCTGTAGTCTTAAGAGCTTCCAATCCCTACGCGATTTTCTCAGCATCATCCCGATGTAACATATTGTTTACAACGCATCGTAACTGCATGATTTTTATGACACGATATAATCTCTGGCTTGTTTGACTTTATCGTGTATTCCTCTCAAACTAAAACCTGTTATCACTTTGTTATAGAGGGACCTATGCGCGAGAGCAGCAAAGTATGGCAACCGAGCGAAAGTCGTATCGAAGAAGCCAACATTACACAGTTTATTGAACACATTAATCGACAAGGAAATACCCTTGAAAGCTTCGCTGATCTGCATCAATGGTCACTCGATCATGTAGAAAAATTTTGGCAGGAAGTTTGGCTATTCTGCGACGTCATTGGCACTCAGGGAGAGACCATAAAAGAGCGAGCAGAAAGTCGCTGGCAGCAACCTGTTGAAAATAGGGATATAAAATGGTTCCCAAACGGGCAAATTAACTATGCCGAAAATTTGCTAACCTACGCGTGTCACCAACCCGATGATCTCGCGATTTGGTTTGAAAATGAACGTGAAGAAAAACAGACCTACACCTGGAAACAATTGTGCGAAGAAGTTTCGAGTGTGCAGCAATGGTTGAAAGAATGTGGAATTAAGCAAGGTGATGTCGTCGCTGGGTATTTACCTCACCTACCTCAAACGGTGATAGCTATGCTAGCAACCACCAGTTTAGGGGCGACCTGGACTTCCACCTCACCTGATTTTGGCATCGAAAGCGTTTTGGAGCGCTTTGGTCAAGTGAAACCCAAAATCCTGTTTACTTGTGATGGCTATACATTCAATGGCAAAACTTTCGATATGTCTGAGAAAAACCAGCATATTGCGGATCATCTTGATGGTCTTAAACAAGTTTGCCAAATTAGCTACCTTAAACCACACATTTTTGAATGCGATGTCTGCACCCAAGATTGGCAAAACGTCCTGAATCAATACACCCCCGAAGCGCTGACTTTTACTCGTGTGAATTTTAACGATCCGCTATTTGTGCTCTATTCTTCAGGCACAACAGGCAAACCGAAATGCATCGTTCATTCCGTCGGCGGAACGGTGCTTAATCACTTGAAAGAGCATCAACTGCATTGCGATATTCAACCGAACGACCGAGTGTTTTACTACACAACCTGCGGCTGGATGATGTGGAACTGGCACGTTTCTTCACTCGCGAGCGGTGCATGTTTGGTGATTTTTGATGGTAGCCCTGTTTACCCCACTCATAATGTGCTCTGGGACCTCGCAGAACAAGCCGAAGTGACGCTATTTGGAACCTCAGCAAAATACCTAGAGGCGCTGGAAAAAGCATCTTTTTCTCCGCAGAAAAGTGATGCATTTCCAAGTCTGAAAACCATTTGCTCAACGGGCTCTGTTCTGTATCCAGAACAGTTTGATTATGTCTATCAGCACATTAAAGAAGATGTACACCTCGCCTCGATTTCTGGCGGAACAGACATTTGTGGTTGCTTTGTATTGGGCAACCCTATTTCTCCCGTTTATCGGGGAGAGTGCCAATCAGCAGGGTTAGGGGTTGATGTCCGAGTCTTTAACCCACAAGGTAATAGCGTAATGGGAGAGCGCGGTGAGTTGGTTTGTGCCAATTCATTACCCAACTTCCCTGCTGGCTTTTGGAATGACACCGGTGAGAGATATCATCGTGCTTATTGGGATAAATTCGACAATATTTGGCACCACGGCGATGATGTTGAACAGACCCGCGTTGGGGGATACGTGTTTTATGGTCGAAGTGATACCACGTTGAATCCTGGTGGCGTAAGAATCGGCACGGCCGAAATCTATCAGCAAGTGAACTGTATAGACGGTATTCTAGATTCGATCGCAGTAGGAAAAGAAGTCGATCGCAACGAACAAATATGGCTGTTTGTCCAATTAGTCAAAGGGGTAGAGCTCAATGACGAGATGATCGCTTCCATCAAAGCACAGCTAAAGTCTGCATGTTCTCCAAGGCATGTACCTAGTGCAATTTACGCAATAAGCGATATACCTAAGACACGCTCAGGAAAGCTGGTCGAGTTAGCCGTTAAGCAAGTCGTTAACAACCGAAGCGTCGAAAATTTAGGCGCAATAGCCAACCCTGAAGTGCTGGAGGAGATACGCAGGATAGTCGTCTCAAAATAACCTCCGAAGACTAAGTTGTTCGAGTATGTCCTTGCCTGCACCACGACGCTTGTTTAGAGCAAGTGAAGTTACATATACCCTCAGCAGATAAGAAAAAAGCGAGCTTGTTAGCTCGCTTTTGTCATTTTTTGTTCTTTATTCAGCGGTATTAGCGACGACCAAGCCCCATTAATACCGACATTGTTTTACCATCAGATGTAATGTCAAAAACGTGTTGCGATTCAACTTCAGTAAAGCCTGCTTCTTTCAGTGCACGCTCAGACTTCGCAAGGGTAAAACCGTCTTGTTCACATTCTGCAATCCAATCAAAATGAACAAAATAGCCGCCGTGGTTAAGTAGAGAATGCGAGATCGTTAATGACGCGTCTAAGTCTTCCACAAACGCTAAAACTGATGATGCAACCACCAAGTCGAACTGTCCACGAAAGGCCGGATGCTGAGCGACCAAGCCGCGAGATAATGCATCTACCACAGGTTCTACGTTGACGAGCTCTTTTTTATCGAGTTCCTCAATCATGGCTTCCGATGCGTCTAATGCTACGATGTCTTTAACCATCGGTGACAATCGTTGACTTAACTGCCCTGTTCCGCATCCAAAATCTAGTACTTTAATGCCATCAAGCTGAGTTAGCTGTTGTAACTGCTCAAACACCGACTGCGCAAATTGCTCTGTTGCTGGATTTGATTCCCAGTTTTTTGCTAAGCCGTCCCAATCTTGTGCCATCGTGGCCTCCATGTTCACTTTTTGTAACCCACATAGATTACCGCAAAACCGTTAAAAGACCATAGACTTATCTGGCGGATTCGCGTTTTTTTCGATAATCTTTCATGGCTTTGGGAGCGCATCTGCATAATACCCAAATTATTTGAATTCATTTATTGGTTGTGTCAAATCATGAACTTAACTCAAGTAGAAGCCTTCTGCACCATCGCTGAGTGTGGTTCTGTTTCTGAAGCGGCAAGGCAACTCGACTGCAATCGCACCAAACTCAGTATGTCGATTAAGGCATTAGAGAAAGATCTCGACGTTGAATTGTTTAACCGAACTGGCAACCAGCTCACCCTCTCTGAAGCTGGGAAAGCCATTTACAAAGATTGCGAACACCTACTTATCATCGCACAACGGGTCAGAAAGACCTGCGCTCAAATCTCGGAAGGGTTTAACGCGGAAGTTTGGGTAGCACGTGACGACTCCTTACCTGATGATCTCTGGCAAGAATTATCTCATACATTGAATAACCGCTTTCCTTCAACAACCTTCAACTTAATCTTGGCATCCAGTGGCGACTTAGCCAACTTGGTCAGTACCCACCAAGTAGATTTTGCTTTCGGCGTTGATTATGAGCGAGTAGACGATCCTCGTATCGTATATAACCCTTTAGGTAAGATACGTATGATGTCAGTATGCAGTGTAGAACACCGCCTAAGTAAGATGCGCCGTGTCTCAGACGAAGATCTACGTAGTCAGATGCAAGCACTAATGGTGTACCTAAATGAGAAAGACAACCCTGAACTGCAACCTTTCTCGACTCGATATATTGGTTTTTCGAGTTTTGACTACATGCTGAACACCATCTTAGAAGAAGACGCTTGGGGCGTGCTTCCTGAACCATTAATCCGCCATTACCTTCGTCAGCAGAAGCTCGCCGTTATCAAACACACATACGGATTGACGCAAGAAGACTACTGTATGTTTTCACCTAACGGCCATACTGAGCATCCAGCAATGACGTGGTTAGCAGATAAATTGAGCGAGTATTTATTTGACTTCTAAACATTTTATCAGTGAGCGTCAATTTTACTGACACCAAAAAATCACAGTAAGCCATTGTTTTATAGGAATATAAATAAAAACGCAATTTTTTAGATTAGTTACTGGTCACTTTGTGGTTGCCTAAATTACCTTATGAGCGAAGAATAGTAAGGTATTAAAATTCAAAGGCATCTTTTATGTGTGACAGGACAAGCAAAAACGAAAACCGTATTCTAACCATTTCAGCCCTTTTGGCATCTGGGTTCGCTGCTGGTGGTATGGTACTTGGCTTGCTTGTAGGCTCAATTGTCATCGTGTTTGACGGTGTTTACTCTTTGGTCAGCTTACTGTTAACTTTATTGTCACTGGCCGCTTCTTACTATATTAACAAGCCTTCAAAATCTGTATTCCCATTTGGAAAAGCGGTCTTAGAACCAATCGTTATTGCGATAAAAGCAGCCGTCATTTTAGTGGTTGTAAGCTTCTCTCTCTACTCTGCGATATCAGCATTGATGTCTGGAGGTCGCGAGGTCGATGCTTCTATTGCGACCTTATTCGGCATCGTGAATGTTATCGGTTGTGGTTACGCTTGGTGGTTTATGGCGAAACGCAGCCGCCGCTTCTCATCAGGCTTGATTGAAGCGGAGAAAAAACAGTGGCAAATGGATACTTTGTTGAGTGTGGCGGTGACCGTAGGATTTATCTCGGCTTGGGCTGTTTCACTAACGCCATTCTCTGAGTATGCGGTATATGCCGACCCCATGATGATGGTTTTAATGGGCTTTTACTTCCTCAAAGTACCGTTCGATATGCTAGTAGGTGCCTTACGTGAACTACTAATGATGGCACCAAGCAAAGAGCTGTGTCAGAGCGTTGGCAAAGATGTTCTTGAGATTGAAAAAGTAACTGAGCATCAATTGAAACTGGCTGGCGTAACGAAGGTGGGCCAAGAGCTACGAGTAAATGTGGACGTACATATTGATGACGACACATTGGAGCTTGATACACTAGAGCACACTCGTAAGCAGCTTATCAAGCGACTGTCGAAGCACAGATTCAAGCTTCAACTACACTTGAACGTCGCTTATTAGAGTGCCACCAAAGAGCCGTTAAAACTCAATAAAAAGCTCCCAATCTCGGGAGCTTTTTTAATTTTTTCGATTTAGTTTCTTCGTATTCGAATACAGCTCGCAAGGGAGATCTGTTCGTTGCTCACTTAAATTCTCTGATCTCGTTGGTAACTTACCCAGCCGCTTCGCGCTTCTCTTTGGTGACTAACCAACACATCAGCGAGCCCACCGTTACCATCACAACGCCCTGCCAAAAGCTATGGCTCAGAGTTACGCCAAGAATAATGGAAGAAAATAAAGCGGAAAAAATGGGTGTGAAGTAAGACAAGGTGGCGAGAAAAACCATATTGCCGCCAACGATCGCGATATTCCATAAACCATAACCACCAGCCATTAAAGCCGCAGAGGCCACTAAGTACCCCATCGCTTCCCAACTGAATGTCATTGGTGGCTCATCCGTAAACGCGTATTTGACCCAAAGCGAAACAGCTGTTGCAATAAAAAACAGGGTAATCGCATTATGTTTAGATTGCTGCCTTTGGGTTAAGTTGCAATAAAAAGCCCATATAACCGCGCCAGCGAAAGCCATAAAATACACCAGAGGGTTACTACTAACATTGGACATGATCTGAGTTATGGATAAGCCATTCTCACCGCTCACAGTCCAAGCAACCCCAACAAACGCCAGCGTAACTGCGGGATAAAGCAACCAGTTTGTTTTTTTATTGCTGCCAAGGACCGCAAATAAAACCGTCAGTGCGGGCCAAAGGTAATTGACAATCGACACCTCAATTGCCTGCGCGCGCGAGTTGGAATATCCCAAAGATAGAGCGAGAAATATTTCATAACAGACGAACATCGCACCACCAAGCGCAAGATACTTGGGAGAAAAGTAAGACAACTTTGGAATACCGACCACGATAAGAAGGAAAACAGAGCTAAGAGAGTACAACATGGCTGCCCCGCCTACAGGACCTAAACTCTCCGTAACCAACCTCGCGATGCCAAGCAGACAACTCCAAGAGAGAATCGCGATACAACCATAAAGTGTGAAACGAAATTGCACTGATTTCATGTGACCTACCACTCACGAATGCCAAAGGAAACGTCAGCTTAACTCAAAAATGATCAGGTTCAACGTACTGTTTTATAAAAATCAGTATAAAAATCATTCTATTAAGCCGTTGGAGTCGATATGAAACATTTTCTGCCCTCTAGTGTTATGCTTACACCCTTTGTTGTGCGCTACTATGATGAAGATGACAACGAGAGTGAAAACGTTAAAACACATTCGGAAACGCATGGTCTAGATAGCGAAGAGCAATCTAAGGAACGTTCAGAGTAAAGGAATCCAAACATGAAAAAAGTCGCAGTCATTTTAAGTGGTTCAGGCGTTTACGACGGTTCTGAGATCCACGAAGCAGTGTTGGCGCTCTACGCCATCGAGAAGGCAGGTGCAACTTGGCACTGCTTTGCACCTAACATTGACCAACTCCACGTCATCAATCACCTAACTGGTGACGAAATGGATGAAACACGTAACGTATTGATCGAATCAGCTCGTATTGCACGCGGAAATATTGACGATGTCGCCAAACTTAACGTCGATGAATACGATGCCCTACTGCTTCCAGGTGGGTTTGGTGCCGCGAAAAACTTAACCGACTTCGCTGTTTCGGGTGCGGAGTGCTCCATTAACACACACGTAGCTCAAGCTTGTCGCGCGTTTGCTAATGCGAAAAAACCAGCTGGCTATCTGTGTATTTCTCCTGTCATTATTCCGATGATTTATGAGCAAGGCGTGAAAGGAACGGTAGGCAACGATGAGGCAGTCTCAATAGCATTTAATCAAATGGGCGGTGAACACACCACGTGCCCTGTCGAAGACATCGTTTTTGATGAAAAACACCTCGTACTTTCAACCCCTGCTTACATGTTGGCAGAGAATATCTCTCAAGCGGCTTCAGGTATCGAAAAGTTAGTATCAAAACTGATTAAAATAGCTTAATTATTAGTAGTTAGCTTATAAAACACTTCCCTATCCCCATTGATAATTAAGTTATTAATGGGGATTTTTTATACTTTAGTCGAATTTAGAGATATATCCGCGTCAGAAGTCAATTTCTGCCAATCGTTTGCGTCCATAGTTTCATATTTGTTCTACTTTATATCAGTGTTGCACTTATACGCAGTGCAACAAGATCACTGTCACAGTTTTTCTCTTGCAAGTACCTCTAAGTGGGTAAACTTGCTTTAGATCAACTTCAATCTGGAAACGAATGTGCGACAGTAAATGGCAAATTAAGAAAGATTATTAAAAATAACGACGGAGCTATCCAATATGACAAGTGCATTTTTTATCCCTACGGTAAACCTAATGGGCGCTGGTTGTTTGAAAGACGCAGCAGACAGCATCCAATCTCAAGGCTTTAAAAAAGGTTTGATCGTTACGGATAAGATCCTTAACCAAATCGGTGTAGTCAAACAAGTTCAAGACCTTCTCACTGAGCGCGATGTAGCAACCGTTGTGTTTGATGGCACTCAACCAAATCCAACTATCAGCAACGTTAACGACGGCTTAGCACTTCTTACTGATAACGAATGTGACTTCGTTATCTCTCTAGGCGGCGGTTCACCACACGACTGTGCGAAAGGTATCGCGCTTGTTGCTTCTAACGGCGGCAAAATCGCAGATTACGAAGGCGTAGACCAATCTGCAAAACCAATGATGCCACTTATCGCGATCAACACGACGGCGGGTACTGCATCTGAAATGACGCGTTTCTGCATCATCACTGACGAAGAGCGTCACATTAAGATGGCTATCGTTGATAAGCACACAACACCGCTTATCTCGGTAAACGATCCAGAGCTAATGCTCGCTAAACCTGCTTCGCTAACTGCGGCAACAGGTATGGATGCCCTAACTCACGCGATTGAAGCTTACGTATCTATCGCGGCAACACCAATCACTGATGCAGTAGCAATCAAAGCGATTGAGCTTATCCAAGCTTACCTACGCACAGCAGTGAAAAACGGTGAAGATCTAGAAGCTCGTGAACAAATGGCATACGCACAGTTCATGGCGGGTATGGCGTTCAACAACGCTTCTCTAGGTTACGTACACGCAATGGCACACCAGCTAGGTGGTTTCTACGACCTTCCACACGGTGTTTGTAACGCGATTCTTCTACCTCACGTACAGCGTTACAACGCGCAAGTATGTCCTGAGCGTCTACGTGACGTAGCAAAAGCAATGGGCGTAAACGTAGAAGGCATGTCTGCTGAAGAAGGTGCAGCGGCAGCAATCGACGCTATCGTTACTCTAGCGAAAGATGTGGGTATCCCAGCAGGTATTAAAGAGCTTGGTGCGAAACTAGAAGACATCCCAACACTAGCAGACAACGCACTGAAAGACGCTTGTGGTTTCACTAACCCTAAACAAGCAACTCACGAAGAAATTTCTAAGATCTTCGAAGAAGCGATGTAATCTCGCTAACTAAACAATTCTCTAGCCTTAATTCAATCCCCGATCTCGTATCGGGGATTTTTTACATTCATATACAAGTGAATCTCTGCCAAACATAGTCTTTTAGTGTTAGCTTTTAAGTATTAATACGATTCATATTGGAAGGAACCATGAGAACGATTGCTGCTACCCTACTCGCTTGTTTATCCTGTTCTGCCAACACTGCCGAATACCGCGCCAACGAAGTGGCGAGTGGATTTCAGATCCCTTGGGGGATCGAGTTCTTAGGTAATCAACGCGTTATCGTCAATCAAAAGAACGGTACGGTTTCGTTGCTGGATATCACCACAGGCAAACCTCAAAAGCTGTTTAACGTTCCCGATGTGAACACCAGTGGACAAGCCGGCTTATTGGATGTTGCGCTCGCACCGAATGCCGATAAGCAAAACCCGCAACTCTTCTTTACCTACAGCAAGCGTACGAGCAAAGGCAATACGGTGGCGTTAGCGACGGCGCAATTGCAAAACAATCAGCTTGTAGGTTGGAAAGATCTCTTTGTTGCTGATGCCTTCACCGATACAGGTCGCCACTACGGCAGTCGAATTTCATTTGTAGACGATAAAGTTTACTTCTCAATCGGTGACCGTGGCGAACGTGATAATGGACAAGACACTCAAACCCATGCTGGCAGTATTCTACGCCTTAATCTTGATGGTTCGGTTCCGCAAGACAACCCATTCAAACCTTCCGAAGCTCGTCATGAGATATGGAGTTACGGGCACCGTAACCCACAAGGTATGTTTTACGACGAAGCAACAAAACAGCTGTGGTCGATTGAACATGGACCACGGGGTGGCGATGAAATTAATCTAATCAAGAAAGGCGCGAACTACGGCTGGGCAAAAGTCTCTCATGGTAAAGAGTATTGGGGTCCGTTGGACGTCGGGGAAGCTAAGTCGTTACCGGGAATGGAAGATCCAAAACTGGTATACATCCCTTCTATCGCACCAAGTAACATGATTTTGTACCGTGGCGATAAGTACCCTGAATTGGACGGAAAAATCCTCGCCGGTGCATTGAAACTGGCGCACATCAACGTAGTTTCTATTGAGAATGGCAAGCTCACAGAATCAAAAAGATTGATGGAGAATCTTGGTGAGCGAGTAAGAGATATAACCATCAGCCCCGATGGTTATATCTACTTTTCTACCGACAGCGGCAAAATCTTTCGTCTTGAGGAAAGGTAATCAAACACTAAAATCGTTAAGACTATTTAATTTGTGACGTACTAGTGATTTATTTTCGTACAATCCAAGCAGAAGAATCTAAACTTAACAATAACCTTTTGTTTTTTAAAACGATAGTTCGGTTAAGTTGTACGAGGTCATTATGATTCCATTCCCTTTACAGCTCGATAAAATTAAAGCCGTGGTGTTTGATTTAGACAACACCTTGGTGAGTTCTGATATGAACTTCGGCGAATTGCGACAACAGCTTGGCTGTCCGCAGAGTGAAGATCTATTGGATTTTGTCGACGCACTTGAGCACCCTCATCATCGAGAGCACGCTCATAACGTGATATTTGATTACGAGATTTCTGATGCTGAGCAGTCTGCTCCAATGATTGGCTGCCATGAATTACTCGCCCACTTGCATCAAAATGAAATCAAAACCGCTATCGTGACGCGCAACTGCCAAATCGCCACGCAGCGCAAACTAGAGCACAACCAAATCTCAGTGGAACGAGTCATCACTCGTGAATGCTTCCCGCCCAAGCCAGACCCATTGTCTTTGCAGGTGTTGGCGAAAGAGTGGCGTTTGATGCCTAATGAAGTGCTTTATGTCGGCGATTACCTTTACGACTTGCAGGCAGCGTATAACGCGCAGATGCCCTCTTGCCTTGTTCATCACGGTAATCAAGAAACCTTCAATGATTCAGCCTCATTGGCGCTTAATGAACTCAGTGATTTATTGAGCCGTTTTGAATCCTTACCACGCAAATAAAGCACACATATAAAATACGCAAACAAAAAAAGGGGCACCAACGTGCCCCTTATGACTTATTCCCGATTGTTTCATGCGTTCCCAAGGATTGCTTGGGTGATGCGCTGCTTAGCCTTGTAGGTAAGCGTTAAGCATCCACATTAATTTTTCTTGCTCACGGATGTAGTCACCCATCAATGCCGCTGTACCTTCGTCATCTGCTTCACCCGCGTTTTGTAGAATCTCACGCTGTTTTAGAAGTAGAACGCTAAAGCCTTGAACCAGACCTTGTACACACTCCTCACCAGAAGTCGCGTTTTGATGTTCTTTAATTTCACTTGCTTCCAAGTAGTTGCTGAATGAGTGCGCTGGCGTATGACCCAAAGTTAGAATACGCTCTGCAAGCTCATCGATTTTTGTTTGTAGATCAGTGTAAATCTCTTCAAATTTTACGTGCAGTTCGAAGAATTGCGCACCTTTAATGTTCCAGTGGTAACCGCGAGAGTTCATGTACAACACTTGGTAATGCGCTAGCAGTTGATTTAACTGTTGAGCTAGTTGTGCTGATTGTTCGCTGTCTAGACCAATTAGGCTTACTTGTTTGTTCATAATGTTGCTCCTAGAAGGATGATACCAATCGTAGTAACGAACTATTCTCTTACCGGGATTGGTATAAAGTTTAAAAATTCTTTTGCAGTATTTGCTGCCGATGGAGTCATATTACGACTCTGACTCGGTGAAGAAAATTTGGTTTTAGCTATGATTTAAATAGCCAAATCCAATGAGCAAGCAGACGAATATCGGCGTATCATCCAACAAAAAGCCCCAATCCTTTTTGTGTAAAAAGAATTGGGGCTTTTTTACTATTTGGTTAACGTTCAAAAGTAGATGAACAGACGTAAACCTTATCTATGCCGTTTTGAAAGTTGCCATCTGTTGATTCAGCTCAGTAACTTGCTCTTTTACTTGCAATGATGTCTCTGATGCACGTTGGCTGTTATTCGAAACCTCATCCACTGATTGAGTTATATCGGACATCAATCCAGTGATCGAGTTGGTCGCATGAGATTGCTGCTCTGCCGCTGCCGCAAGCTCTGCCATTTGTTCATTCAAAGAACCAATTTGTTCAGTAGTGACGAGCAAACGAGTTACCGCTTTTTCAATGTGCTCAGCGCCCTGCTCCGCAAGTGATTGGCTGTGTTCAATCTCCTCAACCACCGAATTGGTCGAGCGTTGAATCGCGTTGATAATGCCGTTGATTTCTGTCGTCGATTGAGTAGTGCGAGTCGCTAACATACGTACTTCATCCGCCACAACTGCAAAGCCTCGTCCTTGGTCGCCCGCACGCGCTGCTTCTATCGCGGCATTCAATGCCAGTAAGTTAGTTTGTTCTGCTAAGCCTTCAATCACCTCTGTAACTCGACCAATGGCTTCGCTCTCTTTGCTTAACTGCGTCACTTGCGTGCTCGCGGTTTCAATGCTGCCATGTAAGCTTTCCATGGTGACTTTGTTTTGCTCTAGTGCATCGCGACCTTGTTCAATCTCGCCTTTTGAATCAGAAAGCTTCTGTACTGATTGATTGGCTTGATCTAGGGTGTTACGCGCGGCTAAAGCGATTTCATCCAATTGGCTTCCCATTTCAACAATGCTGGTCTGTTGCTGTTCAACATTCAATGAAGTGACTTGCGCCGATTCCAATAAAGCTCCCATGCTGGTATCCACTTGGTGCGCTTTCTCACTCACCCCTGCCACGATGCTCGCTAACGATTGGTTCATGCGGTTAATCGAATCGGTAAGGTCTGCCAATTCATCTTTCCCAACAACGGTGAGCGGAGGCTGAGAAACGTCCCCTGAAGCGATCGTCTTTGCACGCTCCGATAAGTTTTTCACTCGGCGACCAATGGTATTGCCCATGTATTTTGAAATCGCTACTGCGGCAAACAAAACCAATACCGCAGCAATCAACATGGTGGTGAGTACGTTCTTGATCGACTGATTAATACCCTTTCCACTTTGATCAGCACGACTTTGCTGAGCCAATACGATCGTTTCTAAACTTTGGTCTAGGGCATCCGCTGCTGGTAACAGTTCGTTCGCCATCAGCAAGTTTGATTCGTTCCACTCTGGCGATTGACGCAATGCAATTACCTGCTCTGCTAAAGGAAAGTACAGTTGCTGCATTTCTTTAAACAGTGACCACAGTGATTGGTCGTTATCGGTCAGTCTGTCGAGTTTGCTGTCGATTTCCGCTACAGACTGATTATGGTACTTAATCAAGTCGTGGTATTTGTCCAAATGATCTTGCTGCCCGTACAACAGGAAATCTCGCAGAGCAGACAGTGCATTGGCGAGCGAGGTATAGCTATCCGCGTAAACTTTAAACAGACGCTTTCTGTCTCCACCAAATGGGTTTCCTGACTCTTCATTGATTAAGCTTTGAAGCTGATCAAGTGCCACTTCTGCAATGGGTGCCGCTTCGTTAATAAAGAGGTTGTGCGCGGGTAAGTTCTCATCACTGTGGCTAAGTTCAATCAGCTTGTTTAGAGAAACTTTTACTGCGTCCCACTGGCTTTGAATCGCTTGAAAATCCTGTTCAGAAATCAAAGCCTGCAACGTTGGAAGCGACTCGTCTGTAGATGCCATGATATTGCGTACGTCCTCACTCAGACGTGCGCTCGCCTCTTCATCGCCACCTAGCAACATGTAGGCTCGAATAGAAGACAGCGACGCTTGAACGGACTGTTGGATACCGCGACTGGTGTCGACGGTCGGTAAATCGGACTTAAGTAGCGAAGAGGCGTATTGCTCTACGGTGGTGACGTTGCGATACGTGAATACCGCTGATGCCATAAAAAGTACGGCTAGCAGCACAAAACTGAGCTGCAATTTCCCTGATATCGTAAGGTTCATCCATAAACTCCTGACAACGATGAGCCTTAAATATAACGATGTTTACAAAAATGTTAAATACAGGTATCAAAAGTTACTAAGAAAACCATGTAAACCACTATTTCAAGCCAAGAAATGGGACTTATTCGAAGTATGGTATGCGCTCACTACGTAAAATCAGATAATTAACGTAAGTGGTTTCTAAACAGTCTTGCTCCCACAACGAAAGAATCCGCTTGGTGGCGAAGTAGTAATCTTTGTTACGAAGTAGCACGCCCACCGTACGGCTGAGCTGCTCAAAGCGCTGTTGCTCATTAGCAGAGATGTCATTGTCTTCATTCTGAATGATGGGCGCCAATCCATCGGCAAACCAATTGTTCAGAATTTCACGCATCTCAAGTTCTGACTCCGGCACATCCATACACGACAACTCACGATGCAGTGGCGGCGGTACTATGTACTTTGACGCTTTTGGTGAACTGACATAACGGTACATGTCGCTCCTCCTTGTAAATGACTCTTATACCCAAGTGACTTCAAGATGCAGGATTCAGAGCGTTGTCATTGATTCGGGGTCAAGGAAAACAACGCAGCGTAATAGTCAGCTCTTTCCAAGTTGTTTGACACAGAAACCGAGTCAATGACACGCTCCCGAAGGGCGAGCTGTCTTGGTTTGTATACTTTGTTGTCGATTCTTGATTTAGACCCACTAGACCTTTAAATCGCCGCCGCGTCTACAAACCAAGCCATTCTCGCTGAACCTAACATCTCGAGGTTACTTGGGTATAAACTAGCTAAGAATACTTTTTTCAATTTCCAAGTTTTTTTCTAGAGCTCATAGAAAGAAGCCCAACAAAAAAGCCATGCAAAGTAGGCTCTGCATGGCTTTGGTTTGGGCAGCAATGACACTGCCCTCGTCTAGGACTGGTTACATTGAGCTTTGATCGAAATCGTTGCCTTGGTCAGTACCCGTTTGAGTATCTGAGTCGAAGCTGCCAGAGTCATCCGTGAAGTCAACACCTTGATCTTGACCTCCCGCACTTGTCCAGTCGCTGCCGCCAGATTCCATACCCGCCATGTCTGGTTGCTGATCTTGAGCAGAACCTTGCATGGTGTATTGGTCATCGACTTCAACTTCAACTGTGCCACTCGCACCTTCTACTGCGCTGCCCAATTCGTCGTAACCTTGGAATTGGATTTCGCTCGTACCTTCGTAACCTTCTGGTAGGTCAACCGATACTGGTTGGTTCAGGTTGCCACTTAATGTGAAGCTGCCATCGCCGTTATCCAGTGCGTTGCTTACTGATGCACCATCAGGTAGACCGGACATTTCTGCATAATCCACCGATTCGTTACCACTGACCTCATCTGGAACCGAGATAGAAATGGTATCGCCTGGTGCTGCAGTCACATCAGCTGCGCTCTCCTCTTCACTGTCTGCACCGTTTGCTGCTTGCTCTTCAGGCTGTTGCGCTTCGCCGACTTGCTGCTCTGATGATGCTTGAGCAGTTTGGATCTGTGGCTCGTCGCTTTGCGCTGAATCGTCTGCAACTTGGATGCTCAGATTCTGAGTCGATACTTCACCGTTGTCGTTGACCTGAACATCCATAGCCAAATTGCCATCGAAGTCATCGTTCGGCCAGTATGTCCACTCTTCATCACCTGATTTCGCGAAGAAACCAGCATCGTTTGCATCGGTTACATCCAACACTTCTGCAGAAGGGCTAATGCCAAGCTCATCAATCAACTGTGCTTCCGTTAGTGTTAGTGAACCATCATCAGCCAATGCGTAGCCTTCGCTGGTTGTGGTTTCACCTTCACCTTGGATGTCGACATTAAAGAAGCTCTCAATGCGGTTTTCACCGTCAGTTGCAATGAAGCCAACTTGAACATCTCCGGTGTAGCCTTCTGCTGGTGTGAATTGGTAGTTACCTTGGTTATCGGTCTCTATCACACCTTGACCTTCCATTAGACTCACTGACTCAATGCTCAAGCTGTCGCCTTCTGCATCGCTCAAGGTCGATAGCATGTCATCATTGGTGAACGACAAGGTGCCATCCGCTGCCATTTCTGTGGTAGAAATACTGTCGATCTCTGGAGAAGCATTCTCTTGTGGCGCATCTTCTTTCACGACCACACCTGTTTGCTCATCATGAAGCACACCGTCTTTATCAATCACATAAGCGATATCCGCTTCACCAGTAAAGCCTGGTGCTGGATTGAATGTCCATGTGCCATCACCGTTATCGACTATCTCACCTTGGCTGCGATCAGCTAGGTGAACGAATTTCACTTCATCACCCGCGTCAGCGTCTACGTTTTCTGCCAATCCGATTAGGTCATCAGCGGTTAGGATAACGGGTTCACCCGCTAGGGTTTCGAAGTCACCTGAATCGATGCCATCTTCGAACTCTTCTGGCTCGTCACCGTAATCCACCGTTGTTGCGGTCACGGTTACAAAGAACTCGCCATTGAAGTCAGCCGGAGGCGTCATTTGCAGGTCTGAAATATCCCACTCGTTCAAGTCGATGTATTGACCCGGTTCCGTAATGGTAATGGTGTTCACACCGTCCGTAACTTCGAAGCCCACAGGGAAACCAGTCATCACTAGGTTACTTAGCGTTTCTGAATCGTCGATTAGACCGACATTCAAGCCTAGGTGACCTGTTTCGTCTTCACCGAAGACTAATGGACCATCATGGTCGGTTGTGATGACTGCGCCATCCGCAACTGGGCGAACAAACACTGGTACATCAAGTACCGTCTCAAACTCACCGTCACTTACCACAACTTGCAAGTCAGAAACCCCTGCAAAATCGCCAGTCGGTGTGAATGTCCAAGTACCGTCACCGTTGTCTGTTACCTCACCACCATCTTCACCTTCTGCGGTGATAATGCGTGATACGACTAGGTTTTCAGTATCGATATCGCCGAACAAGTTCATCAGGTCGCCAGCGTCGAAGGTGAATGCGCCATCTTCGTCGGTTGCCATAAAGGCATTACCCACATTGAATGGAGCATCGTTGACTGGAATAACATCCACATTCAACGAACCTTCAACCACTTCTTCACCATCCGTCGCGGTGTAGCCCAGTTCCACCAAACCATTAAAGTCTTGAGTGGTTACCAAGTGGTACATACCATCTGGTTGCTGAGTTAATGTCGCGTTTGCAGGAGCACGAACCGTGATGCTTTCTACGCTGATTTCGTCACCATCAAGATCCGTAACTTGATCAGCGATGTAAGCTGGGTCAATCACCATGACCACATCTTCTTCGCCTTGCATCTGGATGGTTGGCGCTTCTGGTGCATCGTTAACCGCTTCGACGTTTAGATTGCCTTCAGCCGGCGTCACTAAATCACCATCGCTGACGCCGAACGACATTGGCACATCACCATTGAAGTTCTCTGCTGGAGTGAATGACCAAGTACCATCACCGTTGTCTAGCAAGTCACCGTATTGCTCATCAATCACTAGGTCGACAGCAGACAGTTCGTCGTAGGTGTTGTCGATATCTGTCGCGTTAGCAAGCAACATGTCCTGCGTGATAAGAATGGTGGTATCTTCGGTGCCAGCAATATTCACTGGCGTTGATTGCGGCGCATCGTTAATTGGGTTCACCGTTAGGTCAACGCCCACTTCCACGCTCGCACCATCGTTATCAATCAAGTCGAAGCTTAGGTCGATATCGCCATTGAAGTTCGCATCAGGCGTAATCGTAAAGCTACCATCTTGGTTCTCAACAACGGTTGCATTGGCTACCGCGGTTAAGTTCACTGCTTCTAGATTATCGCTGTCGACGTCACCCGCTTGAGCCAGTAACTGCTCTTGACTCAATGTGATTGAACCGTCTTCATCGACGCTGTAAGCCAAGTCGCCAGATACCGGAGCATCGTTGACTGGCAATACATCAATGTTCGCGTTGGTTGTCGCAGTTGCACCATCTTCATCAGCCACTACTACGTCTAGGCTTACACCACCGTTGAAGTTTTCATTTGGTGCGAAGCTATAAGTGCCATCGTCATTCGCCGTTAGAATGCCGTCGCTACCACTGTAAGAGACGCTTTCTAGGCTCACGTCACCTTCCACATCGCTTGACTGCGCTAGCAGTTGCTCTTCCGTGAAGATAATGACTTCGTCTTCATTGACAGAGTAACTTGTCGCACCTGCGATTGGTGGATCGTTCACCTCAAGTACTGTGATACCCGCAGTGGTTGAGTCTGTCGCACCCTCTTCATCGACAACTACAACGTCTAGGCTGACCTCGCCATTGAAGTTCTCGTTTGGAGAGAAGGTGTACGTACCATCGCCATTGTCTTGGAAGACGCCATCGTTGCCACTGTAAGTCACACTACTGATGTCTACGTCGCCTTCAATATCCGACGAATTAGCCAGTAGTTGCTCGTCACTGATGGTGATCGAGTTGTCTTCATGTACTGTGTAGGACGTGCTGCCCGCCACAGGTGGATCGTTCTCTGGCGTCACACTCACTTCAATGTTCGCAGAGGTGGTATCCGTACCGTCTGACACATCGAAGGTAAAGTTCACATCGCCATTGAAGTTCTCATTCGGTGCGAAGCTGTATGAGCCATCACCATTGTCGGTTAGGACACCGTCTGCACCTGTGTAAGTCACGCCTTCAACCGATAGGTCATCGCCATCGATATCCGTTGCGCCATCAAGCAGATCTTCATCAGTGAACAACAAGACGCCATCTTCGCCAATGGTGAACGCTTGATCTTCTGGCTGTGGTAGGTCGTTAACTGGATTAACCGTTAGATCTGCCGTCGCGACCAAGGTGTCAGAACCATCACTGACATCAAACGTGATATCAATGTCACCATTGAAGTTCGCATCAGGCGTAATGGTGAAGCTGCCATCGTCGTTAGCAGTCACTGTCGCATTACCATCCACAAGCAAGTTTTCAGCAACAAGGTCATCGCCGTCCACATCGCTCGCTTGAGACAACAATTGCTCTTGGCTCAATGTAATGGTGTTATCTTCATCTACGTTGTAAGCCAAGTTACCCGATACTGGTGCGTCGTTGATTGGCAATACATCAACAGTGATATAGGTGTCGACTTCTGCGCCATCTTCATCACGAATAGTCACGTCCAACGACACTTGGCCATTGAAGTTCTCATTCGGTGCGAAGCTACAAGTGCCATCGCCATTTACTGAGAAGATGCCATCTGGACCGTCGTAGCTGATGCTTACAAGCTCAACATCCCCTTCGACATCCGAAGCATTCAGAAGCACTTGTGATTCACTGAACGTTAGAACTTGGTCTTCATCGATGGTGTACGCAGTTGGACCTGCGATTGGCGGATCGTTCACCTCAAGTACCGTGATACCTGCGGTAGTTGAATCCGTCGCGCCATCTTCGTCGATTACAACAACATCTAGGCTCACTTCGCCATTGAAGTTCTCGTTTGGCGAGAAGGTGTACGTGCCATCACCGTTGATTTCCAGCACACCATCGTTACCGCTGTAGCTCACGCTATCAATCGATACATCGCCTTCAATATCCGATGAGTTCGCTAGTAGCTGTTCATCACTGATGGTGATCGAGTTATCTTCATGCACTGTGTAAGACGTGCTGCCCGCAACCGGTGGATCGTTCTCTGGCGTCACACTCACATCGATATTCGCGGTCACGGTGTCCGTGCCATCGGAAACATCGAAGGTAAAGTTTACGTCGCCATTGAAGTTTTCGTTTGGAGCGAAGCTGTATGTGCCATCGCCATTGTCAGTTAGGACACCGTCCGCGCCAGTGTATGTGACACCTTCTACCGATAGGTCATCGCCATCGATATCGGTTGCACCATCAAGCAGGTCTTGATCAGTGAAGGTCAACACGCCATCTTCACCAATGGTGAACGCTTGATCTTCCGGCTGCGGCAAGTCATTAACTGGGTTAACCGTTAGGTCCGCCGTTGCAACAATAGTATCGCTGCCATCGTTGATATCGAACGTGATATCAATGTCGCCATTGAAGTTCGCGTCAGGCGTAATGGTAAAGCTACCATCGTCATTAGCCGTAACCATCGCATCACCGTCAACCACTAGGTTAGAAGCGGTTAGTGCATCACCTTCTACATCCGTTGCTTGTGCCAACAATTGTTCTTGGCTTAGGGTGATTGAGTTGTCTTCGTCGACACTGTAAGCCAAGTCACCCGATACCGGAGCATCATTGATTGGCAGAACATCAATGTTTGCCGTCGTCGAAGCGGTCGCACCATCTTCATCCACGACTACAACATCAAGATTCACTTCACCATTGAAGTTTTGGTTTGGTGCAAAGCTAAACGTACCATCACCATTGTCGGTAAAGATACCTTCGCTGCCACTGTAGCTCACGCTATCTAGTGCTACCTCACCTTCAATATCGGAAGAGTTTGCCAACAACTGTTCTGCACTGATGGTGATGACTTCATCTTCATCAATGGTGTAACTGGTTGTGCCTGCGATTGGTGGATCGTTCACCTCAAGAACGGTAATTCCCGCTGTTGTTGTATCAACCGCGCCGTCCTCGTCAACCACTACAACATCAAGGCTAACATCGCCTGTAAAGTTTTCGTTTGGTGAGAAGGTGTAAGTACCATCGCCATTAATTTCTAGCACACCGTCGCTACCGCTGTAGCTCACGCTGCTGATCGCAACATCACCCTCGATATCAGACGAATTAGCCAGTAGTTGCTCATCACTAATGGTGATCGAGTTGTCTTCATGCACTGTGTAAGACGTGCTGCCCGCAACTGGTGGATCGTTCTCTGGCGTAACTGTTACATCGATATTTGCCGTCACGGTATCCGCGCCATCGGAAACATCGAAAGTGAAGTTCACATCGCCATTGAAGTTCTCATTCGGTGCGAAGCTGTAAGTGCCGTCACCATTGTCGGTTAGGACACCGTCCGCGCCAGTGTAAGTCACGCCTTCAACTGTTAGGTTGTCACCTTCTACATCTGTCGCGCCTGTTAACAAGTCAGCATCGGTGAAGGTAAGAAGACCGTCCTCACCCACAGTGAACGCTTGATCTTGTGGCTCTGGTGCGTCATTGACTGGCGTTACCGTTAAGTCGAGACCAGCCGCAACCACTTCTTCGCCATCCGTGACATCGTAACTAAACTCAATGTCACCGTAGAAGTTCTCGCTCGGAGTAATGGTGAAGCTGCCATCCTCGTTCATTTCAACCGTTGCATTTTCATCATTGGTGCTCAGGTTGATTGCGCTTAGGTCGTCACCATCGATATCAACGGCATGCTCAAGTAACTGCTCTTGAGTTAGCGTAATGCTGTTGTCTTCGGCAGTTACCGCAGTGATATCACCCGTCACTTCTGGTGCATCATTGGTTGGCGAGATATGAATCGTCACATCTTGCGTCGCTGTCGCTGTTGTACCTGTATCCACATCCGTAGAGGTTGCATTCACGGTTAGCGTCACATCGCCATTGAAGTCCGCAGAAGGAATAAACTCTAGCCCTTCTAGCTCGCCTGGTTGTAGTGACCAAGTACCATCACCATTATCAACACCCGCTGATAATGAGCTGCCTTCTGGCACATCTTCAATCAAGATAACGAGGTTTTCTGAACCATCGGTATCGGTCAATGCTGCATCGATATCAAGCGGCACTGGTGTATCTTCGGTACCAATGATTTGGTAATCCGCGTCCGCTACCGTGATTTCAATGTTGTCGATGCCGAATGACTCGTCAGGAATACTTTGGTTTAGCGTAGAACCAAAGCCTAACTGAAGCTGACCGTCTTCCACCGGAACGGTTAAGTTCACTTGGTGTGCTTGGTCGTTCCAACCACTGAAGCCTTCACGTTGAGAGGCTCCGTGGATCACTTCACCCACTTCATTACCATCTGAGTCGTAAAGCGTTGTCGTACCATCTTGAGTACGGAACGCTGAGTTCTCTAACGTCGTTAGCTGTTCGCCGCCGACAAAGATTTGGAACGACTCGCCATCCCAAGAGTCGATTTCGTAGAAGCTAAACGAGATATTCACTTCGTTGACATCGCTTGGGATCTCGTAGGTTTTGCTGACCGCTTCATCACCGCCAGTGCCACCAATACGACCCAGCATGTCGCCTGTTTCGAAACCTTGTGAACTTTCAGTATTCGCGTTCCAACCGTTCGAGCCAGACTCGAAATTATCAGAGGCAATCACCAAGTCTGAAGCAATCGAAAGCTCTGGCATATCAACCACAGATTGAACATCAATGTTCGCTTCTGCTGGCACGGTTGCAGTGCCATCGTTGACATCAAACGTTACGTTCACGTTGCCATCGAAGTTTTCGTTTGGTGCGAAGGTGTACGTGCCGTCACCGTTATCGACTAAAGTACCGCTGTCAGAAGCAACGTTTTCAACCGTTAGGTTATCACCATCGATATCACCTGCATTTTGCAGCAGTTGCTCTTCGGTGAAGGTGAAGCTGGTGTCTTCTTGCGTAACAAACTGTGGCTGACCAACCGTTGGCAAGTCATTCACTGGGTTCACAGTCAGATCGGCAGTGGCTTGAATGGTTGCATCACCGTCCGTAATGTCGAAGCTCAAGTCAATGTCGCCATTGAAGTCCGCATCTGGTGTGATAGTGAAGCTACCATCGTCATTCGCAACAACGGTCGCATTGCCATCAACTGTCAGGTTGGATGCGGTTAGGTCGTCGCCATCCACGTCGCCGGCTTGAGCAAGAAGTTGCTCTTGGCTGAGAGTGATAGAACCATCTTCATCCACGCTGTAAGCCAAATCACCTGATACCGGTGCATCATTGATTGGCAATACATCGATGCTTGCATTGGTTGCTACCGTTGCACCGTCTTCATCAACAACCACAACATCTAGGCTGACATCGCCATCGAAGTTGGCGTTTGGTGCGAAGCTGAA
>NZ_JAWOUY010000009.1:0-152209 GCF_033339635.1 Vibrio sp. 2092 | reverse complement strand
TTCTCTGGTGTGACTGTCACATCGATATTCGCAGTCACGGTGTCCGTGCCATCGGAAACATCGAAGGTGAAGTTCACATCACCATTGAAGTTCTCATTCGGTGCGAAGCTATATGTACCATCGCCATTGTCAGTAAGAACACCGTCTGCGCCTGTGTAAGTGACGCCCTCAACAGATAGGTCATCCCCTTCAATGTCGGTAGCGCCTGTTAGCAGATCCGCATCAGTAAAGGTCAGCACACCATCTTCACCAACAGTGAACGCTTGATCTTGTGGTTCAGGCGCATCATTAACTGGTGACACCAATAACTCAAGGTTGGTTGAGACAACATCATCGCCGTCAGACACATCAAACGTAAAGGTGATATCACCATTAAAGTCCGCATCTGGCGTTAAGGTGTAAGTACCGTCGCCATTGTCTGTGATGGTGATGTTTTCATCATCCGTTGCCAAATTCAGCGCTGTCAGTTGGTCTCCATCCAAGTCACGCGCATTAGCAAGCAAATCTTCTTGCGTAATTAGGATTGAACCATCTTCTTCAACCATCGCTGAAACAGGCAATGCTTCAGGTGCATGTTCAATATGGGCACCTGTTGCATTGACGTAGATGGTTTGAGAAACGGTTTCAGAATCATTATTTGATAGCTCTGTTGCCGTTGCCGTTACATTGATTTCTAGCTGTTGGTTAAAGTCTTCTGGCAATTGAATCTGTAGCTCTTGTTCAATTGCTGTGGTTGGAAGCGTTACAGAACCATCTGGTCCTACTGTTACTTCACCGCTGTAGATCTGGCTGTTCACTTCACCGACATCAATAGTGAAGTTGAAGTCGGTGTAATCGGCATCGCCGCCACCGTAAAGATCTTCAAAGCCGTAAACCAGTTCACCGTCTTCGTTCACGGTAGTTCGGGTATGTTCAATGCCATCTTGGTTGAGCTCTGAGCTTGAACCACCATGGAAGACTGCATCACCGAATTGGCTTTGAATCACGGTTTCAGAACCATCAGCACCAACAAACACGAGTTGCGGGTCAACTGTATCCATGTTCGCAGGAGAGCCATCTGCCGCACGGAACTCGTACTGACCATCTTGCATGGATGCAAAGTCATTGAAGTTATGACCGTTAGGAATCAAGAATAGGTTGAAGCTTTCCCCTTCCGAGATTTGGAAGCTGAACTGATCTTGTCCCGGAACGAGGTCACCGCCACCGCCAACTTGAGAAGCGTTTTCGTACACCACTTCAACGCCAGTGATGTTGCCATTTTCATCGACTTTGTAGTAACCCGCTGTGTTTTGGTAACCCGCGGTTTCACCTTCAAACGTAACCGTGATTTCAGTATCGTTGAAACTGGTGATACCGTTGTCTTGATCGTTAAGTACCCCTTCGTTGTCGTAGCTGATCACCGAACCTTCTGGAACACCATCCACTGTCACAGTCAGTGTTTCTGACAAATCTTGGTCAACCAATGCTGCAGCGATGTTCACTTCAACAATACCGCCTGGCTCAACCAAGATCGCTTGGTCATCCACGTTTCGACCATCGCCATCAGTGATGACTAGGTCTGGCGCATCTGCCACGGCTTCGATATGGACATTAATGTCTTGCTCAACTTCATCAGTACCGTCAGAAACCGTAAAGCTGAATTGCAAGTCACCACTGAAGTGCTCTTCTGGTACGAAGCTAAATGTACCGTCACCGTTGTCCGTTACAGTACCTTCATCCCCCGAGTAGTTAATGCTGGTAACGGTGAGGTCATCACCATCAATATCAATCGCACCACTTAGCAGATCTTCTTGCGTGAACAGGATGCTGCCATCCTCTTCAATGTGGTACATGCCAGGCGCAACAATTGGAATGTCATTGACTGGGTTCACCGTCAATGTCATTTCATTGGCAACACTCAATTCACCATCGCTCACTTCATAAGTAAACTCGATGTCTCCATTGAAGTGCTGTGAAGGCGTAACAGTAAAGGTGCCGTCACCGTTATCCACGATAGAGGCATTCGGATCATTGGTTTCTAGTGCCGTTGCGTATAGGTCATCACCATCTTGATCGCTGGCGTTTTCAAGCAGCATTTCTTGCGTCACGAGGATAGAGCCATCCTCGTCCACGTCTGCCACGATTGGTGCTGCTTCTGGTGCGTCGTTGACGAACTCAACTTTCAAGTCGATGTTTGCCGCCACCACATCGGTGCCATCGCTCACATCAAACGTGAGGTCAACATTACCAAAGAAGCCCTGCTCTGGCGTTAACGTGTAAGTGCCATCGCCATTGTCTGTCACTTGAACCGTGTCGCTTAAACTCGTCACGTTCACAACAGATAAATCATCGCCTTCGATGTCCGTCGCTTGAGCCAACAGCTCTGCTTCAGTAATCGTGATAGCCTCGCCATCTTCTGTAGTGAAGGACAAATCAGGTACATCTGGCAGGTCGTTCACTGGGTTAACGGTGAGGTTTAGATCCGCAGCGACGGTTTCAATCGCGTCAGTTACGTCATAAGTAAATTCGATTTCACCAAAGAAGTTTTCGCTCGGTGTAATCGTGAAGCTACCATCAGCGTTCTCAACGATGGTTGCATTAGGATCGTTGGTCGACAGGTTCACCGCTTCAAGGTTGTCACCATCCACGTCCGTCGCGTTCGCTAACAAGTCTTCTTGAGTGATGGTAATTGAGCCATCTTCATCAACGACCGCATCAACTGGACCGCTAACCTCTGGACCTTCGTTGACGATCTCAACATCGATCTTCGCGGTGCTTGGTGCACTTGCTTGACCATCGCTGATGTCGAAGGTCAAGTTCACTTCACCGTAGAAGTTCGAAGTTGGCTCGAAGGTAAAGGTGTTGTCGCCGTTGTCTGTCAACGTACCTTGTGACTGGTCAACAAGCAGTAGATTCTCGATATGCAGAATGTCGCCATCCACATCGGTCGCACCTGATAGTAGGTCTTTTGCTTCGATGATGATGGTGCCGTTTTCTAGCATTTGAGTATGCAGCGGCGCACCAGGAACTGGCACATCATTAACCGGAATAACGGTCAGATCTAGATGGGTATCGACTTCATCGGTGCCATCGAAGACTTTGTAGTCGATGTCGACTTCACCATTGAAGTTTTCATTCGGCATAAATGTGTAAGTACCGTCGCCATTGTCGACAAGCTCACCGTTATCACCGCTGTAAGAGATATCAGAGATAGACAGCACATCGCCTTCCACATCACTTGCATTCGCAAGCAGATCGTCCGCGCTAAACGTAATGCCCACATCCTCATCAGTCGACAACACAATCGGACCAGAAACAATTGGCGCATCGTTTACTGCTTCGAAGTTGATGTTGATGATGTTGTCGTCAGTGAGTTCACCATCTGTAACTTGGTAACCAAGCTCAATCTCACCGTAGAAGTTCTCATCTGGTATAACTGTCCATGTACCATCGCCGTTGTCGGTTAACGTAGCGTGCTCCGCGTTATCCCCCACCAGCTCAAGGTTTTGAATATCAAGAACATCGCTATCGATATCACTCGCTTGTGCTAAAAGCTGTTCTTCTGTGATAACCACAGAGGCAAACTGCGTAGAACCTTCGGTATCAATGGTCACATTTGGCAGATCAGCCGTCAGTTCGATTTCACTGTCACCTTCACGGATATTCAGTTCTACCGTTTCAGTGATTTCCGTGCCGTCCACGCCAATAGAAGTGAACACCGCTTCATCATGACAAGTTTGCGATACCGTCATGTTTTGAACCACGTAAGTACCGTTACCTTGAATCGTACCTAGCTCAAAGTAAGATACCGGCTCGTTCACCGTTAGGGTGTAATCCGTCTCATAGCTACCACGATCTTCTTTGTGGTAAGTCATCGAGTCGATCAAGTCACCATCAGAGTTGAATGCGCGAATTTCGACTTCGGTAAAGTGGCGAGACTCTTCCATAAACCAGCCGCCTAGACCATCTAGGTGGAAGCTGATTTCGTTGATGTCTTGACCTTCAACGGTCACAGTTAGTTTTTCATCACCACTCAAGCCTTGGCGGTCAGTATCGCCAATACCATGCCCAATGTGTGTGTTACCATTCCACGCACCAAGCGGATCATCATTACTCTGCACCGTGACGGTCAAATCACCATCAGTGAACTGGCGAGTATATGGGTCAATTTCATCACCCCAATCATCAACACTTGCATTGTCATCAAAGGTACCGATTTGAGTGGTATGCGTACCGTTCGCCAACGCATCATCATTTGGAATGAAGCGCACTTCCGTGTCTGCAGGCACCTCCTGCCCGACTTCTAGCTGTACCCATTCGTCATTTAGATTCGCTTCAATGATGCCGTTTTCAGGCGCTTGGTCGAGACGTAAAGCAGGCTCTTCACGCAGAGAAACACCCACTGTTTGGTCTTCTTCCGCTTGAATAAAGATCTCGTCGCCCGCTTCTGGCGCATCGTTGACAGGATTAACGGTCAGATCCAACGTGGTCAGAACATCATTTTCGCCATCGCTGATGTTGTAAGTGAAGTCCAACTCACCATTGAAGTTTTCCGTATGCGTAATGGTGAATGAACCATCATCGTTGGCTACGATCGTCGCATCCGGGTCATTGGTTTGTAGATTGCTGGCAACAAGGTCATCTCCTTCAATATCTGTCGCATTCGCAAGCAACTGTTCTTGCGTGATGGTAATGGCGTTATCTTCATCCACCTCAGCTTGAATGCCTGACGTTTCTGGTGCATCGTTCACCGCGATAACATCGATGCCTGCGGTTGTTGTATCCGTTGCACCATCTTGGTCGATGACCGTAACGTCGAGCGAAATGTTACCGTCAAAGTTCTCATTTGGCGTAAAGGTATATGTGCCGTCGCCATTGTCCACGAAGCTACCGTCGTTACCAGAGTAGCTAACATTCGCCAAGGCTACATCGCCTTCCACATCAGAAGAGTTGGCTAACAACTGCTCGTCACTAATGGTGATTTGACCATCTTCTTGAACCGTGTAAGACGTAGAACCTGCCACCGGAGGATCGTTCACTGGAGTCACACTGACATCAATGAATGCCGGTGTTGAACCTGTGCCGTCAGACACATCGAATGTGAACTGAACATCACCGTTGAAGTTCTCATTCGGCGCAAAGCTATAAGTGCCATCACCATTGTCGGTAAGTACACCATCCACACCGGTGTAGAGAACGTTTTCGATAGACAGATCATCGCCATCAATATCCGATGCGCCTTCCAATAGGTCTGCATCCGTGAACAGCAAGGTGCCATCTTCTTCTACCGTGAACTGTTGATCTTGCGCTTGTGGCAAGTCATTCACAGGATTAACCGTAATATCCAGACCAACTTGTACCGAGCCACCATCGTTATCAATGATATCGAAGGTCAGATCTAGGTCGCCGTTGTAGTTTTCATCCGGTGTGATGGTGTAACTGCCATCATCGTTGTATTGAATTGTCGCGTTGTCATCTGTCGATAGATTGATGGCTTCAAGGTTCTCGCTATCAATATCGCCCGCTTTGGCAAGCAACTGCTCTTGGCTTAGCGTGATTGAGCTGTCTTCGTTGATGGTGTAAGCCAAATCACCCGATACTGGTGGATCGTTGATTGGCAATACATCGACATTGATGTGCGTATCAACGGTTGCCCCATTCTCATCTTGAATGGTCACATCCAACTGAACTTGACCATTGAAGTTCTCGTTTGGCGCAAAGCTGCAAGTACCATCGCCATTGACGGTAAAGATACCATCCGAACCTTCATAGCTGATGCCAACAAGCTCTACATCACCCTCGATATCAGATGCGTTGGCAAGAATTTGTGACTCACTGAATGTCAGTACTGAATCTTCATCAATCGTGTAAGACGTTGGACCCGCAACGGGAGGATCATTCACTTCAATGACCGTAATGCCTGCGGTCGTTTCGTCAATCGCACCTTGCTCATCCGCCACAATCACATCAAGGCTGATATCACCGCTGAAGTTCTCATTTGGCATGAAGGTGTAAGTGCCGTCACCGTTGTCTTGGAATACGCCATCGGTGCCTGAATAGGTCACGCTATCGATGGACACTGCGCCTTCCACATCCGAAGAGTTAGCCAGAAGCTGCTCGTCAGAAATGGTAATCGCGTTGTCTTCATCAACCATGTAAGACGTTGCACCCGCAACCGGAGGATCATTGACTGGAGTGACGCTCACGTCCACATTTGCTGGTACGGTCTCAGTGCCGTCAGAAACACCAAAGCTAAAGCTGACATCACCGTTGAAGTTTTCGTTTGGTGCAAAGGTGTAAGTACCATCACCGTGGTCAGTCAGCACACCATCGCTGCCTGTGTAGCTAATGCCATCAACCGTTAAGTTATCGCCATCGATGTCGGTCGCGCCAGCAAGCAAGTCTGCGTCAGTAAACTGAAGCGTGCCGTCTTCTTCAACACTAAACTGCTGGTCTTGAGGAACAGGAAGATCGTTAACCGGATTAACCGTTAGATCCGTCGTTGCTTGGATAGTGTCTGTGCCGTCCGTAATGTTGAATTGGATATCAATGTCACCATTAAAGTCCGCATCTGGCGTAATCGTGAAGCTACCATCATCGTTCGCTGTAACGGTTGCGTTTCCATCGACAGTCAAATCGCTAGCAGTCAGGTCATCGCCCTCAATATCAGACGCTTGAGAAAGAAGCTGCTCTTGGCTGAGTGTAATCGCACCGTCTTCATCAACGCTGTAAGCCAAATCACCCGATACTGGCGCATCATTGATTGGCAATACATTCACATTGATGACGGTATCAACTTCTGCCCCATCCTCATCTCGAATGGTCACATCAAGTTGAACTTGTCCGTTAAAGTTCTCGTTTGGCGCGAAGCTGCACGTACCATCATCGTTAACGGTGAAAATGCCATCCGGACCATCGTATCTAATACCAACAAGCTCTACGTCGCCTTCCACATCAGAGGCATTCAGCAGCACTTGCGACTCACTAAAGGTCAGAACAGAATCTTCATCAATGGTGTAAGAAGTTGGTCCTGCGACTGGTGGATCATTCACTTCCAGCACCGTAATGCCAGCAGTGGTGACATCCGTTGAGCCTTCTTCATCAGCGACGACAACATCAAGCGTCACTTCACCATTAAAGTTTTCATTTGGAGAGAAGGTGTACGTACCGTCTCCATTGATTTGCAACACACCATCGCTGCCAGAGTAGCTCACGCTATCAATCGAGACATCCCCTTCTAAATCCGAAGAGTTTGCCAACAGTTGCGCGTCAGAAATGGTAATAGAGTTATCTTCGTGAACCGTGTAAGACGTTGAACCAGCCACCGGAGGATCATTCACCGGCGTAACGCTCACATCTACATTCGCTGAAACTGTATCTGTGCCATCAGACACGTCGAAGCTGAAGTTTAAATCACCGTTGAAGTTCTCATTTGGCGCAAAGCTATACGTGCCATCGCCATTGTCAGTTAGAACGCCGTCGGTGCCTTCATAGCTGATTCCCGTTACAGAAAGGTCATCGCCTTCAATGTCGGTAGCACCTGCAAGCAGATCCGCATCAGTAAATTGCAGTGTGCCGTCCTCTTCCACACTGAATTGTTGATCTTGAGGAACAGGCAGATCGTTGATTGGATTAACGGTTAGGTCAGCGGTTGCTTGAACGGTATTCGTGCCATCTGAGATATCAAAGCTAATGTCGATATCACCGTTGAAATCTGCGTCCGGCGTGATGGTGAAGCTACCATCGTCATTTTGAGTCACCGTCGCGTTGCCATCTACCGAAAGGTTAGAAGCCGTCAGTGCATCGCCTTCCACATCGGAAGCTTGCGACAACAACTGCTCTTGGCTCAAACGAATCGAGCCATCTTCGTCCACCGAGTAAGCAAGATTGCCAGACACTGGCGCATCATCGACTGGTGTGACGCTTACATCAATGTTGGCAGAAACCGTATCTGTGCCATCGGATACATCAAAGCTGAAGTTCACATCACCATTGAAATTTTCATTTGGCGCAAAAGTGTAAGTCCCATTGCCGTTGTCGGTCAGGATGCCATCGCTACCGTCGTAGCTCACACCTTCAACTGTTAGGTTATCGCCTTCAATATCCGTTGCGCCAGTAAGCAGGTCTGCGTCCGTAAAGATCAGCGTGCCATCTTCTTCCACGCTGAACTGCTGGTCTTGAGGAACCGGCAAATCGTTTATTGGGTTAACGGTTAGATCAGCGGTTGCTTGAACGGTGTTCGTGCCATCGGAAATATCGAAGCTGATGTCGATATCACCGTTGAAATCTGCGTCCGGCGTGATGGTGAAGCTACCATCGTCATTTTGAGTCACCGTCGCATTGCCATCTACCGAAAGGTTAGACGCCGTCAGTGCATCGTCTTCCACATCGGAAGCTTGCGACAACAACTGCTCTTGGCTCAAACGAATCGAGCCATCTTCATCCACCGAGTAAGCAAGATTTCCAGATACTGGTGCGTCATCGACTGGTGTGACGCTTACATCAATGTTGGCAGAAACCGTATCTGTACCGTCGGACACATCAAAGCTGAAGTTCACATCGCCATTGAAGTTTTCATTTGGCGCGAAAGTGTAAGTCCCATTACCGTTATCGGTCAGGATGCCGTCGCCACCATCGTAACTTACACCTTCAACTGTGAGGTTATCGCCTTCAATATCCGTTGCGCCAGCAAGCAGGTCAGCATCGGTGAAGATCAGAGTGCCATCCTCTTCAATCTCAAAGGTTTTATCTTCAGGCACTGGTGCGTCATTGATTGGACGAACAGTTAAATCAATCGAACTAGAAATGGTTTCTTGACCATCACTGATATCAAACGTTAAGTCGAGTTCACCATTAAAATCAGCTTCAGGTGTGACGGTATAAGTGCCATCACCATTATCCACAACGGATGCATTAGCACCCACTTGCACGTTAAATGCGGCAAGATCATCGCCATCAACATCACTCGCGTACCCGAGAAGTTGTTCTTGAGTGAAGGTAATAGTGCCATCTTCATCCATGATGTATGCCAGATCTTGCCCTACTTCTGGCGCGTCATTTTCACCTTCGACTTTAATTTGGAACGTCTCGCTCGTAGTTTCGGAGTCGAAATCGTCTTCTACTTGCGTCGTGGTTTCTTCGCTGGTGTCTTGTACATCCACCGCGAAGCTCTCTTCAGTGGTTTCTGAATCTAGCTCGTCACCACCTTGAGAACCTTCAGAGTCTGAAGAAGCACTTGGCGCAGATGAAGTTTGTACCGCTTGTCCTTGCGCTTCATTGCCTTCTGCGTCCGAACCACCTTCAGAGCCAGAGGCATCACCACCACCGACCGCTTGGGCACCCGCCCCAGAATCCGAACCACCGCTGCCCAGAGCCTCGTCACCTGATTCTCCGCTAGAAGCTACACTATCAACAACATTGGATTGTGCAGCGTCAGAGTCGCTGCTACTTTCAGTATCCTCTTCTTGAACTGCGCCACCCGAGCTCACTGCTTCTTCTTCCGTACCCGCGCCACTAGGATTTTCTTCCATCGCACGATTGGCTTCATCAACAGCATCTGCACTTTCAGCACCAGTCGCTACAGTCGAAGAGACGGTCGACTGCTGTTTTTCTTCTTTTGTCCCCGTATCCTTCGTTTCTGTTTGCTCTACCGCATCGTTAAGCTTTTCATTGTCTTTTTCTTGATTAGTGTCGCCTGCCATTACAGCCTCCGTTGCTTTTAGCTAACTGATCGTATTTAGAGGCAGTAAAGGACACCATTTTTAGAAACCAACTTTTTTATACAACTTTTTTCATACCTTTCGAGTTCCATAAAAACAAAAAAATTTGAAAACCCAGTATAAAGATCCTTACTTGTTGTCATTAAAGCAATTAGTGCGGTGGGATAATGATAAATATGACAAATCTGTTGCGCTCAGTCGACAACAGCCATAAGGGGCTGCAATTGCTATTAGGCGATTTTTACCAAGATTTCAGTGATGCAGGGATTGATATTGAGATGCTGCATAAACAAAACCGTTTTGAAGCACTCAGATGTTATTCAAAAAGGCTAAAGACCATTTTCGTCTTGTTATGTGATGACGACTTACCACCAAAATTGGCAAAGCTTGAACACTTAAACAAACACCATTTCCCTGCTCCTAATGAATTGATCGAGGACGTTAAAACCGAGCTTAACAACGTAAACAAACAAATTAGCCAGCTGTTAAAAATCGAAAATTCAATCGATAGCCGCACAGGTAGTGAATCGTAGGGGTGGCTCATGAGTAATAAGCAAATAGAACATCACCTCAAAAAGGCACTCGTTTCGAACAACGAAGCTTCGAAGGTAACAGCAGACGATACAATCGTGCTAGCCAGTGCAATGACCAGCGTACACAAAACCTTGCTGGTTATCTTTTTGCTTTCCATGGTGGCTATCGCCGTGGCATCTCAGGCTCGTATCGACATTGTGGTGTCGGTGCGCGGTGAGCTATTGCTCGAATCTGACATCGAAAAAGTGCAACACCTTGAAGGCGGTATTCTAGAAGAAATGCTAGTGCGCAAAGGCGAAGTGGTTTATGAAGGTCAGCCTATTGCACGCCTTCGCTCTCTGGATAGAAACACTCAACTCGATACGGTAAACACAGAGATCATTCAGCTAGAGCTAGACAAGATTCGTTACGAAAGCCTGCGCGATATGGTGGAACCCGATTTTTCTGCCTACATCGAAAAGTACCCAGAATTAGTGCAAGTCAACATGAATACCTGGCAGCAAGAATTTTCTAAAAACCGTTCCAATGAAGAGTTGATCACTCACGATATCCAACATAAGAATTCGCTTATTGATTCAATGCTCAAGCGCCGTAAAAGCTCCGAGAACCAGCTCTCCTTGATACGCAAGCAGCTCAATATTAAGAACACCTTGTACAAAGAGGAAATGGCGTCTTACGTCGATGTTCTGAATATGCAGGTTCAAGAGTCAAACATGGTGCGTGAGATTGAAAACCTTGATGAGTCGGTCATGAATGAGCGCTTCCAACTCGACAAACTAGAGAAGCAGTACCGAGACTTGGTGGAAAATCGTAATGCCGAGTATCAAGCACAAATCATTCAAGCAAACAAGGACTTAAAGTTGAAACGTATATTACGTCCTCAACACTCAGATAAAGTGGATCGCCTCGTGGTTTACGCCCCTATTGACGGTGTAGTAGATAAAGTGCACTTCAACTTCCGCTCCGCTGTGATACCGCCAGGTGAAAGCATCGCGGACATTGCACCGATCAATAACGCCCTTCATGGAGAGGCGAAGATCCCGCGTAAAGACATGGGTTTTGTAGAAATCGGACAAGCGGTCAAAGTGAAGATGGATACCTACAACTTTGCCAAATACGGATTTTTGGAAGGTCGAATTGCATCGATCAGCCGTTCTTCTTATGAAGAAGAAGACGCTGAATTCTACCTCGCGGAAATCCAAATCAGTCAAAACTATCTAGAGCGCGGAGGCACACAATACAAGCTGTCCCCTTATATGGAGTTTACCGCAGACGTGAAAACAGGTTCACGCCGGGTTATCGAATACGCAGCGAAGCCGGTTATGTCGGCTATCGAAGACGCATTCGATGAGAGGTGATGGATGAGTAGCAAACCTTCTTACAATATTTCCGTTCCTGTTATGCGCCTAAGCATTGCTTTCAGCTTGATGCTGGCTGCCCTCGCCTTTTATTTGTATATCTCTTGGGAAAAAGTGGATTCAGTCGAGAAAGTGCAAAATGCGCCTCTTTTGGTTCAAGCTCAACAGCTCAACCAAACTATCGAGTTTGATATTCAAACGCTTCAACGCTGTTTAAGCGCACGTTATTGCAGTACAACAGAGCTTGATTTTGAGGTTCTGAAAGACGAAATTGACCAATTTAAGTCGCTCGCGTCACTCAACAAAACCGAGTTTAGCTTGGTGGGCGCGACCGAATACACGCAGCTTGAACTGGCAATCAATCGGTTCTCAGACAGCCAAAAAACACGCGACGATGTGTTGGCACTGTACCTCTCGCTCACCAATAACTACCTACAAATGGACGACAACTACCGGACCATATTTAACAACCATGCGAGCGACCTAATGATGGAGAAAAACGAGTTCTTCATTTGGTTGTTTGTGGTCGTTGTCGTACTGGTTGGTATCGCAGTGCTATCGAACTTGGTGGCAATCCTTAAACTGAAAAAATCCAGCTCGAATGAGCGTGACATTGACCAAGAATTCGATGAGCTTTATCAAGAACTCAAACTACTGGATTTGCAAAGGTTGGAAGAGTTGCTGAATGAAGTGAGCATCAATCCTAAGCAGCGTCAGATCTACTCACACCTAAAACTGATTTTCAGCAACCTCGAAGAGCAAAAACGCAATAACGATCTCTACAAGCAGCTCTATGCTCTGATTGGTTACGAGATTCGTGGCATCACCAACACCATTAACGGCGGCGTGCAATATCTCGTTCAAGAGACCGATGAGAGCGGCGTGTTGATGGCGCAAGATATAACCTCGGCTGCCAATACCCTGTCTGAATTGGCAGAGAACTACAACCGACTCATTTCACAAGGGACCGAGAGCAAATCGAAAGAGTTTTCACTGCTGAATGTACTGTCTGAATTGATGATTCACATCAGTTCAAAAGTGCAGCGAAATGAAGGTGAGATAGACTGCTTTATCTCGGATAACCTACCAAATCGTGTTGAAGGACAGTCCACCAGCTTATTCTGGGTGTTGTTCCTACAGCTATCGAATGCCATCCAACTCAAAGCCGATAAGAAACTGTTTGTCACCATTGAATCGGGCGCGGCGTCAGACATTGAAAACACTCGCCTGACCATCAATCTAAACTTCTTAACCACACTGGATGTGCCGTTTGCCAAGCTCAATACTCTACACTGGAGCGACCATAAACAGCACACTGCAACCAAAGACGATTTGGCGAAAAGCGTACTGAAAGATTACGGCTATTACGAGAGCCATTGGTATCAATCGGGCAATCAGGAACGTTTTCAAATTCAGCTCGATTTGAAAGCCAAGAGCTTCCACACCGAGAAAACTCGCTTCGACAATAAGCGCCTATTACTGTGTGCCAACTCTCAGCTGCGCATTGATGTGATGAACAAAATGCTCGTCAACTTGGGCTTAGAGATTACGCCAATTCGCACACCGAACGAGCTCTTCTCTACTGCAAAAACCTTTGGCGAATACGACGCCATCATGCTGACCGACACGTTCGAGCCAAACAAGCTGCCCTCACTGAGCAAAACGGTGAAATCGCAACTGCGCAATCACCCGAATACTAAATTGCTGCTTTCAGTCACTAGCACTCAGCAAGCACAAGAGAGCCATACCTTTGTCGACAAGATTCTGAACTCTCCTGCGATTCCGTATGAGTTCATCCCCAATCTTTTAGCAATCATGGAAGCGGAAGCCTCAGAAGATCAGATGGAGAACAGCTCATTCCTGATTGTTGAGGATGACCGTGTTCAACAGATTCTACTCAAACGTATTTTGAGCAAGCAAGAATACGAAGCCGATACCGTTGGCGATGGCGCAGACGCCGTTCAGCACTTCATGAATCAGCGCTCGGATATCATTTTTATGGACTGCATCATGCCAGGCATGGGCGGTATTGAAGCAACCAAACGCATTCGACAATACGAACAAGAGAACGGACAAAACCCCTGCACCATCATAGGTGCGACAGCATTGACCAGCAGTAATGAACACCAAGCTTGTATCGAAGCTGGAATGGATTACGTGATCAGCAAACCTTATAAAAACGACGAAATCATCAAGGTGATCAACAAGTATGTGGCGGTACAGAAACTTAACTAGCTGCGTATTGGCAGCGCTTACATTGAGCAATGCTCCTTCGGCAATGGCGACCACCTTGCTTGAGGCGGTCAAACTCGGCTTGGAAAACAACTTATCTCTGCGCGCTAGTGACAAAGGCGTGGAAGAAAACGAATACAACATCGACATTAGCCGCTCTAAGTTCCTACCCTCTTTAAACGGTGCTGCTGATACCACATGGAATGAAAACGAGACCATATTAACGGGAACACCGGATACGCGTTCTAGCTACAACTCAAACAGCTACAGCGTGTCTTTATCTCAATCAGTGTTTAACCTTGGCGACATCTTCAAATACGGCACCGCGAAACTTGATTTCAACATTGAAGAAATCAAACACGAGAACAAAATCCAGAGCACCATTTCTGAAATCGCGACGCAATATTTCGAGTACCTGAAAAACAACGCGCAAATCAAAGCCACCAAAGTCGAGCTTAAATCGTCTGAAACACGTGAGCGCCAAATGCGTCGCAACGTGGAGCTTGGCAACACTGCGGCGAGCGAGTTGTATGAGGTAATTGCTCAGAAAGAAGGCATTGCCAACCGCTTAAGAACCTTAGAGAAAGATCGACGTGTGATTTTGAACGGTTTAGAGATTCAAGTTCAATACCCAGTCACCCCATCGCAGGACATCTACGAAAGTGTTCCCTTGGCGGAAATCAGCGAATCCGAACAACGTGAGATTCTTGAGCAAGCTTTGAAGCTCAATAACGACTTATTGGTTGCGAAGAAAACCGTAGAACGCAGCCGAAGAGGCTTGAAAGAAAGCGGTTCAAACTTTGTGCCGACCGTATCGCTCTCTGCCAGTTACCGTTACGACGATGCGAACAACTATGACCGAACCGACCCCACCGCAACAGGGGACAGTAACTCCACCAGCGTCGGTTTGAACTTGAATGTGCCGATTTTCTCCGGCGGTTCGGATTACTACGGTTATCAAAAATCGTCGACTGCCATCGAGCGAACGGAGCTGCTGTACCAAGATTCGTTGTTCACAACTCGCAATAGCGTTAACACCTCGGTACTCAACATTAATGACTTCTCCCGCGCTATTAGCAGTTACGAGAACATCATCCGTGCCAACTACGCTTCCTACAAAGGCATTCAACGCGCCTACCAACTTGGCACGCGAACCATTACCGACTTACTGGCCGCGGAAAGTAAACTGTTTAGCGCGCTACGTGATTACGAGAGCGCGCGTTATGACTACATCATTGAATCGATCAATCTTGAGCAAATCAAAGGCATGCTGTCGGTGCAATCCATCGAAAGCATCATGCAATTAATGAGCGATATCGAAGGCAGAAGCAATCAAGACTTAGTTCCAAAACACCTTCTCTCCAAACCATCGATTAAGAAAGGAGGTCGCAATGCAAACTGAGTATTTTTCCCAAAAGATTAACTTTGCTGACAAATGTTACCTGACTTTCTCAACGGTCATCTCGACGCTGTTTGGTTTAGTACTGCCCTTTTCGATTCTGATTATCTTTGACCGTGTTTTACCTAACCAAGCCAAAGACACGCTGTTTCTTCTGTTTGCCATTATCTTGATCACCATCTTCCTCGACTATCACTTAAAGAATCAGGAAGAGAAGATTTCGTCGGTGATCATGAAGCAATTCGAAACCAACTTAACCAACAAGGTGTTTCAATCAATCTGTTTGGCTGAGATATCGAAGTTTCGTCGTCTAGAACCCGGTGAATACCTAGAGCGTATTGCGACCATTCCAGAGATTAAATCCTTCTTTGGCGGAGAATCTGTACGGGCATTGATCAACCTTGCCGTCAGCATACTGACCATTCTGATTATCGGTGTGATCAACATTTGGGCGGGAGTGACCATCTTGCTCGCCTCCATCATTTTGGCGGTGTTCGCACTCAGTCTTTCCAAGCAGAAAATCAACAGCTTAGAAAACAAATCCGACATCGAAGGCTTAACCACTTCTAAAATCATCGAGATCATCTCTAGCCCACTCGATATCAAAGCGCGCAATATGGAATATCGCGTTGAGAGCTTGATGACACAAATGGTGGAAGAACGTGAAGTCGAGAACATCAAATACGAGCAAATTGAATCAAACTTCAACCTTATCTTGTCGCTCATACAACAGCTCTCCATCGCTTGTGTGGTGGTGGTTTTGGCAACGGCAGTTATCAACATGCAATCGAGCCAAGGCATCATGGCTGCCATCATCATGCTTACCAACCGCTACTTCGCGCCATACCAGCAAGTAATGCGCACGGTGAGTCGATGGGAGTTGAACAAGCTTCATATTCAACGTATCGCCGAGCTGCTTGAGCTTGCTGCATCTATAGAACAACAAAACGACACGACGGAAGTCGAGCGCATCTCGGTGAAGTATTCGGAAAAACAACGCATTGAGTTTGAACGCGGTCAGGCTTACTTGCTGACGGGGAAAAGCGGCGCAGGTAAAACCCACCTCGCCAATTGCATTACGCGGCAAAACACCGACAGCAAGCTCGATATCCAAATCAACGAGACACCGCTCGATGACGTCAACTACAACGTCTGGCGTAATAGCGTGCTCATGGTCGACAAAACCAGTTCGTTCGTCGAAGGCACCATCATCGACAACTTGACTTGTTTCCGCCCGAGCTTAAATAACACGGCATTTGCGCTTTGCGAAACCATGAACATCAAGGCACAAATCGATGCCCTTCCCGCTGGTTTTTACACCGAGCTTAAAGGACATTTACGCAACCCATTCTCGCGCCAAGTCGCTTATGCCTTGTTGTTAGTGCGTGCCTTACTCGCGAACAAACGTGTGTTGATCTTCGACGACATCGACTGTGTTTATGATGACGACTTTGCTCGATTGGTTTTGACCAGCACCGCCTATCGCGCCAACGACAAAATCCTCATCATCGTCAGCAACAAGATGGACAAACTCAATCATCGCCTCAAACGCGTCAAACTTACCGGAGGTGACCAATGAGTATTTTGGTTGATTTTAATAATGTCCCTCAGCGCTTGTTGGACTTTGAGGCTCGCAGTTATGACGAGCGATACAATGAGTCACCTTTGATTCGTGGTTTAGCTTACACCCTCATAGCGCTTGAATGGGAAGGCACACCTTCTATCCTCAGCGACGCTTTTATCCCTAAACCAAAAGACAGCGACAGTTTTATCGCTACGATTGAACGCCTTGGTTACCGTTGTGACGTCACCAAACTAAAAACGTTGGAGCACATCGAGGGGCATCCTCATCCTTGTTTTATCGAGATAGAAAACCTCACTGCGATTTTCTTGGGCACTAAAGACGGCAAACTGATCCTGTTTGATTACACAAATAACAACACCATTGAATACCCGCTCTGCAAGAAGCCGTGCTTGTTGGTCTCGATCAGCGAATACTCCCGCTTATTCCGAGAACCGCCACCTGAATCTCAAGACCGCAGTAACTGGATTAAATACGCGTTTTATCGCTACAACAATGAACTCAAAAGCCTGATTATTCTCAGCTTCGTGGTCAGCATTCTCGGCGCACTCCAGCCCTTTTTTATTATGAGTGTGTACAACTTCGCCTTAACCTCTAGCTCGCAAGCCACGCTTTATTGGCTCACGTTATTTGCTGTGATTGTTGGGTTCTCGGAATACTTTTTCAAGAAAATGCGGGTCAACATCATCGCCACATCAGGAAAGGATTTGGCGGTGCATATTTCTCAAAACGTAATATCCAAACTGTTGTGGCTTCCTTATTCGATGACATCTACCGCTGGTGTCTCTTCTCAGTTAGCACGATTGAAGGACATCGACACTTTCCGCCGTTTGGTAACCGCAGAGTCAACATTAAGCTACTTCGACATGCCGTTTGTTATCGTATTCATTATTGCCATTGCTCTTATGTCTGGTACCGCAGCGCTAGTCGTTATGGCGGGGTTGATTCTAATGTTGGTGTTCTGTGTTTATTCTCGTTACATCTACTCGCAAGCCACGTCCAAGAGCTCTCGCGCCAACGCCATGGTTTCTTACCAATGGAATGAGATTCTTCGTGGTATAAAAACCATCCAAGGCTTGCCATTATTGCGTGTTATCCAGTCCCGCTTTAGCGCATCGCATTTACAAAGCACCAACGATGCAGAACATGTTTCAGTGACTAATAGCAGGGTTCAGGCAGCAGGCGGGAGTTTGATTCAGGTTATTGGTACCGCAAGTATCGTCGCGGCCGTTATCGGCGTGATGGACGGCACCTCCGATGCAGGTGCAATGCTTGCTACCGTAATTTTAGTCTGGAAGGCGTTGGGGCCTATTATGGGCATCTACAACTCTATTTCTAAGTTCCAATCCATTAAGGCGTCTTCTGCGCAAATCAACAACCTTATGGCGATGAATGACGATAAGCTAACGTTAGAGAAAAGCCCCCCTATTCGCCTATTTCAAGGTAGTATCGTCGGCTCTGGTGTGAGCCATCGTTATAGTGGTGCGGCAACAGGCTTAACTAATCTTGGTTTTAAAATTCCACCGGGCGCAAAAGTTGTGATTTGTGGACCAACAGGTTGCGGTAAAACGACGCTCATTTCTATTATCGCTGGGCTAGAGGAACGCTATCAAGGCTCAGTTTCGGTGGACGGTTATAACATCAAACAATTCAACAGTTACCGCTATCGAACCTCGATTAACTACATCCCGTTTAACCTGCATATTTTTGAAGGCTCCTTGGAGACTAACTTCATCTTGCATAATGGGTTAATCCCAACAGAAAAAATGCGTGAAATGGTGAGTTTCTTTGAGCTCGATACATGGTTGCCACAAGGCCTGGACACTCAATTGAGCGTTGATATCTGTAAAAGTTTACCAAATGGCATTCAACAAAGACTGCGGCTCGCATTAGGGCTAGGTAACTGCGAACAATCTTTGATTATCATTGACGAGCCATTTAATGGTGCTGAGCAAGAAAACTCGCACTACTTCAAGCGGTTATTCAGCGACAAACTACTCAATAAGACCGTTATTTTCTCAACGAATGATCCGGGCATGATCTCTACATCCAACATGAGCTTAGTCTTGGAGCCAGATGGCAACCTGAAATATTTCGGGTTAACCGATAAGTACTTAAAAAGTCTAAGTTAAGTTCGGAATGTGGTGTGGTTCATCATTCATACTTGAGCACGGTCATTGACAAAAATGTAAACGATGAGACTATTTACTCTGTAAGCGCGTACACTAAGGAATCCGATGTATACATTTGTTGCAGACAAATTGGATGTGGTTTATTTATCAACAATACCAGAAAACTACCAGTTACAAGACTTCGATGTGCCTGAAGAAGAACTCGAAATTCGTGAAATTGTAGAGGTATGGTATGAGTGTGCGTTTCTTCCTGACTTTAACCTTCAACACATCGACATCGAAAACAAAACCGCATTAGTCGAGACACAAGCGCAAGTCGTAAACAACTACACAAGTACGCTCGCTTTTTTACTCAAAAGTCGTACTTATCGCGCAGCACTTAACCGATTATTGAGTGTATGGAGATTGGAGGCAGCAGCTAAAGCACAGCTTGAGCTGCTGTTACTTACGGAAGAACAGAGTAGCAAGCCAGTAAATTAATCAGCTAGGATAAGGGGCTAAAAATCTTAAACCCAACCATCGAATCGGAGACGTTTCTGCACGCGTTCAACCGCCTCTATCTGCATCTGACGAACACGCTCGTTAGATACGTTTAATAACAGGCCTATTTCCGACAAGGTTTTCACTCTCTGGTCAAATAATCCGAATCGATGGATCAAGACTTTCTGCAACTTAATTGGCAAAGTTTTAATAATATTTTCAATAGCTTGAGTAAAGCACTGGTTTTCACAGTCTTGTTGTGGATCTGGCGTATACTCACTTTCACACAGTTCAAGAACAAATGGAACACGATGTAGGTCCGCAGTGGTCGATACATCAATAAAACCACTTAGAGCAACAAGTTCATCTATACGTTCTGCTTTCACCCCTGAGCAGCGTGAGAGTTCAGAAATAGACAACTCCTTGCTCTCACTTTTTGACGCATCGAGCTTTTTTAAAGCCAGGCTATTTATCTCTTTGCACACATGAGCAGGTAAACGTACCGTGCGGCCATTGTTCATTAATGCCGCTTCTATATTCTCGCGAATCCACCATACCGCATAAGTAGAAAAACGGTAGCCTGGCTCAGGATCGAACTTATCGACCGCTTTTATCAAACCAATGTTACCTTCTTCTATTAAATCAAGCAGAGTAAAGTTATTGCCTGGCCGTTTGAGGTAACCTTTTGCGATTTTCACAACAAGTCGAAGATTAGACTCAATCAACATTTCGCGCGCTTCTTCATCACCAGCTCGATTAAGTTTGGCGTAATGCAACTCCTCTTCACGAGACAACAAATCAATCCCCACAATATCTTTGAGATAGTGAGCATAAGGGTCTTTCCCAACTGACAACGATTCTTTCATTGACAGTTCATCCGTGACAGCTCGGAACCTAGCAAAGCATTCGTTGTTCATTCCCCGTCCTTCTCAAGCCAACTTATTTCTTATCTTCTTTAATTGTTTTTGTACAACACTGTATGCATCATGCTTTATATGCATTACTTTACACTGAGTGTAGACAGGGGTTCTGATCTTTACCAAGAAATCACTTATCACTTTAAAACAATTACTGCTTCTATGATAAAAACGTGAGCAGGTGGGGGGTTATATATATGAAAGTGCAAGTATTTGTACGCAAATTGGCCTCAAAGAAAACAACGCAACGTGATCGTTAACGCTTACCACGTTACTCTGACTAAAACTTTGAGGCTTGAGGATGGTTTGAAGTATCAGTTGAATTAGCGAGATCTAATTCACTTGACGAAGCGCAGGTTGAAGCTGACAGTCTGTTATAACTTGGAAAACTGCACGATTCTTTCCTTCAGACTTACCTTGATACATCAACTCGTCAGCATCTTGCAAGCTCACGATGTGGGTAAACTCAGGATAGTAAGCACAGCCCAAACTGATACTCAAATGAATTGCTTGTCCGCCCAGTATAACAGGCTGATCGTAAACTGCTTTACAGAGCATATTGGCAAAATTGAGTGCTTCTCGCTCTGACAGAGAAGACGTAACGAGTGCGAACTCTTCTCCTCCAATTCTCGCCAATGTCATTCGGTCATCAGTCATCGACTTAGCGGCTTCTGCGATGGCAACTATTGCTCGGTCTCCAGCAAGGTGGCCATATCGATCATTGATTGATTTAAAATCATCAATATCAAACACCATCACCGTTAAGTTTCGCTTCAAATGATTCAGTAGCGCCAATTGCTCAATAAGGTGTCTACGGTTGTATAGCTTTGTGAGAGAATCCGTCAACGTCATCTCCAGCAATTGCTGATTGGCAATCGTTAATTGCCTTGTCCGAAGAGCAACCATACGTTTGAGGGCAAAAATATGATAAAGCGTTGCGACCGCCATAATGAAAATAGCAATAGGGAAAAGATAAAGTGGATAAACCGTTTTCACCACACTCCAACGGGTGAGGATCCGCTCACGATCCGTATCGATGACTTTTTCAAACGCTCTTGATACCTCTAAAATGGAAGTTGCACTGTGCATTCCTGCTGCAATCCGAAGATCTTTACTATATAAGCTAATTGTCGGGACAAACATACCCGCTCCCGGCGTGGTTGCCATATAAAAGTTAGCAACTTGCAGGTCTGCAACAAAGTACAGCACCTTTTTATCGACGGCGGCTTGTATCATCGAATCATTGTTAATGTATTCTGCGATAGGTGCATTCGGATAATTCGTCTGAACAAACTCAGACTCGTAACTTCCTTTAACAACGCCAATTGGCAGCGTCATTTCGCCAGTTAAAACACTCCTGATATCAACCGAAAGTACATCTTTATTTACGTACAATTTGGTTTGGATAGGCATTATGACGGCGCCAAAGTCCATATACTTCGCTCTTTCGGGCGAGTAGACAAGTCCTCCGTGAAAGTCAGCCTTACCCTCTTTTACGGCTTGCAAAGAAGCATCCCAATCCAAAAGGAGAAACTGAACGTCAATTTGGTTGTTCGCCGCGTACTCTTTCCAAAAGTCGATTAAAATACCTTTAGGTTCACCATCTGGGCTAAGGTAAGAGAACGGCTTCCACGCTTTGGAGTTAGCAACAATTAAAGAATGAGACTCTGATTTGTGCGCATGCGCCATCGGACAAATGGACAGCCACAGTAGTAATAAAGAAGCACACGCTTTTTTACATTTGCAACCATAAGTACCATAACTCGTCGATGACATACCTACTTCTCACCAGTCTTTTTAAACCATAATCTCGGCTGTTTGATTAGACTAAAGATATAGTAGAGTTGCATAAGACAGGAAGTGACGCTTATTGATATGAATCTAACTTAGTAAGTTTTAGTACTTAATTGGTACTTTCAACGCCTGGTTCGCTGAAGCAGTTGAAGCAGTTGAAGCAGTACATGATAAATTAGGAAAACTTATCTGGTACTAAAAAATTGAATATCATCAGTTTTGCAAACACCTAGTACCAATAAAAAAGCCCTATTCAAAATCCACCTTGGGGAGAACTTTGAATAGGGCTCTTTGCCTCTATGCTTCATTTTACGGCTGAAGCTACCTTTACCTTTTTTCGCTTTAACGACTCGTGTTTGGAACAGCTGACTGGTAACAACCGCTTTTAACGCGTTGTCTTTGATTTCACCTCTGCCGAAGTCGGTCTCATGTTGTGAGCCACTCGGTTGAGGACTGATTTTACGCTTTGCCATAAATCCTCCTTAATGGTCGAACCAGATTGGACAATAATTATATAAATAAGTCAAATTTATAGATTTAGTTGAATTTTATGCTAAAAAACTTCACATCACCGTCATTTATTTGAAATTTAATCAAAAACATGCTGGTTAAATAGTGACTAAATACAAATATTTGTCCATAAAGCACTAATATATGTTGACTCTTCGTGGAATTAACCTAGACTCAAACACGGCTAGAAAGAAAGTTCTTTGTTTTCACATTTCGTTGGATTACTTGTAACCCGTCGTCCTGTGGTACGCAATAGCAATTTATTTTTCCACGCTATAAGCGCCGTTGAGGCGAAAGATTACATTATTTAGATATTTAGGAAATAGACATGTCTAACACAGCTACTGGCACAGTTAAGTGGTTCAACGAAACTAAAGGCTTCGGTTTCATTCAACAAGAAAACGGTCCTGACGTATTTGCTCACTTCTCTGCAATCACTGGTGACGGCTTCCGTACTCTAGTTGAAGGCCAGAAAGTAGAATTTGTTATCTCTCAAGGTCAAAAAGGCCCTCAAGCAGAGCAAATCAAAGTACTTTAATTCTTAAAGAATTTGATACGATAGCCAGCTTTTAAAGCTGGCTATTTTTTTGCCTAAAACTTATTTTGCCAACAAAACGATATAAATCTATGGCTCTTAAACCAACCATTTACAAATTTCGTATCGCCATTTCCGATATGAATAATGACTATTACGATTCTAAAAATCTAACTATCGCCCTTCATCCTTCTGAAAAGCCGCAACGAATGTTGGCTCGCATTCTAGCTTACTGTTTAAATGCTCAAAGCAATCTGGAGTTTACAAAAGGACTCTCTACGATTGAAGAGCCTGATTTATGGCATGTTGGCGATGATCAAAGCATTACTCACTGGATTGAAATTGGCGAACCAGAACCAGACAGAATTAAGAAAGCTTCTCGCCTAGCAAAGCATGTAAAAGTTTACACTTATAACACCAAAGCGGCTGTCTGGTGGGACAAAATGTCAGGAAAGTTCTCAATGCTTCCCGTCAACGTAGAGGGCTTTGACTATGACGCTATCGACTTGATTTGTCAGCACCTTGACCGAGGTACTAGCCTTTCTGTTATGATTACTGGCAGCTCAATTTTTGTTGATATCAATGATCAGCATATCGAAGTAACGGTGAAGGAACTAAAAAACCATGACGTCTCTTAGTGAACTGAGTCAAGAGATGGGATTTGAAGAAATCCCCTTTGTTAAAGAACATAAAGCAGCAAAGCGACGTTGGTTAAAAGAACAGTCACAACTATTTACAAAAGTTTGTGAGAACAAACCCACAACAGCACCTACTCTTCACCTGCTTGGCCTTTTGACCAAATCACATATTGAAGCAAGTGCTAACTACGAGCAACATGCTCACTCTACCCAGCGTATGCAGCAAGTTCTGACTGACTCCTTGGGTAATGAGCACGCGGATAAGTTTACTAACCAATCTGCTGAAGACCTAATCTTAGTCACCCACCTTTGGTTATACACGCAAGGCTATTTAAATATGGATTTCAGCTTGGCGCACGATCATGCTGAGCAGACTCAAAATACATTGCAGCACGAGCTTGTCATAAAACGCATGGACGTTGATGCATTCAGAACCGAACTCATGCAAAGTTTTTATCAAGGTAAGGAAGCCCGTCCGGCTTCAGCAAGTGGCTTTTGGGGTTGGTTTAAACGTCTATTTTCCGCATAAAATACATGGTTTTATCCATTTCAAACAACTGATAGACTTCACGTTCAGTGCAACAAGCATCATGATTGCATTCTTAAAGGACAATTACCCAATGAACATCAAGGGATCATTATGAAGTTTATCCGTTGGATTTTAGGCAAGGTTATCTTATTGCTGAACGCGGTGTTCTCACCTCGTGGTATTAAGCGCACCGCAGAAGAACAGCAACGTATTGATGAAAAAGCGAAACAATACGCACTTTACCAATTTGAAGCCTGCCCTTTTTGCGTAAAGGTCCGCCGTGCAATGAAGCGTCAATCGGTGAACATTGAGCTACGTGATGCAAAAAATAACCCGACTCATCGAGCTGAACTAGAGCAAGGTGGTGGGCGAGTTAAAGTCCCTTGTCTTCGTATCGAAAAAGATGGCGAGACACAGTGGTTATACGAGTCATCTGACATCGTCGCTTACGTTGAAAAAGAATTTGCCTAAGTTCCCCCTATGAACATTGGCGGATGTAAAAGAGGCACCTAACGGTGCCTCTTTTCTATTTTTTCTAGCTAAATGTTGCCGTGCGAGCTTTCCTTATTCAGTCTTCTTGCTCAACTCCGAACTTAAACTCCACTAAGCAAATAACGGGGATGCGAGAACAACACAACGAAGATTACCGCCTAACGTCTGCGTTATTCATCCACGATCAATGTTAGCTCTACGCGCCGATTGCAAGCTTTACCACTCGCTGTCGCATTGCTGCACTTCGGTACATACTCTCCGAAGCCTCTAGAAAACACTCGTTGACGTGGAATACTCGTCGCCAATAGTTGTTTTTCTACTTCACGAGCTCGCTTTTCAGATAGCGTGTCATTGAAGCTTTCAGCTCCCGTGCTATCCGCATGACCATCAATCACGACATCAACATCAGTTCTTCCAGCCAGATAGTGACCAATGTTTCGAATCCAGTCTTGAGATTGAGCAGATAACTGTGCAGAACCCGTTTGAAAATGCACTTGCTCTTTCAAACGTATCATCAGGTGACCACCACTGAGCGTCTCGTGAGGAATGTTATGCCTGCTCAGGAACATTTCCAGAGAGGTCACGTTTTGCGACTTTTTTACTGACGCCCTCGCCGTTTGATATGAACGAGGGGAAGAAGCCACATTGGATGCGCTCGGGTATCCCCACTCTGGGTATCTCAGCTCAGTGTTTGATTTAGGAGCTGTATCTAAAATGTTCCCACCAGGGACCATATCTTGATCGAGGCTGCTGCACCCGGCCAGAATGCCACAAACAATTAAAAACCAATGCTTCATACCATTACCAACGTAGAAAAACTCTTGTTCATTGTGTCGACAAAACACGCCGAATCTTTAGCGCTTTTGTCCACCGACTGGTTTGTCTATGCAGCGTTCATGCCACTGGAGTCAATGCAAAATCATCTCTCAAATAAAACGCAACACTAAAATACCCTACCCTTACAGTCCATACGTCAGGCAAAGTCTGTTACCAATGGTCTCACTTTATTGTTATTTAATGGTTTTAGTCACTATCGTTAACCGATAAACTAACGCAAATTTCTCATTTAGAGCACTACTATGTTAAAAACCATATCGAAAGGCTTTGCTGTTGTTGTTGCCGTAATGGCTTTGTCGGCATGCGATAGCGGCAAGAGTCAGCCTCAGCAAGGCAAACAATACGAAGTTTTGCCAGTATCCCTTGAAGAATATGATTTAGCTCCCCTGACTGAAGCATTCTCTTTAACTTGTGGCCACTGCCGCTCAATGGAAGAGTTTGTCCCTCAAATTGAATCATTGACCGATCAAAGCGTTGAAAAAATGCATGTAACGTTCAATGAAAGTGCACAAGTGAGCGCCATCATCTTCTATACTGCCGTAATGCAGCTTGAATCAACACCAGATAAAGCGTTTATGGCGGATCTTTTTACTGCTGTGCAAATGGGTGCCGATGCAACGGCTGAGGAACGCCAAATCGCCGTAGAGAAAGCCTTTGAGTCTCGCAACCTTATCAGCCCTTACCATTTAGATGAAGCACAGCAAAAAACGCTGTTTGAGTACATCACTAAGGCAGAAGCGATCACGACTCGCGGCCAAATTAACTCCGTTCCAGCCTTTATCGTAAACGGAAAATATCAAGTGATTACTGGTGGTCATGACAGCGTTGAAGCCATGGCAGAAACCATCAACTTTTTGCTAAAACAACCTAAATAGACAAGGAGATTACGTGTCTAAATTTTTGTTTCCTCTTATTATTTTTATCTTGGCGGGCTTTTTCATTTACCGTACTTGGACAAACCATAAAGTAGCAGATGAAAACTTTGCCAAAGGCCAAGCATTCTTACTAGAAAATGCGAAAAAAGAAGGCGTCATCACAACAGAAAGTGGCCTTCAATACATGGTTCTTGAAAAAGGCGAAGGTGAGGTTCATCCAACGGCAACAAGTAAAGTAAAAGTACACTACCACGGCACCTTGATTGATGGCACGGTATTCGATAGCTCTGTTAATCGTGGTGAGCCTATTTCATTTGGTCTTAACCAAGTCATTAAAGGCTGGCAAGAAGGTCTACAATACATGGTAGAAGGTGAGAAAATCCGCCTTTTCGTACCAAGCACGCTTGGCTATGGTAAGAGTGGCTCTGGCCCAATTCCACCAGCAAGTGTTTTGATCTTTGATGTTGAACTGCTAGAAATTCAATAAATCTAGAAAGCTTTGTCTTAAAGCCAAAGTATCAAAACCAAAAACGCCGCGAACCACGCGGCGTTTTCTGTTTTAAGAAAGGTTAAAAACCAATATAGTGATCCGAAAGCAATGCAATGAACAACGCCAAAAGATGATAGATAGAGAATTTAAACGTCTCCATCGCGGTATTTGGCTCTGGTGCATATTTTAGCTTCCATGCATGGTACATAAAGCCAACATTGAGTAGTAGCGAGGCAAAAAGATACACCACGCCGACCATACCAACCAAAACCGGTAGGACACAAACCAAAGTCAATAGCACCGTATACAACAGAATAGAAGTTTTGGTGTACTCAATGCCGTGTGTCACTGGCAGCATGGGAATATCTACCTTGCGGTAATCCTCGACACGATGAATAGCGAGAGCCCAAAAATGTGGTGGCGTCCAGATAAAAATGATCATCACGAGCAGCCAAGCATTCGCATGTAATTGCCCTGTTACAGCAGTCCAACCGAGAAGAGGCGGCATCGCACCGGCAATCCCTGCAATGACGATATTTTGGGGCGTAGCACGTTTGAGGTACATTGTGTATACCATCGCATAGCCGAGCAAACTCATCAAAGTCAACCATGCCGTCAGCGGGTTGACCATCGCATATAGAAGTACAAACCCTAAGACACCTAAAACTGTAGCGAAGGCTATCACCGATGATGGTTTAGTCTCACCCGATGGCAATGGTCGTTTGTGTGTACGTGCCATTCTCGCATCAATTCGGCGGTCAATTAGATGATTAAACGCTGCCGCAGACCCTGCCATCAGACCAATCCCCGTTAGGCCAACTACCGCGTGCAACCAGGGGAAATCATCAACCGGGGCTAAGCTCATCCCTACTACTGCCGTCACCAACATTAACGCCACCACTTTAGGTTTCGTTAACTTCAAATAAACGGAACTTAGTCGCTTTCGCCCATTTAACGACAGCGCGATTTCTTTACTCATAGCGAACTCCTTTCGCGGTGTAATTCCAAGCCGTTTTACCTTGCCACAAGTAAAACTGACTAACACAAACGAGACTCAACATAACAGCGGCACCAAGGTTGTGCGCCACCGCGACATAGATAGGAAGTTGAAATACTACGTTGCTTACACCCAGCATAGTTTGGCACACCAGAGTGAATAACAACCACCCTCCGATTCTCTGTGAATGATGAGAATCTTGCCTCATAAGCCCAATACTATAAGCCAATACCACGGTGGCGGTAACAATAGCGCCTATACGATGAGTGACGTGTATAGTCATTCTTGCCGGATACTCCAAGACACCAAATTCATAATTCTCGAATCCAGTTTGCCAGAAAGAAAACGCTTCTTTCCATGAGAGATGGCTCATCCAGTCTCCCTCACAAATCGGCAGTGTGGTACACATCAGCGCAGCATAATTTGACGAAGTCCATCCTCCAAGGAGCACTTGCACCAAAACAACCAGAAAAACCAACAATGAAAAGCCTCTCAGAGAGCTAGAAGATGGAGAGAAATAGAGATTGTTTTGCGCTTTTAATTGGCAGTAAAAAATCGCCTGTAACGCCAATAAAACAAAACCACCGAGCAAGTGAAGCATCACGATGACGGGCATTAATTTAAGAGTAACTGTCCACATTCCCAAAAGTGCCTGCCCAATCACCAATACGCTGAGCAACATCGGAATGGTTGAATTTACACGCTCAGACCTTATTGATATCGCTGCCATCGCAAAAATGACTAAACCTAACGTTCCTGCAAAATAGCGATGAATCATCTCAAGCCATGCTTTCTCATGCTCTACTGCCCGCTCGGGGAAGTTCAGGTTAGCACGTATGACGTCTTCTTCTTGATGCGGCACAGAAAAGTGCCCATAACAACCAGGCCAATCCGGGCAACCTAACCCTGCATCTGAAAGGCGAGTATATGCCCCTAACATGATCACCACGAGAGTTAGCAGCAAACTGAATCTAACCAACTGAATTAATTTCATATGCACTTCCTCTAACCGACTCGTGACAGTTTTAAGAGCTTGCGTAAGTCCGCCAACATACCTTTATTCAATAGGACTAAGTCCTCATTTGGTTTCGGCGAGTAAGACATCACCAGTTGCCCAAGAGGATCAACGATCAACATTTGCCCAGGTTTCACTTTTGCGGTAACCAATTCATTCATTTGCATCGCTAACATCGATACTTCTATGGGATCTGAATGCTCAGTCTGCCAAACGACTGGCACTACTCGCTCTTGATACTTACCTAAAGCAACATGGCTTTGCTGAAGCAGGTAAAGCTGCTGTTTACACTCTTCAGTGCATTCGTTAGGCAATACATAAGCGAGTTGCCAACCATGGTCTTTGAGAGGTGACTCTTGATCAAGTTGCTCTAACGTCGTGTATGGTTCGACTAACTCGCCTCTATTGGTCACTCCGCTTTGATACCACCCTTGTGTGAGAATGACTTTTGCAATGACAGCGGGAAGCGCGAACGTACAAACCAGCGCAATCAACATTAGTCGTCCTTTGGTTACTTTAGATGTCATGCTTCACCTCCATGTGACGCAACTTTTTTTGCCAACGAACAAAAACAATTAAAGTCAGTATTAAGAAAACACCTGCCATCGAAAACCATTGAATCGAATAGCCAAAATGTTTGGCACTATTGAGTGGTAATGGATTCCAAGGAAAGTCATAGGGCCAACGAGTTAAATTGTCTGGCTGCAAGACTGCGGGCATAAGTTCAATATTCAGTAGCTGATTCAATTGCGCGATGTTTAGGTTTTGCACGCGAATAACATCACCAACTTCCGGCATTAACTCTGAGCTCAGTGGATTAGTAGATTTTCGGTACAGGCGTCCTGTGATGAAAGTCGGATTATCGAGTTTGGTGACCGTTGGTAACATTGAGCGTTCTGCTCTTCCCTCGACAAAACCAAGCTCCAATAACGCATAGGTACTAGGCTCATCGCTCGTCAATACAATCTGAAATGCTAAATATCCCACACTGCCTTGATGCGTTTGGTTGTCTAACAGAATTACGGGAAACGCCTGAGGAACAACATTAACTTCCACTTTTTTCCCGAGGATACTTTCCTCTCGCCAGTCGTTGTCTTCAAGAACGACGCTTAGTGCTTGGTACGCACTATCCGCACGCGCGAGAATGGCTTGTTCCAATGCTTGTTTTTCTTGCCCTCTCTCAAACTGCCAAAAACCCAGTTTGACCAAAAGAGAAAACACAACCACAGTTAAACCAACTGCAACCCAAAACCGTTTCGATAGCCATAATTGTCTTGATAACAACAATGATGAAACCGGAGGTGCCATGTCCACCGTATTTCTATTCAAACTGACGCTTGTCCTTTTGCTGCTTTTCATTATCTTCAACCTCGCAAAAGCGCTTATCGAAATGGTTCGTGAAGACCCAGATAATCCTGAAAAAAGAGACAAACCCATGAGTCATTACTTAGGCCGTCGAGTCATGTTCTCCGCTTTGGTGGTCGTCCTTTTGCTTATTGCGCTCAGCTCGGGTTGGCTAGCACCAAACCCTCGCCCTTATTAGTCGAACCAAGAGTTCACACTGCGCCTAAAGTACGTAAACAAACACAAACAGACATAACCAAACCACATCCACGAAATGCCAATACCAGCTGCCGGCTTGAAAGGCAAAATGGTTCTTTGGCGAAAAGTGATCTTTAGCGATTCTGAACAGCAGCACGATCAAGAAGATAGTCCCAAGACAAACGTGTAAACCGTGGAACCCCGTCAACATGAAGAACGTGTTACCGTAAATACCGGACTGCAACGTGAGCCCTATGTCTTGATAAGCATGAACATACTCAACCGCTTGGTAATATAGGAAAAAGCCAGCAAGTACGATGGTTATCTCTAACCAAACAATCAGTGCCGTTCTTTTGTCTTGTTCAAGGCTTATATGCGCCATATGTAGCGTAATAGACGACAATAGCAGCAAGATAGTATTGGTAAGGGGTATGCCCTGCCACGGCATAGCTTGTGTTGTTTCTCCCCCCGGTGTCAGTGTGAGTGGCCACATCGCTTCGAAGGTTGGCCACAGGACTTCGTTGGTCATGAAGTTATTATCTGCCCCACCTAACCAAGGCACAGAAATCATTCTGGCGTAAAACAAGGCACCAAAAAAGGCACCAAAAAACATCACTTCAGAAAAGATAAACCAGCTCATTCCTTGGCGAAAAGAACGAGTAATTTGCGAGCTGTATTTTCCACTCAGTGATTCAGTAATCACATTACTAAACCAACCAGCCAACATGTAAAGCAAGAACAAGAAGCCCACCGCTAGCACAATGCCACCAATGGTTCCCACTGCACCGCCACTTTGTGTCCCCTGGACGGTCATGCCTGCGCCAACAGCAACCAAAAACAGAGCAAATGCACCGATGATCGGCCAGCTACTTTGAGCGGGAACATAATATGTTCCTGGCTTGTTACTCATAATTTCTCTCCTTACTGACCAACCTTGGTCTGTATCTCTCTCCCTGAGTGGCTAAGAGCCTGTAGGAGGGGGAAGTTTATAGAGTGTGTAAGACAGCGTTAACGTGTGTATAGACTCCGGCAAGTCCGGTTCGATATAAAAAATCAACGGCATTTGAGCTTGCTGTTTACCATCCAGAGGCTGCTGGTTAAAACAAAAACACTCAATCTTATTGAAGTAAGCAGCTCCAGTCCCGGGAGAAACAGAAGGAACGGCTTGCCCCACCAACTTCTGCCCGCTTTCATTAAATGCAAGGTATTCGGTTTGCACGACTTCACCTGGGTGAACATCCATCGAAATCACTTTGGGTCTAAACTCCCAAGGCATATCTGGGCTGACATGCGCCATAAACTCCACGCGAACAGTTCTGCTCATGTCCGGTTGCATACCTGTCGGTTGAATGGCGGCTACTTCACTTGTCTTTCCATTGATTCCCAGTGCGTCGCACATCACGTCATAAAGTGGGACCAGTGCATAGCCGAAGCCAAACATTAACAGGGTCGCCAAAAGCAACTTCACTGTGAGCTTCTTGTTTGATGGATTCGGTTTCATGTCACTCACCCCACTCTTTGCTAGTCAATCTTAGGCGGTGTAGTAAACGTATGATGCGGCGCAGGGCTTGGCACTGTCCACTCTAAGCCTTCCGCACGTTCCCACGGTTTTGCAGAAGCCTTCTCCCCGCCACGAATACACTTGATCACCAACCATAAGAAGATCAGTTGTGACAACCCAAATGCAAACCCACCAATTGATACTATTTGATTAACATCAGCAAACTGAATGGCGTAATCCGGTATGCGCCTTGGCATGCCTGCTAAGCCTAGGAAGTGCATTGGGAAAAACAGGACATTGACGGAAATAATTGAGCACCAGAAATGCCATAAACTCAGCTTGTGGTCGTACATATTGCCCGTCCACTTAGGTAGCCAGTAGTATGCTGCTGCCATGATCGAGAATACCGCACCAGATACCAACACATAATGGAAATGGGCAACCACGAAGTAAGTGTCATGATATTGGAAATCCGCCGGCACAATCGCCAACATCAGTCCCGAGAAGCCGCCAATAGTAAAAAGCACAATAAAGGCAATGGCAAACAACATTGGCGTTTCAAATGTCAGAGCTCCACGCCACATGGTGGCAACCCAGTTAAAGACTTTAACCCCCGTTGGTACCGCAATCAGCATAGTGCAATACATGAAGAAGAGCTCAGCAAAAACTGGCATCCCCGTGGTAAACATGTGGTGCGCCCACACAAGGAAAGATAACAATGCAATGCTGCACGTCGCGTAAACCATCGAATGATAACCAAACAGCTTCTTACCACTGAAAGCAGGCAGAATGGCGGAAATGATTCCAAACGACGGTAAAATCATGATGTACACTTCTGGGTGACCAAAGAACCAAAAGATGTGTTGGAACATTACCGGGTCACCACCACCAGCTGCGTCAAAGAAGCTAGTCCCGAAATATTTGTCAGTAAGAACCATGGTCACTGCCCCCGCTAGTACCGGCATAACCGCGATCAACAAGAAAGCAGTAATTAACCAAGTCCAAACAAACATTGGTAACTTGAACCAAGTCATTCCCGGAGCTCGCATATTTACGATCGTCACGATAACGTTGATCGCGCCCATAATGGAGCTGATACCCATGATATGCACAGAGAATACAAACAGCGCAGTGCTATCTGGTCCATAAGTCGTGGACAGCGGAGCATAAAACGTCCAACCAAAATCAGGACCGCCGCCAGGTAAAAACAACGAGCTCAACAAAATAAGAAATGCAAAAGGTAAGATCCAAAAGCTCAAGTTGTTCATGCGCGGCAGCGCCATATCAGGAGCGCCGATCATCATCGGGATCATCCAGTTAGCAAGACCCGTAAATGCTGGCATCACCGCACCAAATACCATCACTAAACCGTGTACCGTGGTCATTTGATTAAAAAACTGCGGATCGACTAGCTGTAGCCCTGGCTGGAACAGTTCGGCACGAATGATCATAGCCATCGCACCACCTGTTAGAAACATCGCAAAGCTAAACCAAAGGTAGAGGGTGCCTATGTCTTTATGGCTTGTAGAATACAACCAACGAGTGATGCCCTGGGGTGCATGATGCTCGTGACCATCATCAATCGCAATGGTACTGTTCGCACTGGCTTCTGCTGGCGCAGACTTCACTGCCTTATCTATTGGCTTACTCATATTTCCTCCTTAGCACTGCCTTGTGCCTTAAAGGCATTCACATCGGATGCTTGCACTGTATCGCCAGTATCGTTGCCCCATGCATTTCGTTGATATGTGATAACCGCGCCAATTTCTTTGTCACTTAACTGATTAGAAAAAGCCTGCATTGCGGTGCCCGGGCGACCGTTGACAATAATATCTATGTGCTCTGTAACATCTCCGGTTGCAATAGGACTGCCTTTAATCGCGGGAAATGCACCCGGAATCCCCTCACCATTTGCCTGATGACACACAGCGCAACGCGCCGTGTATATCGATTCGCCTTGCGACATCAATTCATCCATAGATAAGTCTTGAGAGAGCGCTTCTTGTGCCGCCGCTTTTTGAAGTGCGAGTTCTTCCTTCTTACTCGCTAGCCATTCATCGAACTTTTCTTCTTCCATCGCATGCACCACCACTGGCATAAATCCATGTGCACGACCACATAGCTCCGCACACTGACCGCGATATACGCCTGGCTCATCAATTCTTGTCCATGCTTCATTAATAAAACCTGGAATGGTGTCTTTCTTGACGGCAAAGTCCGGTACCCACCAAGAGTGAATGACATCATCAGAAGTCATCAAAAAACGCACTTTGCGATTCACAGGCAACACCAAAGGGTTGTCTACTTCCAGTAAGTAATGTGCGCCTTTAGCTTCGATTCCATCAATTTGTTTTTGGCTGGTGGCAAGCAAACTAAAAAACTCAACATCTTCGCCAAAATAGCTGTAATGCCATTTCCATTGCGAGCCTGTGATCTTGACCGTGATATCTGATTGGCTTGTGTCTTCCATTGCTACTAGAGTTTTTGTTGCGGGAATCGCCATAGCGACAAGAATGATGATGGGTATGACCGTCCAAATAATTTCCACTTTTGTACTTTCATGGAAATGTGCGGCAACTGCTCCTTTTGACTTGCGATGACGGAAGATGGAATAGAACATCACACCAAAAACAATCAAAGCAATTACACAGCAGATATAGAAAATCAGCATATGTAATTCATACACTTGCCCACTTATCTCTGTGACCCCTTTTGTCATGTTGTAGTCATTTTCCTTTGACCAACCAAAAGAGGAAAATGTGATTAAAATCACATTCAGTGATAAGGCTAGAGTAGTCGTTAATCTTTTCAAAAGATCTCTCCTCTGCTCAGCCGCTACGCCTACGCGAGCTTCCTTGCGTCCCGATGCAAATATCGAACAACTTTACGAAAAATCACAAAAACTACGATTTCGACACGGTTTGTTATATTTATGTTAAAAGGCTAGTTATAGTTCCAAGGTTCTTCAAGAAATTAAATATGATTAAATTTTGTTCGGATAAGAAAAATTAATTCGGTTTATCGATTGCCCTCTTTGAAATGTAATTGAGAACCATTTACATTGATTTAAAAGAAAACATTGAGATACTTACCAAACGAAGTGTCCAAGAAAGTAGGCTCCCCCTACTAAGGAATGACTGATATGACAGCACTAATTACGCAATGGCTAGAACGAGACCCTGATCCTAAGACTCGTGAAGAGCTACAACACCTCGTCGATACGAACAATGAACAAGAACTTACTGATCGCTTTGGCTCACGCCTTGCCTTTGGGACTGCAGGCTTACGTGGCAAAGTGGGCGCAGGTCCAAACCGAATGAACCGCTTGGTGATTCAAGAGACCGCCACTGGTTTAGGGAACTATTTGCTTGAGCAAGTCAAAGATGCCGCGAGTCGTGGTGTCGTTATTGGCTACGACGGTCGTCCCGATTCAAAACAATTCGCGCATGATACCGCATCCGTACTGACGGCCCTTGGTATCAAGGTTTACCTAACGTATGAAGTTGCAGCAACCCCAATTGTTGCGTTTGGTGTCCGTACATTGAATGCTGCGGCCGCTGTTGTTGTTACTGCCAGCCACAATCCACCAGAATACAATGGCTTTAAAGTATATTGGGAAAATGGCGCACAGATTATTCCTCCGCACGACTCTGGAATCGCAGCGAAAATTGATGACGCAACAACGAAGCCATTACCTTTAATGTCTCTCGATGATGCAAAACAGCACGGTTTGTTAGTTTGGTTGGAAGACGACTACTACCAAACTTACCGTAAGACAATGAATGAAAACGCGCTGCTTACTCCTGACAACAACACCGATATTTCTATCGCTTACACTGCAATGCATGGCGTTGGCGCGAATATGGCGGAAACGCTACTTGCCGACGCAGGCTTCCAAAAAGTGGCAAGTGTTAAGGAACAGCGCGAACCTGATGGAAGCTTCCCAACCGTCAACTTCCCAAACCCTGAAGAAGCCGGTGCAATGGATATGGTGATGGCGTTAGGTAAGTCCGTAGATGCCGATATCGCTTGCGCTAACGATCCAGATGCGGACCGTTTTGCCGTGGCAGTTAAACGCCCAGATGGCGAGTATCAAATGCTAACGGGTGATCAGGTGGGCTCACTGTTTGGCGATTACTTGTTGGAACAGCAACCTAACGCTTTGGTTGGCAACACCATCGTATCCTCAAGAATGCTGAGCAGCATCGCTAAGGCGCATGGCGCACAATACTATCAAACATTAACTGGCTTTAAATGGCTTACTAACGTTGCCATGGAACAAGAGACAGAAACCAACCCATTCTTGTTTGCTTATGAGGAAGCGCTCGGTTATACCGTGGGTAACAAGGTGTGGGATAAAGATGGTTTATCTGCAATCGTCGCGTTTTCACAGCTAACAGGCAAGCTTAAAGCGCAAGGCAAAACACTGTGGGATAAACTGGAAGAGCTGTACCGCGAGCACGGTTTCTACTTCAACGCGCAACGCAGCATTGCTCTCGACCCGAACTCACCACCAATCGGCGACAAACTCCGAGCCAATCCACCAACAGAGATTGCTGGTAAAAAAGTTGCAGTAACCGAAGATCTTAAAACATCGGTTCGCATGTTTGACGACGGCTCTGAAGAATCCATTGACTTACCAGCAAGTGACGTATTGATTTATCACCTAGAAGATCAATCACGCGTGATTGTTCGTCCTTCTGGTACTGAGCCAAAACTAAAATGTTACTACGAAGTCATCAACCTCTTCCCTGCGGATATGAGCTATGAACAAGCACAGCAAGCAGCAGAAGCGAAGATGAACGAACTTATCGACGCGCACCAGCAAAGTTTGTAAGTCAAAGGGAAACATAGATATTTGATACAACAAGAGGCGCAAATTCGCGCCTCTTTTTTGATTTTGACTAGAACAAGTCAAGCTAACCCGTGCTTTTCCCTAGCCTACAATTTCCTTTTGTAGAAAGTACTTGTGGATGCCCTCTGCAGGATAGCCTGAGTACTGCCCCACTTTCTCAAAACCTAATTTGAGATAGAACTCAAGAGCTTGAAAGCTGTAGGTATCCAAATAAACATGGGTAACCCCGTGAGGCTTTACTCTTTGTTCTAGCATCGACATTAATTGGCTACCGAGACCAGAGGTTCGACTTTCAGCGTCTACCCACAAAAACTCAACAAACACCGTATTTTTAAACATTTCGCCAGTCAAGCCACCCATGATCTTGCCATTCTCATCTTTTGCGAAACAGCCTACAGCATGCACTTCCCCTTCAGGTAAATGCAGTCGGTTATAAGATCGAATACCTTCACGAACAAAATCAAGGTCTGTTTGATCTGGATTTAAACAAAATTCAAGCTTCATATATCCTCTCCTTAGGAAACACCAATATCCTAAAACAAAAAGCCAGCAATTGCTGGCTTTCTGATGGAATATGATAACTTTACAAGGCGAAACTACTCAGCATCCACAACGCCAGAATAACAAACACTAACCCCATTAGTTTATGTTGATACGTGCGGAATTTTTCGTTCTCGAGCAGCCCTTTGCCCAATGTGCCTGCTAACCCAACAAGTAATAAATTGAATGACAAGCCAAGAACGTTCAACAATAACCCTAGCGCTAGCATCTGCTCACCGGAAGATGCCGTGATATTGCTTGAGACAAACTGCGGTAAAAACATTACAAAAAAGACCAAGGCTTTAGGGTTAAGCAAATTACTCATCAAAGCACGTTGATAATAAGTTGATGCCATTTTGTTTTGACCATCAAGCTCTGGAGCCGAAGATGCCTCAGCTCGTAAGCAGTCCCAACCCATTTTTAGCAAGTAAGCGCCACCTAATAGATGAAGGACTTTAAGGGCTATTGGGCTCATGGCAATCAGGGTAGATACGCCCATCGCAGCAAGCAAAGTAAGAATAACACCAGACGTCGCATTGCCTAAGCTAGCAAAAAGACCGACCTTCTTACCGTAACTCATACTTGAGCTCGCTATCAGCAACATATCGGGCCCTGGTAACAGCAACAAAGCCACTACTGCGGTGAGATAAACAGGAAGTACAGATAAATCAATCATGATGGAACCGCTTTTCTACAACAAGGCGGCGAATGTTATACCAACAAAATGACATCATCCAGCCCAAAATAGCCAAGATAACTCAAAAAATAAAAATCATAGTTTGCCCATATGAGAAATAGCAATCAATTCGCCTGTTTATCAAAATCGAATAGCAATTTTGTACAAAAATAAGCACGATGGATCCGTTACACTTCTAAAATGATTTTCTTGAGCAGACCGGATAAAGATGAAAGAAAAGAATAAGGAAATCGCTACCTTCAAGATAGCTCAAGAGCTCGGAGGTTTAGAGCTTCTCGATGCAAAGTATGAGAAGCAGAATTTTTCACGCCATAGCCACGAAGGTTACACTATTGGTGTCATCGAAAAAGGGGCACAACAATTTTTTAGGACGGGCGGGAATCATATCGCGCCACAGGACAGCATCATCCTTGTTAATGCAGATGAAGTACACAACGGGCATTCAGCCTCGGAAGGCGGCTGGGAATACAAAGCAATGTACCCCGTACCTCAGCAGTTTCAAACTTTAGGACAAGAGCTTGGCTCACCAAACGTAGCTCTGCCCTATTTCCCTCAACCTGTGGTTTACGATCCTGAACTGGCTAGTCAGTTACGATTGGTATTTGAAACACTAGAAAAATCAGACAACCGTTTATTGAGAGAAACTTTAGTTTACGGCACGTTGATCAAGCTAGCCAGTAAACACAGCACTCATCGGGCACCACTGAAAGAATCAACCAGAGCTCAGCGACAAGTGCAGCTCGTCAGAGAATTTTTGGAAGACTTTCCACAAACGGACGTCTCACTAGAAGAACTCGCGAAGCTGTCTGGATTAAGCCCTTTTCATCTGCTGAGAGAATTTCAAAAGCAATTTGGCTTTCCGCCTCATGCCTATCAAATTCAGCAACGTTTACGTATGGCGAAGAAGCTACTAAAAATGGGACAAAAAATTTCAGACGTGGCACAAGAATGCGGCTTCCATGATCAAAGCCATCTGCATCGACACTTTAAAAAAGCCATGGGCGTCACTCCCGGCCAATACGTCCGTCACAGCTAAAGCAGCAATATTGTACAAGGCGTTATGCGACTACCGAGCTATCTTGGTAATCTGATTTAGGAATAAATAAGAAGAAACTATGGACCACACTTTGCCGTTAAAAAAAGAATCAAAAGCCACGCTATTTTGGCAAGGTACACTTGCGATGATGCCTCTGAGTATCGCAGTGCTCCCTTGGGGCTTACTCGCAGGCTCATTCGCAATTGATACTGGGCTTCACCCTTTGGAAGGACAAGCACTATCCGCCATTTTGTTCGCAGGTTCTGCACAGCTCGTCGCGATGGGAATGATTAAAACGGGAGCAGGTCTAGTGACCATGTTACTGACAACGTTTTTTATCACCTCTCGACACTTCCTCTACAGTGTATCGATGCGCAGTAAAATTGCACCGCTCCCTCTAAAATGGCGATTATCACTCGGCTTCTTACTTACTGACGAGCTGTTTGCGATTGTAGGCCACCATTCCGATAAACAATTTAATCGCTGGTATGCACTTGGGGCTGGTCTGAGTTTTTACCTGTTTTGGAATGTCGCGACATTGACGGGCATTATTGCGGGAAGTCTAATCCCTGAACTGAACGAAATGGGTTTGGAATTTGCTGTAGCCGCTACTTTTATCGCGATAGTAGTACCCACCATTAAAAATGCAGCGGTGCTCGCGAGTGTTATTGTGGCTTTGGTGAGCTCAGTTGCCCTAACCTATTATCAAATTGAGGGAAGTTTGATGATTTCGAGCATTTTAGCCATGCTTACTGGTTACTTTGCGGAACAAGTAAAGGAGAAACGCTAATGATCATGTTGGCTATTTTGCTGATGACGGTACTTGTTTTCACCAGCCGCTACTTGTTTTTAGAACCCAAGCTACCATTGCGATTAGGGACGCGCACTCAAAAAGTACTCAATTACGCTAGCCCCGCAGTACTGACTGCGATCTGGGCACCGATCGTTTTCATTCCCGATGGGGAGCTCAGCGTCAATGTGCAAAACCCATTTTTACTGGCTGCCGTACTGGCTGCTTTAATCGCGTATTTTACTAAAAATGTTCTTTTAACGACGGTTATCAGTATGGTGGTATTTCTCGTTCTACGAATTTGGCTTTAATCCGCCAACCACTCAATCTCCAACAAGGTGACATCGCCACACTTTAATCGACCAAGGAAGATGTCACCTTTATGTACCTCACCAACGCCCTTTGGTGTACCAGTCATCACTACATCGCCATCTTGAAGTGTTGTGTAACTGGTTAATTCATCCAGGATAGTTAGCGGCGGATAGAGCATTTGGTTAACGTGACCTTTTTGTACACGAACACAGTTGATTAAGAGCTCAAGGTTAAGATCATTGATATCAATGTTATCCAAAGAGACAAACCGACTAAACACAGCAGAGCCATCAAATGCCTTAGCTCGCTCCCACGGCAACCCCTGATTTTTAAGCGAGGATTGCAAACCACGCTTAGTCAGATCCAATCCCAAACCAACCGCTGAATAACGTCCATCCTTGATCAAAAAGCAGATTTCAGCCTCATAATGAAGGGGCTCTTGATGGAATGAACGCAGAGTTGTTGATACGGAGGTTGCGGGTTTATTAAATACAACCATTTGCTCAGGCATTGCATTATTAAGCTCATGAATGTGTTCAACGTAATTTCGTCCAACACAAAGCACTTTACCCACTTCTACTTTCTTTTCTTCAACTTGAATAACACTCATCATTCTTCCCTGCAAAACAAAAATCCCATCATAATCTAACCTATTGACTTAACGACACTAAATAGCAACCTCTAGTGTAAAAAATAAGACATTCACCCCGTTTTGAATTTTGTATCATCTAATTGAAACAGCAAAGTATTTGTAAAACAAATAGACAAAAAAGCCAGCACGAGGCTGGCTTTAGATCAATGAGCTTGAATAATAGTTCTCGCTAAACCCTATTATAGGTAGTAACGAGCACCTAACGCCCATTTGTCATCAGTTTCACGACCATTGTCGTCATTTAGGTCAAACTGGTAACCCGCGTAACCAACAAATTTAGGCGTGAAGTTGTATTCTGCTTGTAGTGCCATTTCTTCACGAGCAGTTTCTGTTTTAGAGTTCTTAAACTCTTTACCTTCCACCATTTCATAGTTAACACTCAAGTTTAGGCTGTTCGCCAGAGCGTATGCGATGATCGCCTCGTACGCATCACTTTCTTCTAAACGGTCACCTTTTGCACTGAAGTTCATGTTTTCGTTTGAACCATAAACTGCAGCAAGGAATAGGCCTTGGCCGTACGCACCGTAAGATGCTGATACAACGTGTGATTCCGCCGTGTGCTTACCTGCATATGCAGGGTGCTGGAAATCGCCGCCATTGTAAGAGTAACCGATTTTAGCGCCCATGATTGAGTAAGAAAGCGCAGCTTGCACACGGTCATCGTATTTAGCACCGCCAGTTATAACTCCAGCATCGTTGCGCGTGTAATCATCGTTTGCACCCTGCCAACCAAGACCAAAGTTGATCACACCCGCTTCACCCAGCTCGATGGCATTACGGTAAGAAAGCATTTTATCCGCACGGCCAGTGCCAAGGTTTCCATGATCGTCATAGATGAAGTCGTTGGCAAACGCGATTGGCATATCTGCAATACCTGCGACATCGTAGTAAGGTGACCATTGCGTACCACCTACTGCACGACCATAAACCTCATGCGTTACACCTAAGTAACCTAGACGAGTTTTAAACGACTCTTCACCACCGTCTAAGTAGTTTAGCGCCCATTCACCACGTGCGTCTGCGGTGAAGCCATTACCCAAATCCTGTGTCGCAGAGATATTGATACGAGGAGAGTTAGTACCCACATCCGTGTCACCTTGCTCTGATCCATTTAAATTAACAGAAACGTGGCCGCCCATCGAAAATGTTGTGCCATCGTTATTATATAGTTCCACTGCAACTGCTTGAGTACCGAAGGTTGCTGCCGCGATTGCCGCTGCTAATAATTTTTTATTCATTTCTAAATCCATTACTTATTAGTTGGTTAGTCAGTTTTAGACCCGGCTTTGGTTCACTTTCGTAAAAACGAAATGATGAACAAAGAGAGGAATACAAAGGCTATCCGAGGCATCGTTTCCACCAGATTAGTTTTACCTTTGTGTAACAACTGCCGACACTTTATTTGATTAGTTCCTGACAACCGAGTGAAAAGATCTCAGACAAAACCTAAAAAGCAATCGTTTACTTAGCCTTCAAGAAATCGAGAAATAAAAACCTTACAATAAGAAATGCTTTAGAGAGAGTTAGCTCACAAATAGCTGATGATTCGCTATTTTTAGGCCAAACTTCCCTGCCAAATTGAAATGTTTACTTACATTTAGGGTCAAGAAGCAATTCAGGAACTTTTTGAAAAAAACACAGTCTTTAACGGAGAGGAAAAAACCTCAAAAAAGATAAACCTTTCTTTTTATAAGTGGTATGAGAAGGGGCACATATTCTTGCCAGCAATAAAAGTGCAATCAAATCATAACTTAACAGAAATCTATCTTTCATTTTCAGCCTTTACCTTAGCGTCATCAACACATCGGGCAAGAAAGCCCATCGATTACAACTAGGGTAATAAGAAAATGAAAAAGGCAGCACTAACTACTGCAATTCTTACAGCATTGGTATCAGCACCATCATTCGCAGCAACTGTATACAAAAACGACGGTACTGAATTAAAAGTTGGCGGCCGCGTTGAGTTTCGTGGTGACTTCATCGGTTCAGACGGTGCTGAAGTTGAAGGTTCTATGGAAGATAAAAGCCGTGCTCGTCTTAACCTAAAAGGTAAAACAGACATCGGCAACGGTCTTTCTGCTTTCGGTGTTTACGAAGCCGAACAAAAAACGGGCAAGAGTGAATTCAAAAACCGCTACATGTATGCAGGCGTCGACTCTGATATCGGTGCTTTCTCTGTAGGTCGTCAAGACATGGCTGCAGTCATCATCTCTGACATGACGGATATCACTGAATTCTCTGGTGTTCAGCAAGTTATTGATTCGTCGTCTGATAAGCAAGACAGCGTTTTCGCATACCGTGGGGCGTTTGATGCACTACAACTTCAAGCAACCTACCAAGCAAACTCTAGCGATAACGAAGATAAATACGGCATCTCTGGAATGTACTCACTACCAATGGGCCTCGACTTTGGTCTTGCATACTCTGGTGGCGATGTAGATAAAGATAACTCTGAAGATCAAATTCTAGGTGGTATCGCTTACTCGATGGACAACCTTTACCTAGCAGGTACTTATTCTCAAGGTTCCCTGACTGACTCTGAAGACTTTACGGCTTACGAGCTAGTCGCAAGCTACAAAGTAGCAAGCAAAGTGACACTTGCAGCTCTATACACAGCTCAAGAGAATGATCCAGACAACGGTTCAAAGTACGACACCGTTGAAGGTATCGAGCTTGTTGGTTACTACAAACTAAACAGCAACTTCCGTACTTACCTGTCTTACTACATCAACCAACTTGATGAAGCAAAAGATGCAACAACAGGTCTAGTAACAGAAGGCGAAGATACACTGCGCCTAGGCGTACGTTACGATTTCTAATTCACTCTTGTCCTAAGAGCGAGTCCACTTGGCCAGCACCTTTGCTGGCCATTTTTTATTTAACCCAACACAACTCGATAAGTTTTCACACTATCCAAGCATCGCTCAGCAATGAAAAACGAGCGTAACGACGCCTACTTCTGCCCTCTTTTAATGCGATTGATCACTAAGTTAGTGCATTTCATCTAATCGACAACATAGAAAAACCAAAAAACCATTTAAAATCAAACATATAAAAGTTGGCACGTGTTCTGCAATATTATTTATGCAAATGCATGGCAGCGTTTGTGCTTCTCGTTCTTTGTACCTGTTATAACAGGCACGTCCTTTGAATTGGTAATGTCGCCTCCCTCTGGGAGGCATTTTTTTATTGGCGCGAAAAACAATAGGACGTATGATCCCGCCACCTCTATCAAACTGGAATTTTTCAATTGAATCATCATCCTGTTCAAGGTGCGTCCTGGATGCTAACAGCTGGCTTGGCATTCGCCATAGTGAACAGCTTCGCCCAAATTGCTAGCATCAACTTTGGTGTCTCCTCCACCACATTTGCGTTATTCCAATATGCAATCGCCTTATTTGTTATTCTGCCCTACCTACGTACACTTGGGATTAGACGTTCTTTAAGAACCCAACACTTTGGCTGGCATGCATTCCGCATTTTTCTCTCTGTTATCGGGATTCAACTTTGGTTATGGGCTCTCGCTTACCCAGTTCCAATTTGGCAAGGTATTGCACTTCTCATGACCTCCCCGTTATTTGCCACAGTTGGTTCTGGCTTGTTACTCAAAGAGAAAGTAGGTACTGCACGCTGGCTCGCTACATTGACGGGGTTTGTTGGTGCCATGATCATTCTTGAGCCTTGGGCAGACTCATTTACATGGGCGACCCTGCTCCCTGTTGGCGCCGCATTTTTCTGGGCAGCGTATTCATTAATGGTTAAAAAAATGTCGGTAAACGATCCGCCTTCAACCATGGTCGTCTATTTGTTACTGCTGATAACGCCATTTAATATCTTGTTAGCGATACCGACGTTTACTATGCCAGATACGTGGACGATATGGGGTGTGCTTTTAGCCGCAGGTGCACTTACAGCACTCGCTCAGTGGGCTATCGTTAAAGCATATGCAGTAGCAGACACCTCATTTGTGCAACCATTTGATCACGCCAAACTGCCTTTGAATGTTGTTGCTGGTTGGTTGGTGTTTGGTTGGGTGCCACCTGGTCGTTTATGGTTAGGTGCTGCGATTATTATTGCATCTATTGCGTTTATTACGCATTGGGAAGCGAAAAAGACAAAGTTAGTTGAAAGAAAAATCTAATTTAAAAGTTCTATATTTTCAGGAAAGGAAATGAGGAACCCATATGAGTCAACCAATCAAAATTACACTGTATCGCTGGGCTGGTAGTTGGGGCCCATTCAAAGTCAATATTCCTTGTGGTGAATGTACATTAACCAAGGATATTTTAAAGGATACTTTTGAAAACGAACTAGCCGATGTGCCCGTTGAACTTGAAGTAAAAGATTGGTTATCGCACTGGTGGGAACCATTAAAAGCTGGTGCTTGGCATGCACCCATTCTTCTTGTCGAAGGGAAAGTTATCAGTCAAGGAGAAGCATTGAATCGGGGTGTGCTTGTACAGTCTGTTATTGCTGAGTGGGTAAAACGCGATGAGCTAAAAGGCAACATTGTTTATGGTAAAGCAACTTGCCCTTACTGTGTCAAAGCCAAACAATTACTTGACGAGGCTGGCGTTCAGTATGAGTACCATGATGTAGTTAAAGACAGCGCCGCCTTATACCGCATGATTCCTGAAGTAAAAGCCATCATTGGCGAAAAAACACCGGTAACAGTGCCGCAAATCTGGTTAGATGGAAAATATATTGGAGGCGCTGACGATTTAGAAAAGTGGTTATCAGCAAAGGGGCTAGATAAAGTGCCTAACAATGTTGTGGAGATACCAAGCCAATCCGCGTAATTCTAGATTTAAATGTCATCAGTCTTTGAGTAGCGTTTTGCCAATGTAGTGCAATATGTTGGCTACTTACTAACAACAAAACAGAGAAAAGCAAAAAGCCCTGATTTTTCAATCAGGGCTTTTTAAATTATTTCGCCAGTTTTTTAATAACACGAGCAAAAACAGAAGCTTTTTTCTTCTTCGCTTTACCGTAAAGCGCTTTGTGCATCGCGTCTTTTGCAATCATCTGGCCAATATAAGCACCACCAAGTTCGTTACCCATGACCTTCTCCTGAATGTATTGACTTAACTATGTTGTAATTTTACACCACAATTAGATAAAAACAAGACTCCAGTCACATTTATTTTGTAATTAACTTTCAGTTTGATTTTCGTGGATTTCTTGAAATGAGCGTCTATCGCTTAGGTTGTTGGTATGTTTTTCCCGCTGCGACGTACGTATCTTTCTGTTTGATTTCAAAGAATGTTTCAAAGAACCACGCAGCAAACTTGATCAAGTGATCGCCTTCATTCATGACGTGCTCTACGTATTCTTGCTCTTCTCCGGACTCATCTTCTTGAGTGGTAATATGGTAAATACGTTTCTCACCATCAACTTCTGCAAGGCCAAACTGACCCGTTAGGGATTGCGCCGCTTGTGCAACTTCTTCTTCCTCACACGCCTTCAAGATTTCAAGTGCCTTTGGCATGCTTTCTTGCTGAGTAATTTCTTTTACCAGTGTTTCAAATTCGTTTTGTTGCATTCTTTCACCTAACGATTAGAGATCGGATAGCCATTGGGCAGAAATGTATTCCAAGCTTGAGAGAAGTATCAAGGTTCGCCCTCTTCCTTTCAAACCAAGTCATTCAATATACACAACAGGCCAGACTTAATTTAGCTGCGCATTTTAGAAAGCCGACCTTCTGGTTGCAAGTATATTCAGATGGAAGTTTCTGCTTGAACCGTCCCTTCTGGCACTTTACGAAATTGGCTTAGTACAAGAACAAAGCAAGAAAGTAACGCAATAAACAAATAAAACACCCCAAGCTGCTGCTGATTCGTAACCCATGAGTCTACTAAGTACCCACCAAACAAACCTGCTAAACACATTTGAATAGAACCAGATAGCGCAGAAACCGCGCCTGCCTGTTGCTTATGTGGGGAAAGTAGCAAACTGATCGATACCGGGAATGACATTCCTTGGGCAAAACTTAAACACGTGAATGCCGTCAGCAATGAAAATACACTGAAGGGGGTAACCAACAACATGAAGCCAGCAACAGCAACAATCGCGAAACTCATCAGCAAGATTTGCTGAGCTTTGTAACGAGCATTGATCAAATTCAGCACTAAGCTACCCGTCAGCAAACCAACTGACGGTATGATCATCAAAGAGCCGTAATCTGCCGCCGTTAATCCTAACTCTTGTTGCATTAAAAATGGATACAAGGAGAGCGTAACCAGAGCCGATAAATAACTAAGCCAGTTGTAGCTCGCACTACCAATCACTTGTGTATTCGTTAACAGACGCAAATAGTTCGCGCTTACTTCGCCTACTTTAAATTTTCTCTTCGGATAAGGCAGCGTTTCTGGCAGCACTAATAAACCAAGTGTAAAAATTGCCATTAAGTAAATCAGCACAAACACGAAGACAGCATGCCAACTCAGGTGAAAAGCGATCCAGCCACCAAACAGCGGAGCAATAATTGGCATCACTGAAGCAGTGACTGAAATATAAGATAGCGCTTTGGTTAGTTGCATACCGTCATAACTATCACGCAGTACTGACCGACCAAGTACCGAAGCGCTGCCCGCTCCTAGGCCTTGCAGTAACCGTCCCGCTTCAAGGGCAACAATGTTGTCCGAAAACGCGATGCAAATAACCGTACCAACTAGATATACACTTTGCCCCAGAATAAACACCGGCCGACGACCAATCGCATCAGACAATGGGCCGTAAAAAAGCTGAGAGATACCGAAGCCAACGAGAAATAGCGTGACGAGATTCTGAATCGAATGTTGCGGCAAATTCAAGTCATGACCAATCAATGGCAAAGAAGGAAGATAAATACTAACGCCAACTTGGCCTGTGGCAATGATCATCATCGCTAATAACAATGGTGTTTTACGCAAACGTTCCTCCTATTTTGTGACAGATTGATGGCAAACAGTGTATATTTGATACTCAAAGATGATAATCAGCTAAGTTGGAAAGGAATTAATTCCCAAGGAGATACAATGGACTGGATTCAAAGCGTGAAGAGTTATATTCGTGTGGTCGAAGAAGGTAGCTTTAATGCCGCAGCGCGGAAACTCAATACCACCAGCTCAGCTATCAGTAAGCGAGTTCAATGGCTAGAAGATAAAATTGGCGTTCAACTACTCAAACGTACGACCCGCTCAATTAGCCAAACTGAAGCTGGTGCTCTGTTTTATCAACGAGCAAAAAGTCAGCTTGATTCATGGCAATCGGTATTAGATGAAACTCGCTCAGTCAACCAATCACCAGCGGGGCTATTAAAGATTGGGGCAACGTTGGCCGTTGGTTCTAAATTTCTAGTTCATTATCTTGATGATTTTCTTGATAAATATCCAGATATCACACTTCAATTAACAACAACGCTACCAGGTCAATTGCCAGAGCTAAGCTTAGACCTGTTTATTAGCCGGGAATTAGAGCAACTGAACTCTCTGAGTTTCAAAGCCACTGCGCTTTTCGAACATAAAGCCCAGTTTTACGCTGCGCCTAGTTACCTAAATAAATACGGCACCCCACAATGCGTTGAGGATCTGACAGAGCATAATGTCCTGATTTGGGGAGAAAAACCCTCACGAGAAATCAAAACAAATCGAGGCAAACGTATCAGCTTGTCCGGTAACTTTGCCACGACCAACCCAGAAGCGCTGTTTCATGGTGCCAAAAGAGGCATGGGTATTTTGATGACGAACAACGTCATGATCAAAGATGATCTCAAATCCGGCGCGTTAGTCCCTATCCTGCCCGATATCACAGCGGATAAAGCCACTGTATATGCCTACTATCCAAAGCTGGATTATCAGCATACCCGGACTAAGCTGTTCCTCGATTATCTCAAATCACGATTAGAAGAGGAGAAGCGCGCCTAGCTTAGCGTTTTTATCGCTATACCTTTAAAAGGTTCAAGCATAAAAACATGAAAATAATGATTTGTTCGTTCACAAAATTTGAAAAATCTGCCTTAGTAACCGATAGTTTATTTGATGCATATCAAATAATAATTCGTCGTGTCTTACACGATATGTTAATAACAACGCTAGGTGAAATGCTCGATGGGTCAGGTACAAATCAGTTTCCACAAAATTGATGAGATATTGAAGCTAAACGGCACGGCTCAGCTAAACCGAGTCACGCTAGATATTCATCAACACTTGCAGAGCCATTGCACTTGCGTTGTAGAAGTTGCGCATCTTCAGCATTCGGCTCATACCATTTCCTTCGCCAGCAATGGAAAAATTACAGACAACCTAAGCTACCACCTTTCAGGCACCCCCTGTGAAAAAGTGGCGAAAGACATTGGCGAACATATTTTCTATCAAGACCAGGTATACAAGCGTTTTCCTGAAGATCAGATGTTTCAAGAAGATGGCATTCAAGCTTACATTGGCCTGCCATTGAAGACACAAAATGGCGAAGTTCTGGGAATTTTACTGTCTACCTTTACCCGAAGCATCCACGCGAAAGAAGCGCAAGATATCCTCGACTTCCACCGATTTTATGCCAATGTCATTATTCATAGCTTACGTGAAAAGTGGGTCAGTGAACGTTCAGATAAGCTTCTTAATCAGCTTAGCTATGAGGTATCGCATGATAACCTAACTGGACTGCTCAACCGTAGCTGTTTAGCTGATACCTTGGAGACATTAACGCAGCAGGCGACTCGCCCATTCAGTTTGGCGTATCTTGATATCGATAATTTCAAATCGATCAATGATATCAACGGAAACTATATCGGCGACCAAATCATTAAGTTCACAGCTAACGCCATTCAACAGAGCTTGTCGTCGCCAAACAATGCGTTCCGTGTTGCAGGAGATGAATTCGCCTTCATCACGTACGACGAAGATCCTGTCGCCGTGTGTCAGGAAGTACTCGACAAAATTGAAAGCGGCTACAGCGACAAATCTAACCGGATTTCTTTCACCGTTAGTATTGGTATTGCACGTGCCCCAGTACATATGTTGAACAGCGATGAGCTGATTTTGAATGCCAGTCTCGCTCTCAAAGATTGTAAAAAACACCGCGATACACGGATTCAGCATTACGACACACACCTTAGTGCGTTATACCACCGTAGGACGCAGCTTATTGAGGCAATGCGAATCCAGCTAAGTACTGATATACAAGACAGCGATGAGTTGTATGTAGTGGTTCAACCGATCGTTGATATCACGAGCGACCGCTGGAATTACTTTGAAATTTTGACTCGTTGGAATAGCAATATCTATGGAAATATCTCTCCAGCGGAGTTCATTGAAGCTGCCGAACAATCAGGCCTGATTATCGAGTTAGGTGAACGGATTATTGAACTCGCGTGTATCGCAAAGCAAGAACTCGAAGCGAACCTAGGCTATAAAGTCAAACTCTCCATCAATTGCTCAGCGTATGAGCTGGTTGATTCCAACCGTTATATTAATCACTTAACCAACATGGTTGAAAAGTATCAGCACGAAGCAAAAGACTTTGTTATAGAGCTCACCGAGACCGTCTTGCTCTCACAAAGTGGCCGTGAACAGATGGTACTTAACTCGTTGCGATACTTGGGTTTTAAAGTCGCACTGGATGATTTTGGTACGGGATACTCAAGCTTGAACTATATACACAATTATCCGATTGATAGCATCAAAATCGATGCTACCTTTGTGCAGAACATGCTCTCAAATACAACCTCTGAACAAGTAGTGTTTTTGATAGCGCAATTGGCAGAGCTGCTTGATGTGGATTTGATTGCCGAAGGCGTAGAAGACGATAGAGCACTACAAAAGTTAATTGAAATGGGCTGCCACTACATCCAAGGTTATTTTTACTCTCGTCCACACAGTGTTGAAGAAATCGTACACCTGATAAATGAACGTGAAGTGCGGAGTGCCTAACGTACTGAACAGACTGCTGTCATAGAATTCAAATCTAGTTAATGCACAAAGTAAAAGAGACCAAGCTATGCTTAGTCTCTTTTTGTTTTTTGAGCGAAGTACTTTATTACAGCACTGCTTTCTCTTTATCGCGTAATAGTCTATCCATTTCATCTCTGTTCGCGACAAAAGTAGCCATCTCTTTCTTAGGAACAGAACTCGCCATTGGGATATTTGCTCGCATAGCGTTAACTGGACGGCCGTATTCAATCAACTCATAGTGAAGGTGTGGCCCAGTCACTCGACCTGTTTTACCAGAAAGACCGATACGCTGGCCTCGAGAAACCTTTTGCCCTTTCTTCACCAAAATCTTACTTAGGTGTAAGTAACGGGTTTTATATTTGCTGCCGTGCTCAACAACCACGTAGTTACCCGCATAAGGGTGTTTACGAGTCATGATCACTGTACCATCACCAGTAGAAACGACTGGTGTACCGGTTGGTACAGCAAAGTCAGTGCCGTTGTGCGGCGCAACACGCCCCGTTACTGGATGTAAACGATTAGGGTTGAAGCCAGAACTGATACGCCAACGACTACTTACAGGGTAACGCTGGAATGCGCGCTGTAAGCTTTCACCTTTGGCATTGTAGAATTGACCATCAGTATGAAGGTAAGCGGTGATCTCGCGGCCGCGATTATAAATCTTAATCGCCTCAATTTCGTTCTTACCTGTTGGTACACCATTGATGCTTTGTGAGCGACGAACAACTTCAAATCGATCACCTGCACGAAGATCACGTCCAAAGTTAAGTTGTTCTTTGAGTAAGCTTACGACTTGACTCACTTCCGCCGACGTTAAACCTAAACGACTCGCAGAAGAAGAAAAACTGCCTTGAATAACGCCAACTAAAGGTTCTTGGCTCCACACGCCAGGAATGGAAATATCAGTAAAGTCATAGCTACCATCACTATTCAGCTTGTAGACCACTTTATCTGCAATAGAAAATTGCAGTTCCATTTTCGCTAACTCGCCTGTCGCATCATCACGCCAGAAACGGAGCGTATTGCCCGGCTTAAGTGTATCAAGTGCCAAGTAGTTCAAATCCGTTTCCATTACTTTCATTAACGAGCTGTAACCGAAACCGAGCTGACTAAAAATAGTGCTTAGGTTATCACCTGCTTGGATTTGATATTCGAAGTTCGGGGGAGTGACAACTTCGGCAGTTGTCGCATCAAGAATTTTTTCAACGACCTGAGATTCAGGTAGGTTCAATGCGATGGTTTTGGTTAAAGATGACTCTTTGAGAGAGTGAGAAACACCAATCGCAACTAAAACTGGCAAGGAGTATAACAGCAGCGCTCTACGACTTGTCAGATTCGGCAACCGTCTTGTAATTTCATTTGTAGACACGGGAATTACTATCTCCTTTCAAACAAGGCTCATAGCTTATGCATTCCCGAATAAGAAATCACTAGGAAATTTCGAGATCTAGCGCAGAAAATACTGAATTTTTACAGAACTCAAAAAAAATTCATCACTGTTGCATATGTAAGTTATTCCCTACACGCTGTAATGTGGATGAATTGAATTGATTTGGCGTGTCTGCCATTGCTTGATCGTCACCGTGCGCTAAATATGAAAGCGTGATAGTTGTATCACTTTTCCATTCGAGCTGAGTAAATTTCACGCGGTCACCAACAAAAATACTGTCTAAAAGGACAACTCTGCTCGGCACGGGGTCAAACTTGAACAAGCCAACATAGTTAAACGAACCGCTACCTTGTGTCGTTACAATCATCGGTGCAACAACCCATGAAACACCTTCAATCTCACGCTGGCTAATCGACGCAGTTGGAACAAGTACCTGACCTTTCGTCGCACCTGCATCATAGTCACCTATCAAATAGCCGTTTTCTTTATCCCACTCATCAAGAAAAGTGACCGCACCCTGCTCGGGGACTTGGATCGTCCAAGGATTACGTGCAGTGATACCAAGCGTCTCTTGCACAATAACGTTCGTTTCTACTTCTGTTTGAGGAAACTTAGCCATGATCTCGTCATCAGACAAACTAAAACGATAAACACCTGCGATCACAACCACAACCAATAAAACGATTGGAATAAGTAGAATAAGTGGTATCGGCAGGATTTTTTTGTGAGTCATGAAGAGTTCCTTGTTTCAAGGTATAAACGAAAAGCGAGTATACCATTGTATACCCAAATGATTTCACCTCTTCAAGTGTTTCAAAATTCAACTAAACTGATTGTATCCAAATAGTTTCAAGTCCAGAGCTCATAACGAGCTAGTGACACAAGCTCTGTGCTCTAGGTCTATTGGTGTATTGGGACAAATAGGTAATCACGATGACAAAAACCATTCATACATGCGAGTGCGCCTGCGGTTTAGTTGAGATCCGTTGTAAGGGAGAGCCCACCCACACGTCTGTCTGCCATTGCTTCGAATGCCAAAAACGAACTGGCAGTGTTTTTGGGGTACAAGCTCGCTTTGAAAAAGAGCACGTCACTTTAAACGGTGAAGTCACTAGCTATACCCGAATTGGCGATGATGGCAGTGAGGTTCAGTATGACTTTTGTCCATCCTGCGGCACGACAATGAGGTTGTTCGTTTCTGCATACCCGGAAATCATGATCATTCCCGTCGGTCTATTTACCGATAAAGAGTTCCACCAACCTACCGTTTCAGTCTATGAACAAATGAAACACGGGTGGGTGAGTTTCGAATGCACAACGGAACACATCTGCTAGCGAGCAATCCGCGTTCACGTATTTACTTTGGCTCGGACAAACGACCTATAAGTGAGATTTTTTTGAGAATGATCAATCGAGTTTTACTGTAAAGGGTTTCGTAACTCGGTGTGAGCGTTATAATCGGCTCCTAATATTTGGTTGGGGTTTATTGTGATTTCCAGACTTCCTCGTTGGGTGGAATATGGCGCGTTTCTACTAGCTCTTCTCGCGGGCTGCGTCAACGCCGTTGGTCTTCTCGGCTTTCAACACCAAGCGATAACTCATCTTTCGGGAACCGTAACTCAGCTAGGGAACAGCTTGCTAACAGGTGTGGATAGCTCCATTCACCTGCTCTTCATCGTATTTAGCTTTTTGATTGGCGCTGCCTTTAGCGGCTTTTTTATTGAAAGCAGTGCGTTAAAACTAGGGCGAAGATATGGTGTTGCACTGTGCATAGAAGGGAGCTTGCTCTTACTCAGCTTGGGCTTTTTGGTGCAAGGGGATTTGTACGGCCAATATCTAGCATCAGCAGCATGTGGATTACAAAACGCAATGATCACCACGTTTAGCGGCGCAGTAGTCAGAACCACACATATGACCGGAATCATCACCGATCTAGGGATTATGATTGGAGAGAGCTTGAGAGGTCGTCAATTTGACCGACGTAAAGCAAAATTATTCCTATTCATTTTCTTTGGCTTTTTGTTTGGCGGCGTCGCGGGAGCGGCTCTATTTACGGTATATGGTTTATATACGCTGGTTTTCCCAGCAATATTGGCTTTTTCTACAGCTCTGATTTACTGGAGTTACCTATACATACTTAGCCGTCAACAAAAAGCATAAAATTTCGATCCGATTGAAGCGACATGCTTCAATCGGATTTGGCTCAATAGGTTCACACTGCAACGGTACAAGAAACGCTGAACGGTATTTTGACACCACTAAAAACCTTAGAATAGATAAGGCTAACTGAATTTCTGGCAAAGAAGTTAGTTAGATCAAAATCACATTTGTTTACCATTTTATTATTCCAGTCACAATGCGCCCCATAATTCACTGCGCAATTCGCCCCTCGTGCTACAATTTTCTAACACAAGCAACATATTCGCATACACTTAGACGTTATTTGACCAATTACCCGACAAATCGGCTGAATAACTAGATGTATTTAATGAATAGTATTGCAATGGATGCAGTTTGCGGGTACCCTCCGCAAAACTGTGATTAAATACGGATGTTTAGTGAATATTTATGTCATGGAAATGGCAAGTATTGACTAGTAGTAACACGAGACAACTATGCATAACACCACTAATGCTACTGAAGCTCCTAAGGGCAACTTTTGGATGTTTTTCATCCCTTCCCTAATTGGTCTTCTACTCTTTATGGCTCCGATCTCTTACGATGGTGGCCTAACCATTCCCGTTGCCGTGATGGCAAAAGTCATCCCAGCGGTGTTAGGCGATACCTTGATTGCTATCGTCACCAGTATCATCGCTTTCATGGCCGTTGCTTCTGTTCTTTGCAAAATTTTTAAGCCAGCTGCAATTTTACGTAATGGTTTTTTAAACGGTCTCTTCAACCCATCTCCACTTTGGCTCGTTGTTCGTTTAATCGGCGGCGCTGCCGTGTTAATGACGTTTTTCCAAGTGGGTCCAAAAGCAATTTGGGAAGAAAACACTGGCGGGCTTGTTCTTACTGGTCTCCTACCTACTCTGTTTGCCGTTTTCATTTTCGCGGGTTTACTGCTTCCGCTTCTTTTGAACTTCGGTCTTCTGGAGCTATTTGGTGCGTTACTCAGTAAAATAATGCGTCCGGTATTCAACCTACCTGGCCGCAGTGCAATTGACTGTATGGCATCTTGGTTAGGCGACGGAAGTGTTGGTATCTTGCTAACCAGCAAGCAATACGAAAATAAGTTCTATACTCAGCGTGAAGCGGCTGTTGTCGGGACCACTTTCTCAGCAGTATCGATCACGTTTAGCCTAGTTGTTATCGCTCAGGTAAAACTAGAGCACTTATTTTTGCCTTTCTACGGCGCTATCTGTCTAGCTGGTATCGTAGCTGCGATTATCATTCCTCGCCTGCCTCCGCTTAGTCTGAAGAAAGATCGCTACATTGACGGCAGCAACCCAGATAAAGACGCAGATGCAGTGCCAGAAGGCCACACCACATTCTCTTGGGGTATGGATCTAGCTCTTAAGCGTGCTGGTCAAGTCACATCGGTTCAGTCTGTATTTAAAGAAGGCGTACACAACGCAGTCGACATGGTATTTGGCGTATTACCTGTAGTGATGGGTCTTGGTACCGTTGCATTGGTGATTGCAGAATACACGCCTGTATTTGCAATTCTGGGTCAACCGTTTATCCCATACCTAGAGCTACTTCAAGTCCCTGAAGCTGTTGCAGCATCACAGACAATCGTTGTTGGCTTTGCAGATATGTTTATTCCAGCAATTTTGGCGGCCTCAATCGATAACGAAATGACACGTTTTGTTATTGCAGCAATGTCAGTAACTCAGCTTATCTACATGTCGGAAGTAGGTGCCCTACTGTTAGGCAGCAAAATTCCAGTAAACATTGTAGAGCTCTTCGTAATTTTCATTTTACGTACGTTAATCACGTTACCTGTGATTGCTGGCGTTGCTCATCTTATTTTCTAAAATCGAGACGTCAATAAACAAAGGCTCCGCATCGTCGGGGCCTTTTTTATACCCAAAACTCCGTTCACATTAGGCTTTTAGTAAAAAGCTCATAATTTACAAAGACAAAACTTCAACAAAACACCTGCCAGCACCAACAAAATTTTCATCACCTCACCTGCAAAGCCAGTTGATGCCACTATTTGTTAAGCAATTCTTTTCATTATGACGATTTCATTAATCGAGCTCGCAAACATGATCACACTCACAAGTTTTAACGTAAACTACCGTTTTGTTTAAATTTAGTTAAAAAAGACGACAAATGAGTTCATGTTTTTGACAAGGATGTCGATAAAAATATAACCAAACACAATAGGTTTCTCTTTATGCCCAATTCGCTCGGTTTAAAAGAGGCGAAAGCAAAGTGGAACCAACCGGGAGAATCAGAGGAAAGCTCATGAAATTCAGACATAAGGTTGTCACAGCCTCTTCATTTTTGCTGCTAATTACCGTGTCGTTATTGTCGACACAACAAGTTATGACCATCCGCTCCCAAACTCAGGAGCAAATCGACTCAAGTGTCAACGAGATATTGACCAGTGTTGGTAACACTGTGCAATCAGAAATGAATGCAAAGAAGGATCTCGCTCGCTCCATTACTGAAGTGATTGAGCTTGATCCCAGTTCACATAGCTATGTTCAAAACATACTTGAAAGACCGACGCCAAAAAGCAGCTTCCTTGCCATCGGTTTTGGTTATGAAAGTAATGGCTTTGTGATTGAAAATGACGACGGCTGGGATGCGGGTCCAGACTACGACCCACGTCAGCGTCCTTGGTTTATTGCAGCTAAGAGCAAAGGCGATTTGGTCGTAACCGATCCGTACGTCGATGCGTCTTCGAAAAACGTTATCATCTCTGTTGGTACGCCAGTAAAAGAAAATGGCCAGTTTTTAGCCGGTATGTTTTATGACCTCGAATTAACTACCCTTTCTGATCTGGTCAACCAAGTGAATCTGTTTGATGCTGGTTACTTATTTCTGATCACCGCTGATGGCACAACCATTGCTCACCCTCAAAGTAAGTATAACGGCGAGAAGGTCGGTAGCTACCTCCCGCAAATCGAACTTACGCAATCAGCACAACATGTTGAGATTGATGGCAACCGCTACATGGTTAACCTGACTCACATTCCTGGCGAGAACTGGTACGTAGGTTCGGTGATCGATGAAGCTGTTGCCTATTCTGCCGTAGGAGAGCTTCGTAACAACGCTATTATTTATTCAATCATTGCCGTGATTGCATCTATTATCGCCCTAACTCTGTTGATTCGCACTCTCATGCGTCCTTTGGACACGCTAAACAATGCGATTAAAGATGTAGCATCAGGGAAAGGCGACCTTACACAACGCCTCGAAACAGATACTGACCAAGAGTTTTCTGAGCTTGCCACAAACTTCAATACGTTCATGGAGAACTTACAACAGCAAATCATTGAGTCGAAACGTATTTCTGATCAAATTTTAAACGGAACTCAAATCACCGCTGAGGGCGCAAAAGACTCGGCAGGCGCAATTCACACTCAGCTGCAAGAGCTAGAACAACTTGCTACCGCGATGCATGAGATGTCTGTCACCGCGACAGAGGTTGCTAATAATGCGCAAGGTGCGGCAAGTGCAGCCAAAGAAGCCGACCAAGCAACGGTTGAGGGGTCTTCTATCGTTGGTGAATCGACACAAACGATAAACATGCTTTCCGATAGCATTGACCTTGCAGTCGAAGAAGTACAAGTGTTGGAATCTGCTACCGCCAATATCGAAACGATTCTAAAAGTCATCAACGATATTGCGGACCAAACGAACTTACTCGCGTTGAATGCCGCAATCGAGGCTGCACGTGCGGGAGAATCTGGCCGAGGCTTCGCCGTTGTTGCAGATGAAGTACGTACACTGGCACAACGTACTCAAGAGTCGACAACAGAGATTCGTACTATGATTGAGCAACTACAATCTGGCGCTTCATCTGTGGCAAATGCCATGCATCAAAGCAAAGGTAGTGCTATAGAGGCCGTTGAAAAAGCGGATTTAGCAAATAGTGCGTTACAACGCATTCGTGATGCGATTCAGCGTATTTCCGATATGAACTTGCAAATTGCCTCAGCAGCGGAAGAGCAAAGCCTCGTCGCTGAAGAGATCAACAACAATACGGTGAATATTAAAGACCTATCGACTCAAGTCGCCGAATCGGCAAATCGAACCAACGACGCGATGCAGGCGCAACAAGAAGATGTACATAAACAAGATCAAATCTTAAATAGATTTACTGTCTAACACTCATTTAAGCAAAAACAGCGAGCACCGGCTCGCTGTTTTTGTTTTTAACCCTCTACCCTAGTATTGGTCGATGTTACATGTGCCATGTTGGTGCTATTAAGCTCAACATTACAAGAACGCCGACTATGTGTCCTTTCAAGTTTAATTGAACTCGACATGGATATAGCGATCATTAGAGCGACGATAATAGCGGTCGTCCACTTTTAGATAAGTGAAATCTCCAATCTTTATGTAGGTACTATTCCGAGGAATTCGGTCATGGTAATAGTAACTGCGCCTTGGTCGTCGGGTCTCCACATAAATAACGTCACGATATTTGTGTTTATGCTTGTGCTTGCGCTTGTGTTTATGATGGTGGTGATGCGCATGATGGTGATCGTACCGATGTCCATGCTTATGCTTCGGGTCAGCCACCGCTTCTGTACTCAACACACCTAAAGACAACATAACGCCAACCATGGCAAAAGATAATTGCTTTGACACAACAGAGCCTCTTATTCATATCAACATCGATATAATAGAAGGGTGAATCACTGTACATGTCAGCCTTTCGCTAAGGAGTTTTACTAAAAAGTCAGCGCTAACCGTGATTATCAGAGAAACGTCAAACATCACAAATGCTGATGACTTTGAGTGGTCTGGGTTCGGCTATGAATACAAAAAAACCGCCCGTTTGACTACAAGCGGCTCAGTTTTTAAATAAGCTAGCGTGATTTTATACTGCTTGGGCAAACAGCAAGAAACAGCCGAATAGGAAGATCATGCTCATTCCCATTGCGCCGCCACCAGCTTCATAAATATTGTCATCTTCTACCGGCACTCGGCGCACTTTCATGGTCATTGATAATGGAACAAAGACCGCGAGAAACACAAGAATAATCCCCGCGTAGCTGAGAATAGCTAGGAAGTGTTCTGGCGCAAATACAGCACCTAATAGTGGTAGCACAAAAGTAGTAACAAAAATCACTGGCTTACTTGCTTTCAGTAGGTCTGCATTTTGATCGTATAGCGCCATTGCAACACCTAAGAACGACGTTAGTAGTGCCAAACCAGTAAACATGGATAGGATGAACTCTAAGCCCTCGTATTGCTGACCTAGTACCGAGATCAACTCTGTTACGTTGGAGTATTGAACAAGCTCATGAGGTGGTAGATTGCCGACAACCGCTAACAACCATAATAGGTAACAAACAAGCGGAATAGTTGAGCCCACGATAATCATATTACGCAGCTGTGTTTTACTCGCTTCTTTGTTGTAAGTTACAAGCGACGGGATCACGACCATAAAACCGAAACTGGTGAAAAGCACCGAACTGGTTTTGATAAGTGCCATTTTATCGTCGCTCACAACCTCATCAAGTCCTTCAAACGAGACGCTTGGTGCAAGCGCAAAAAGTGTCAGGATCAGCGCTACGATCATGCCTAGGAACAAACCGCGATTCAGCTTATCTACTACCCCTGTACCTGCCGAAACAATGATACCAACTAAAAGAGTAAAACCGACTTGGCTTGAGATCGTAGATGTTGGAAGCCCAAATGAGGCTGTTACTTTTTGTACGAGATCACCCGCACCAATGATGTAAGCCATTAATAGACAAACTAACAGGGCGTAAAGCAAGCTGTTGGTTACCAACTGGCCTCCTTTACCAAGCGTTTCGCGAGCAATTGCATTCATGCTCACACCACCACCTACTTTACAACTGGCTTCAAGAAGGAGCAGCGCAGCATAAGTCGTTCCAGCCCAGATGAACAACATAAGAAGAGTGCCCCAAAGGAGGCCAAATTGAGCAAGCACCATTGGTATAGCAAGCATACCAGCGCCAAGAGCAGTACCTGCAACGATCAGGGAGCTGCCGACAAGTTTTAGGTTCACGGTTAATACCTCTAAATTCAATCCGTTAATTTCTCACCAGTTGTGCTTTATCTAAAGCACACAACAAAACGCTCCGACTTAGTCAAAATTTGGTTACAAGAGCCCTGTATGGCTAAGAAAACATGCAACAAAAGGTGGTTAATCATTTGCACATGAACACTTGAGAGTCATTTTTGGCGATGTCATCGTTGATGAAATGTGCGCAACTTTGGGTTCGAAGCAAAATTGTTCATCTTAATTCATCAACCCCATTCGTTATGAATGGATTTGGTTCGAAAAGATTGTAAGGCATAAGCAGGACGATTGAAAAGCAAAAGGTCAATCTTATAGCGATATATTTTAACAACTCTTATCTTTTACCTAAGATGTGTTGTTTTTTTCGTCACTAATTAGTCTTTTATCGCTTAAAGAGAAGGAAGAACGTGCTCAATGGCTCAATTTGGCTGGGTGTACAGATTAATTTACAGTTTAAGTGAAGGTGTTAGATTCCAAGGACGTAGCCTAGATCGGACAATATCGCTATTATTCGCTGCGTACCGACACTGTTCGGTTCACATACCTCTAAACACTGATTTACGGTTCGAAAATATAGGTAAATGAGTGTCCGAATGCTGGGTGTGGTTCCCCAGCATTTGCATCCTTTCTTTTAGATGTCATCAATTGATCGAAATTGCGTAAATCTTGTATCGCCCGACTTTACGACTGTGTTAATACGCTTTATCTAGCGCGCCAATGATATAAGTTAACACTAGAATACCCATATCGGCGACCTGCTTCTCAGTCTCACTCATATTTTCATGCGCCATCCGCAGCTCTACTTCACTTATCGATTCTTTGTGAAGGTAAAGCTCTTTGTAGTTCATCAATCGCTGTTGTGACTGTTGAATCAGTGTCACAACATTCTCTTTAGTCTCACGATGTTGCTGATCAATTTCACTAAATAAATGATCTAAAATGCGTTGCATTTTGCGAATAGAAGCTTTCGTTTCTATTGATTTGTATGATTGATACTTTTCCATTGAGTTAATAACTGACTAAAATATTTACGTTTTTATAAGACAGTTATTTTTATACTGATTGCAAAGCAGGTAAATATGTGGTGGTTAAACTGGTCCACTTCTTGCTCCGTTTAGGTCAAAACTGTCCTTTCAGGAGAGCACATGCAGGTAGACCCTATAATTCAAGCACTGATCGCAAGACGAAAATCGAATGGCCTCTCCCGTGAGCAAATGGCAAACATCGCTGGAATGAGCGTAAAAACATATCAAAGGATCGAGCGCGGAGAGTCCGATCTTAAACTCTCACAATATCGTGCCATATTGCGTTCGCTTCATTTGACTGACCTAGATATTGCTTTAGATGTACGTGATGTTCAGCATGTCACAGCAAATGACCTAACGGCCGTGGCGAGATTGCTCTCACCGGAAGCTCAGTCCCTGCTCGTTCGCCTATTATCGTTAGTCCTTGAACAAAAGAACAAGAAAGGTGATTAACGACATTGCTCATACCCAAACGATGAATGCCCTGTTGAGCGTTGAAACATGAATCGTTTAGACAAAAATAAAACTCGTCAAATGACGAGTTTTATTCTTTATATCAGTCCGTTACTCTAGGCTTTTCAATTCCGATGTATCAACGCCTTTTATTGCATCTTTCGCCACTTTATCAGGATCAAAGACATCACGTTCTTCATATGAATTATCAATCATGCCTTGTCCTATCGCGGTCGCCTGCTTTTGTAACTTGTTACCCTCTACCTCACCAGCATCCCAGCCTTGCCGATAATCGGAGTCGGTTTGATACCTTGTTTCGTCCTTAATATAGTGTTCAAAATCATTCCCTGCCTCTTGCATACCACTATGCCGACCGTCATGAAAGCCTTGGATATAAGCTTCATCATAACCGCTCTCTTTTAACGCGCTGTCACTCGTACCACAGCCTGAGAGGAGAACAAAAAATAGCGAAACGAATACCTTATGAAACATATTTAGGCCTCAAAGCTTTCAAATAAATTAATCATAGTTCGCGATTTCAACTTCTGCTTACTTCAGGCTATTAGATAGCTTTGTGACTCGACGAAGCCTGTGAACTTGGAGTACAAAGCTGGACAAAGCATCACACCTACTGATAAACATTATACTCAACGCGCGTTTAATACTTCCATCGCAAGTGCTTCATCATCTTGCTCAGCCAAACCGCTAATGCCAATTGCACCGACGATTTTCCCCTCTTGTTCTATAGGCACACCACCCATAAAGCCTGTGATCTTCGGGTCAGTCCAATAACTCAACTGCTTACCCGTCTCACGAGCCCAAGCACCCAGATTGCCGCTAGGCTGACGGTCTCTAGAAGAGGTGTAAGCTTTGTTCTGTGCCAACAAACCTGCTTGCACACTCACATCATCCATTCGGGCAAAGCCGAGCAATTCACCATGCGTATCAACCACGGCAACCGCAATGTTTTGCTTGCGAGCAGTCGCAATTTCCAATGCCGTTTGAATCAGAGTTTGAACTTGTACGTATTTCATTTTTCTCTCCTACGGGATCTCATGACCAAGGGTTTTCTCGAACAAGCCATACCAATGGCTACGTGATAGCGTGACGTTTTCTACTTGAGCACAAGCGCGAATACGTTGTGGGTTTGCAGTACCAATAACAGGTTGAATTTGGTTTGGGTGACGCGTTAGGAAGGCTAAAACAATCGCCTCTGACGGCACGCCATATTCAGCTGCTAGCGCCATCACCATCTCCGCCGTCTGCCTGGTGTTGTGATCATCAGAATGTAAGCCACGCTCTGAGAATCTTCCTTGCGCCATACTGCCCCACGCTTGCAGTTGGATATTGTGCTTACGGGCATGTTCCAATGTTCCCGCAACGTAGTCAGATGCCGACGAAGGAAGCCCCATACCTTGCTTGAAGAAGTCAGACTTAGCCAGACTCATTTCCAACTGGTTCGCCACAACAACTTCGCCCGTTGCTTGTTGAAGAAGATCAATTTGAGCACTGTTCATGTTAGAAACACCGAAGTGGTTAACTTTGCCAGCTTGTTTCAGTGCTTGGAGCGCTGTGCCCAGTTCTTCAAATTCAACCAGAGGATCAGGACGATGCAGCATCAAAACATCAAGGTTTTCCACGCCAAGGCGCTCAAGAATGCCCTCAACAGAAGCCGTCACCCATTTGGCAGAGAAGTCATACTGCTTAACACCTTGCTCATCTCCTAGACGGATGCCGCACTTGGATTGCAGATAAATTCGCTCTCGTAAGGTTGAGTCATTGGCTAAGATGCACCCAAACACTTCTTCAGCCTTACCGAATTTGTAGATATCCGCATGATCAAAGAGATTGATGCCAACCTCTAATGCTGCCTCTTCAGCGGCATAAGCTTGGTTTTCATCTTGGGCGGTTAATGGGTTGCGATTCCACTCCCCTCCAAGTCCCATGCAGCCGAAGACCAAGCGGCTAACGTTAGGTAAGGTTTTGGCGAGCGGTAATGTTGGATTGTTCATCGTTATTCTCACTTTTCCCGATTTCTGCGTTTTCAATTTCTTAAGTTAACTCTAACCATCTTACCGTTCGTAATAATTAGTTTAATACCGTAAAATCGAATTCATTATCCTTGTTAACGAACAATCAAGATGGCAGATTACAAAAGAATCGAAAAACTGATGCTGTTTGCCGAAGTGGCTCAAACACTCAACTTTTCTAGGGCAGCGGAGCAACTTGGCATTTCTAAAAGTTACCTGTCGGAACAAATCAAGCGATTGGAATCGGAACTCGCCACGCCTTTGATTGTTCGAACCACACGCAGCGTGAGATTGACGGCAGAGGGTGAGTCGATCTTTGCACAAGCGGAAGATCTCAAACGCCGCGTAATGGAAATGGAAAAGAGTTTAAGTCAACAATCTGAGCAAATAGACGGTCTGATTCGTCTTACTGCTCCCAAGATGTTTGCCGAAGCGGTGCTGCATGATTTGTGTGTGGCGTTTCGCGCTTTACATCCAAACGTAGAGTTCGAGATTCTTTCTAGCTATCAAGCGTTTAATCTGACGGAAACCAGCGTCGACTTTGCGTTTCGAGCAACAAGAACGCCGCCCGAGAATATGATTGCGCATCACCTTTTGGACTACCACCACTGGCTGGTTGCCTCACCTCTGTATCTGCAAGAAGAAGGTACGCCAGAGACGTTAGCGGATTTAAAACAGCATCAATGCTTAACCACATTGCATCAAAAAGAGTGGCCGTTAAAAACGGGAACAGTTCAAACCCAAGGTTGGCTTTCAAGCAATGAAAACCGCTTACTCAAAGAATCAGCCCTGTCTGGCAATGGCATTGCTCGGTTAGCAAGTTACTTTGTCGAACAAGACGTTGAGCACGGCCGTCTAGTGCAGGTTTTATCGGAAGAAACCGACCACCAGCACAACGCGGTGTACTTGGTGTATCCGCAGCTCATTTATCAATCGGCGAAAACCAGAGCCTTCATTGAATTCGTGAAGCAGCACTTTGCTCAATAACTAAGGCAGTTAATCCGCAGACCACACCGAGCGAATATCTGGCCAACCCCAGTTAGTAAGAGCGACGTCTTCTAAAACACCTTGGAAACGCAAAGTTTGTGTATGGTGGAACATGGGTGCAATCCAGTATTCGCTGATCAACGTCGATGCAATTGGCTCCAATGCATTAAGGTAGTCCTCAAGTGGAACGAAAGATCTGACTCTCTGTAGTTGTTCATCTAACCATTGTGCGTTCTTCTCTCCCAAAGTGTGGAATAGCACAGCGTTGCTGAAGAAGTTCGTGAACGCTGAGGCATGACGATTATCATCTAGGTTTATGTTCGTCACGACCATCGTCTCATTTAGCTCACCATTCTTAGCTTTCTCGTTCAGCTCACGATAGGAATACATAACAATTTCTACTTTACTGCCAACACTCACCAAACGATTAGAAATAGCCCGCGCACAGCGACGCAACGCGGTATAGTTATATCCGGCTATCGTAATGTGTTTAGGTAACTTAAGCGGCTCACTGAACGGACGGAGCACTGGCTTCCAACCTGGTAGCAGGTTATAAGCGGGTATACTCCCAAATACAATATTCTCGCGACGCATCACTTCGGCCAAGTGCTCAGGTTGAATTAGCTCACTAATATAACGGCGCTGCGCTAAAGAGAGTTTGTGCTTAGCGTGCTGATTAAATAAAGCGAATAAGCAACCATCTTCTATTCGGCTACGCTTGCTCGCCGATGAGTTTTCTCGGTTTTGCGTCGACATATAGTGTCCACACAAATCCTCCTCGGGCGAAGTATCCCTTTGCAACGTATTTGCTGCCAATGACGGGTTCTCCATCTGCTCGTCATTAACAATCCAGATAGTCACCAAATCCGTTAGAACTCTACATGCATAGTAACCATTAAATGCTTGCAGTTTTAAACGACTTTCATTGTGCTCGACAACAGAGAATGGGCCACTTCCGACCACCAGCTTGTTATTCGCTACGTTAACTTGGCTTACTGGTTGAATGCCGTATTTCACTCCAGAAATAAGTCCAGCAAAGCCCAAGTCAGCTCGATTAAGCTTAAAAACAACTTTCAATGGCGTTGGCGCAGTAATGTTAGCAACATGTGCCAACTCTTTTTCGTAGTACTGTAGTGAACTCAACTTTGCAAACAAGCTAACCACTGTTTCTGCATCAATGGAATTACCATTATGAAAAGTCAGACCTGGACGAAGGTAGAAAGTCCATTCGTAGGTGTCTTCGTCATAACGCCAGTGATGTGCGAGTTCTGGTTGCACTTTCCCATTGTTATCACTCGAAACTAAGCAACAATAGATTTGCCTTAATAAGAAACGTTCGCTGCTACGCTGAAGTTGATGTGGAACGACGCGCTCAAACATTCGCTTATAGGTTAATTGAATATTTAGCTGTCCTTCTTGAACAGAAGCACCAGACGTTGTTTTTAACAAACGGCCAAATGCCATTTCGTCTTCATCTAATATCGCCAGTGCTTTTTCATACTTGCCTAACTTGATACGTTCAAGAGCCAAGCTCTCTTTTAAAACGTCTAACTCCATATTCAGAATAAGAGTCGATCGTTGGTTCCGCCCAGCTTTCGGGTGCCAGCTCAACCACGCCTTCTGCTGCATCTGCGCTAGCAGGCTACGAGCATGCCGAGAAGAAGTGAACATGATGTCGGCAATGTCCTGTAACGTGGTTTTTGTTTCATCACCAACGCTAAACGAGAGTAATCGTTGGTAATAGCGAAACAAATTGAGATCAGACACTGAATCAACCTTAGAGCTGTGAAGTTTGTGGATAGGAATAGTTTACTTAAGTTGGCGGCAATAAAATAAGAAAACTTCCTAATTATCTGTTCCCCTTTTCCACAATTAACCTCCAAATTCGGCTTTAAAGCCCCAGATATTTACGTTATTAGGAACAAAGTCAACAAAATCACTCTCTTTTTTATCTCCCCTTTTATACGCATAATTTACTCGTCAGCGTAAAGGAGGAAGAAATGAAGAAGCCAATGATGGCGTACTTTTTTCAGCAACGCCTAGCTCAATCGAGTAATAAAATAGAAGTGATGACTCTGGTCTATCTTAACGATATGTTCCAGTGGTCATAGCCTAACCTCAAGCAGAACTTAGCTCCTGATACTACACCCCCACTTCGTTGTATCTTAAGTTCTGCTTTTTCATCTTTTGCACTCTAATACCTTATTGCAGGTTACTAAAAGTTAACTAGTTGAAACACCGCAAAACAGAGTCTACATTGAAGTCTCATCCCCCAATCGCTTTGTTGAGAAAGGGGCATTCATGGATATACACCACCAATTCGGGAGTCAATATGGCAACTTCAGTGAAACTTAAAGCGGGCGACAGCTTCCCTCATCTTCAAGCCACTTTGCTAGATGGTTCAAACGTAACGTTGGGTCAGCCGCAAGGTGATGCGACTTGGCAAGCAGTATTCGTTTATCGTGGTAAACACTGCCCTCTTTGTACTAAGTACCTCAACGAGCTTGAGAGTTACAAACAGGCTTTCGCTGATGCTGGCGTCGATATTCTTGCCGTTTCTGGCGACTCAAAAGCACAGCTAGAGGGGCATCTAGAGAAACTCGAAATCAGCTTCCCTATCGCTTACGGCCTGACCGAAGAACAAATGAAAACGCTAGGCTTGTATGTATCTATTCCTCGATCTGAACAGGAAACCGATCATAATTTCGCAGAACCAGGTCTGTTTGTGGTGAATGAACACGGCGACTTACACGTGGTGGATATTTCAAACAACCCGTTTGTTCGCCCTGAGCTTGGCGCGCTATCACGCGGATTGGCATGGATTCGCGATCCAAACAATAACTACCCTATCCGTGGCACATTGGATTACTAATATCTTCTACACCCAAGTAAACTTTCTATCCTTAAATAAGCTAGGATTCTTGCCTCAGTGAGAATAACTTGGAATGCATATCAGATCCGTGAGATCTGATATGTATCAACAAGTTGGAAATAGAGTCCTTGTTCATTATACAACGCCTTGATGAAAAACAAGATCAGTGAAGCTCAGGCTCCCCTCAAACGACGTTAAGTATTTACTTCTAAGTCACTTTCACGATAAATACATGAAATTAAGACTAAAAACTTAGACTTAACGGATATATAAATCATAACGGTACCTACACAAGTAGTTGGCTAGCGATTATTATCCTATTGCAACTCACAATTGTGCAATTCTAATAATTCATACCATAAATGAAAACATAGATACCGTAAGAGACAAAATAAAAGCAAACGATTAAATTACCAATAAAACACCGTTCAATTAAAATAAAAAACATTTCACTTTATAAAAATGTAATTAATCGTTATTTGCAATCACACATCTTAATTGAGAAATACAGTATGAATAAAATCTCTTTGCTTTATATGGCCATTTGTATCGGATTAGTTGGATGCGGTTCAGGAGGAAGCGACAACGATCCAGCAAAAGATATACATCCCACCATTTCAAATCCGGAACAAGTCAACGCAATGACGGTGGACAAAGGTCATTTCTATTGTTCTGTAAACCAACAAAAACTGGAACACGGAGGGACATCTGCAACTATGTCCTACCTGATTGAAAAGAAAAGAAATTCTACGGTTGTCGACGATTATGAATGTACCGAATACGGTTTAAAGAAAGGTGAGTCAATTATCGTCACTAAAAGTGCAATTGAAAACTTTTCATACTCAAAACATTATAAAAGCACGAAGAAGAATGACATTAATAGGTTTAAAATCATCTACCCTACAGGGCTTACGACTCCGATTAATAAAGATTATGAAAAAATTACGGTCACGTATAATACGGAGAGACCTGACGTTAACATTAAGATAATTCAATATTTTGACGAAAAGTCTAAATTATATACCATCAAAAAATATGAAAGCCACGTTAAAGACAACTCACCAATAGGTTTAGTTGAGAAAGAGGAATTCGATAAATATTCCGATTTTGAAAAGAAACTGGAATTAAATAGTGCTTTTTTAAATTCAACTGAAGTGAGTGATTTATTCTACAACTTATTAAGTATGATAAAATAATAACTAAAAATCAAAAACTTAAAAAGTACGATTATGCTCAAGTAGCTTCGATATGCCTGACTCGAAAGAGTACGTTGTTTTACGAAACAAATTACGATTTGAATGAAGCACATCTAAGTTACTTGGGTATAAACGGCGATGTATTGTTAATCAGCTTTCAAAAGAGAGTGACGTTTGCGATTAACTACTTTGGTCTTAACGAAGCTCAATTTGATGCTTTTCAGACCAAATTCGCAAATCATCAAGAATCTTAAGTGCGGTACGGCCGAACTCTGTTAGTTCATAGCTGACTGCAATTGGGCGGTCGCTGATCACTTTACGCACCACCATACCTTCCGCTTCTAGCTCTTTAAGACGTTGGTCGATCATCTTTTTACTTGCACCGCCTAGCATGCGTGCTAAGTCATTGAAACGAACTGGGCCGTCTTTCAAATGATAAATCAGAGAACCTTTCCATTTACCACCAATTAAACGCATCCCTTTCTCGATAGCACATGGCTCCGCACATACGTTCGCCACTGACTTACGACCTTTGCTATCTACACTGATTCTGCTTTCCACAATACACCTCAAGATACGCACCTAATCTAGGTAACGAAAAGTAAGCTAGATACATTTAGTGCTTTAGAGTAATAAAAACGTCACCTCGCCGCAAACAAATAAAAATGGACCGCGTACAGCAGTCCATCTCAATTAATCATTCAGTTCGCACTATCTTTCTAAAAGGATTAGAAGTTTTCGTTAATGTGAGCTTCGAAACGAACAAAATCGTTTTCGATATCTGCGTTCTTCATCACGTCGTAGCAAGCGAATGTAGGTAATGCTGACATACCAAAGAAGCGGAAGTTAGCATGCATGTGGAACATCAAATCGTCCACGCCTTTACCTTGGAATAGGTATTCGCTCTCATCATCAAACGATTCTTCTGGCGCGTTGAATGTCAGTGACAGCATGTATTTGCTGTTGGTTTGAGTGCCGCCTGTACCATAGTTTTTCTTTGGTTCTTCTGCGCTACGGCCATCGAATGCACATAGTGCGCCGCCCATACCCGCAGTAAACACTTCGTCCATGTATTTTTTGAATGACCAAGGCACAGACATCCAGTTGATTGGGCTTTGGATGATCACGCGATCAGCCCACTCAAAGTGTGCGAGTTGCTCATCTACGTTGATCTCATCTTGCATTGTCACAACGCGAACCTCATGGCCTTTTGCTTGCAGAAGCGTCTGTGCTTTGTCGACAAGAGAAGCATTTAGACGACCTTCTGAATATGGTGATGGTTCGTGTGCATTGATGATCAGTACGTTGCTCATGGGATTACCTTTAAATAAGTTCACAAGATGACGCAGTAACCATTGTGCGTCGGGTGTGGTTTATTATGGTAACCTAGAAATATAGTGCAATTAGTTAACTTTTAGTAACCTACTTAATTTTTTATTATATCACTGTTTTTAAAACATATATTTTTTCAATTTTTTATTCATCGTTATTTTACGATTAATTTTTTCATCGAGTTGTTGCATCTTCCACAGAGCAGGCGTACACTTTATCGCAATTCGACGATTAACTATTAAGGCCAGCGAATGAGTGATAAGTGTAAGGACACGTGCGAAGTTGTTTTTCAGACAACGCAACAACAGCTCGAGAAAGAACAAACTCTCGCAGCACAAGCAAAAGCTTTGTCGCATCCAGCACGTTTGCGCATTCTGCATATCCTGCACACGCTCGATACCATGGGCGGTTGTTTGAACAGTGATTTGGTTTCTGAACTGGGTCTTGCGCAATCTACTGTTTCCGAGCACTTGCGTATTCTCAAGCAAGCAGGCTTTATCAGCGCCGAGCCAAACCCACCTAAGGTGTGTTACCGCATTCAACGCGACGCGTTTGATCAGTTCAATCTAGGATTTTCCAAGTTATTTGATTAATGCCCTTTGCACGCTGTTAAGGCGTGCAGAGATAAACTATACCTTTAAATATCGCCTTTCGACGATAAACGAATAAGAGAACACTATGACTACTCAAGTTTTAAATAGTGCCAGCGACAAAATGAGCTTCTTGGACCGTTACCTAACGGTGTGGATTTTTGTGGCAATGGCAATCGGTGTAGGTATTGGCGCAGCATTCCCTCAAGTTGCTGAGTGGAACGAGTCAATGTCAGTTGGTAGCACAAACGTACCGCTAGCGATTGGTTTGATTTTGATGATGTACCCGCCACTCGCAAAGGTGAACTACAACTTGCTAGGCACAGTGACGAAAGATAAAAAAGCGATCACGCTGTCTTTAGTCATGAACTGGATTGTCGGCCCTATTTTGATGTTCATCCTTGCATTGACTTTCCTAGGTGATCATCCGGGTTACATGGTTGGTATCATTCTGATTGGTCTTGCTCGTTGTATTGCCATGGTATTGGTATGGAACGATATCGGTGGCGGTAACAAAGAATACGGTGCAGCCCTAGTTGCACTAAACAGCGCTTTCCAAATCGTGACTTACAGTGTGATGGCATGGTTGTTCATCACTGTGTTGCCACCAGTCTTTGGTTACGAAGGTTTCGTGGTTGATATCTCGATGATGGACATCGCGGAAAGCGTTCTGATTTACCTTGGTATCCCATTCCTAGCGGGCTTCCTAAGCCGCAAATGGCTGGTCGCTGCGAAAGGTGAACAATGGTACAACGACGTGTTCATCCCACGCATTTCACCAATTACGCTTATCGCCCTGCTTGCGACCATCGTACTGATGTTCAGCTTGAAAGGTGAAATGATTCTTGAACTGCCAATGGATGTATTCCGTGTAGCAATTCCACTGGCTATCTACTTTGTGTTGATGTTCTTTGTCAGCTTCTTCGTTGGTAAGAAAATGGGCATTGACTACGACAAAAACGCGTCGATTGCTTTCACGGCAACAGGCAACAACTTTGAATTGGCAATTGCGGTTTCTATCGCGGTGTTTGGCCTAAACTCAGACCAAGCTTTTGCTGGTGTCATTGGCCCGCTGATCGAAGTGCCGGTATTGATTGCTTTGGTGAACGTAGCATTGCGAATGAAAACCAAATATTATGGTTAACCTAAAAAGCACAAAAAATACAAAAGCGGTAAAACATTAACTCACCACCGTTTTAATATACTCACTGGGCGTTAGGCCGAACTTACTTTTAAAGCGTTGGCTAAAACGCCCCTCTGACTGATAACCACACAACTGTGCAAGCAGCGCAACGTTATACGAGCCATTTTGCATCAAGTAAAGTGCGTGATTTAAGCGCACTTCTGCCAATACTTCGCGATACTGGGTACCTTCTTGTTTCAGTTTTCGTATCAATGTTGCTCGGCTCATAGAAAAGTGCCCCGCGACCATGTCTAATGAATGCTCCTCCCCTGGAGAGCGCGATAAGTAACGACTAAGTTTCTGACTAAAAGAGATATGTGAACTCGAGAACAACCGATGCAATAACCCTCTCTCAGCTAGCTGCTGATATAGGCCCATAATCCAATAGCGTTGTGTCGCTTCACTTAAGCTTTCCCGCTCAAACGAAAACAAAGCATTTAACGTCGCTTGCAATGCTTTATCTGTCTCAACAACGGGTACATAGTTTCCTAATGCGTTGCTCATGCTTAGCTCCAACATTTCATCGCTAGGCACACAGTGAAAACTGAACATTCGAGAAAGAAATCGCCCTTGTAGAGGAAGATTTTCAAAATTTAGGGATGCATTTGCTTCACAAAGCATGATATTTGGATGATGGATGTCGAGTACTTCGTCTTTCCAGAAAAGATGTTTACTCCCCTTAACAATCTGAATAATGCTTGGGGAGTGAATCCTGACATTACGAAGCTTCTGCTGCTGCTCCGCACGAAACAGCGTAACCTGATATTGGTGACCCATTCTCTCCCCTTATATTCAATTATCGCGTGTAAGTCGTGGTTAATGTCGCTTTACCCAAAGCAACACTATTCAAAGTAAACCCTACAATGGCTGGTGGCGTGTTTTCATCCAAATTCAGTTCTTCAGTTGGCAATGCCCACACCGTAAACTGGTAACGATGCATCCCATCATTCTTTGGAGGACACGCGCCGCCGAACCCCGTTGTGCCGTAGTCAATACGAGATTCTTTGCCGCCTAACTTGTTCATATCAATGCCTCGAGGCAGCTCGCTAACGGTGGATGGAATATTAAACGCTATCCAATGCCAAAAACCACTGCCTGTTGGCGCATCGGGGTCATACACGGTGATCGCAAAACTTTTTGTGCCCTTTGGAGCTTCTTTCCACATCAATTGTGGTGATTGATTCCCGCCATCACATCCCCAACCAGAGTATTCAAATGTCTTCGCCATCGGGTGGCCTTCTTGAATATCTCTACTCACGAGTTCAAATGCATGGGCAGAACCGACCGCAAAAACACTCAATGCCAAAACTGATTTGTAGATCGCTTTCATGTTTTTCTTCCTTTCAATGAATTCAACACTAGTGTAAGTACCCAGCAGTCCGAATCCTTGTCAGTAAGTATCAAAAAACACAAAATAATCTATAATTTTGACACTTTAAGATTCTAACACAAATTTCTTACTCTCTTAATTGCACTTGGTTTATGCTAATTAATCGCTCACGGAACAAGGAAGGAAAATGGAATTGGATATCTACGTGGTGGACGCCTTCACCGATACGCAATTCAAAGGCAACTCAGCAGCGGTGATACCGTTAGAGGAATGGCTAACCCCAGAATTGATGCAAAATATCGCGACAGAAAACAACTTATCAGAGACGGCTTTCCTAAAGTCCATTGGCGCAAACCAATATGAGATTCGTTGGTTCTCTCCGATTACTGAAATCGATTTCTGTGGACACGCAACACTGGCCTCTTCGTTAGTTCTGTTTGATGAGTTTGGCATTAATGGCACGATTGAATTTCATACTCTGGAAGTAGGGACCCTCACCGTAGAGAAGAATGCGCAAGGTAAGATCGAGATGACGTTCCCTGCTCGTCCTCCAAAAGCCGTTTCTGATATTCCCTCGGCATTGATTGATGGCCTAAGTTGCGATGTGGAACGCGTACTGCTTAGCCCTCAAGCGTATTTCGTGGTGGTCGGCAACCAGTAGGAGGTACTTGAGGTTCAATACCGTTCAGAGCACCTCAAGACACTCGCTCCTTACGATGTGGTCGTTACCGCGAAAGGTGATCAACAAGACTTTGTATCGCGTTACTTTTGGCCTGCAAATGGTGGTGACGAAGACCCCGTAACTGGCTCGATTCACGCTGGGTTAGCACCGTTCTGGGCAGAAGCGTTAGGCAAAACATCACTGGTCGCTTACCAAGCTTCTCAGCGCGGAGGCATTTTGCACTGTGAAGTTACTGGCGAACAAGTAAGAGTATCTGGCGACGGCGTGCTCTACATGAAACGCAAGATTTTTGTTTAAATGATATTCATGTAATCAACTTAAAAGAGCCAAGTAAAGCACGGCTTCCGCAGGATCAAGCCAGCTTCAATAATTAATCAATTGATGAATATTGAAGGAATTAACTTCCTAGCCGGACAAAACTGACTCACGTTACACTGAATGCAGTCCCACACTCTTCTATAGCTTGATACGAATTCGAGTTCACCTTCTTAGAGGAAGCGTCGCATGATGAAGCGAATCATTCTTGGCACCCTAGCCCTGACTCTTTTAACTGCCTGTTCCAAAGATGACGGACAGCAAGCCCTTGGCACACTGGAACGTGACCGCGTAACCTTTACTGCTACCTCTAGCGAGATAATTCGTGCCCTACCCATTAAGGAAGGCAGCCAAGTCACCGAAGGAGAAGTGCTGGTTCAGCTCGATACAAAGAACCAAGAAGCCGTTTTAGCTCACGCCGTAGCCGAACAAGCCAAGGCTGACGCTTATCTTTTGAAATTGACCAATGGTGAGCGACCAGAAGACATTGCCGCAGCGCAAGCACGTGTTGCCAGAGCGGAAGCTCAATTGGTTGAAGCGCAAAAGAACTACCAACGTAAAGCGGAGTTAGTTCGTAAAAAACTCATCAGCCAATCAGAGAAAGACACCGCTTTAGCAGCCAGAGATTCTGCCCGTGCAGAGCTAGACTCCTCACAAGAAGAGTTCAGCAAACTGACCGCTGGCTCTCGTCCTGAAGATATTGAACAAGCGAAAGCCGCACTCATGGCAGCAAAGGCTGATGTGGCGCTGCAAGAACAGAAACTGGCAGAACTCACCATCACCGCAACGAGAGATGGCTTGTTAGATAACCTACCGTTTAACCTTGGTGAACGCGTTCCTGTGAATGGCATTGTTGCCGTAATTCAAGCGAGCCGCGTCCCATACGCCCGTGTTTATGTTCCTGCCAATTATCGAGTCGACTTTGTGCCGGGTAAAACGGTTAACGTGCATGTAGATGGTGTTGATCAACCATATAGCGGCACCGTTCGTTGGGTTGCGACAGAGCCTTCATTTACGCCTTATTTCGCGCTTACCGAGGAAGAACGCTCTCGTTTGATGTACCTAGCAGAAGTCGACCTTCAAGACTCAGCAAAATCCTTGCCTTCAGGTATACCAGCGCAAGTGGATTTGGTGGAGTAAGCCAATGACCGAATTCGCGATTCAAGCTGAAAATGTAGTGAAGAAGTTTGGTGACTTCACCGCCATCAACAACATCACGCTTAATGTGCCCAAAGGCAGTATTTATGGTTTTCTTGGCCCCAACGGCTGCGGTAAATCAACAACCATTCGTGTGCTGACTGGCTTGCTTAGCCCAAGTGAGGGCAATGTCGATGTACTCGGGCTAGAGATCCCAAAACAATCTGAGCTTCTGCGCCTCAAGATTGGCTACATGACGCAAAAGTTCTCCCTATATGATGACCTGACGGTTCAAGAGAATCTTGAGTTTATTGGACAAATCTTTGGTATGGAAACCAAGGCTCTGAAAGCTCGCATCGAAGAACAACTATCCACCTACGGTCTCGACCAACTACGTAAACAGCGCGTCGGCGGAATGAGTGGCGGTCAGAAGCAGCGCTTGTCTCTCGCCGCAGCCACTATGCATAAACCAGAACTGTTGTTCCTCGATGAACCCACGTCTGCGGTTGACCCAGAGAACCGACGCGATTTCTGGGAGCAATTGTTTGCTCTCTCTGACCAAGGCACGACGATTCTGGTCACTACGCACTACATGGACGAAGCAGAACGCTGTCATCGTCTAGCGATTATGGAAGCCGGGGAAATCCGCGCCGATGGTGAGCCAGAAGAACTCATGGCGCAAATGGGCGTTAACATCGTCGAAGTCAAAGCGGACAACCTACGCGAGCTAAAAGAGAAAGTCATTCAGCGCGAAGAAGTACGCTCAGCCGCACAGCTCGGCATTCGCTTACGCATTTTGATCCACCAGCACATCGAACAACCGATCGAATGGTTAACCCAAATCTTTCCTGAGCTTGAGGGCTGCGAGATGAACATTGCTCGCCCGAGCTTGGAAGATGTGTTTGTCAGCGTGACGGGAGAAGGTCGCCAATGATGAAATCTATTGCCCGCATGAAAGCGGTGATGATCAAAGAGATCCGTCAGCTTTCACGTGACCGCATTACCTTTGGCATGGTCGTAATGATCCCCCTGATTCAGCTTCTGCTATTCGGCTTTGCCATTAATACGGATATTCGCGACATCCCCGTTGGCGTCGTCGATCAAAGTGGCAGTACTGCCGGGCGTGTAATTACCGAGTCCGTCAAAGTCACGCAAGTGGTCGATGTGGTCGAAACCTTCGCTACCGCATCAGAAGCAGAACAAGCCATTCAAGACGGTTTGGTGCGAGCGGCTTTAATTCTGCCTAGCGACTTAACCCAACGTATGGTGCAAGGGCGAGAGCTTGGGCAGTGGATTGTAGATGGTTCAGACACCATGATCAGCTCGGCAATTCTCTCACTACAAACCATGCCGTTAACGGATTTTGATTTTGAGATACGCCCTGCCCCAACCAAAACCTTTGAAGTTACGCTGTATTACAACCCGAGTCGGCGCTCGGCGGTGAACATTGTCCCCGGTTTATTGGGCGTGATTCTGACTATGACGATGATCTTGTTCACCAGTGCAGCCATTGTTCGAGAACGAGAACGCGGCAATTTGGAGTTACTGATTACTACGCCAATCCACTCCATCGAGCTCATGGTGGCGAAGATCATTCCCTACATCTTTGTTGGTCTGATTCAGGTGTTTATCATTTTAGGCTTGGGGCACTGGATATTTGGTGTGCCGATAAACGGCGCCATTAGTCAGATATTGTTTGGCACGCTGTTGTTTATCGCCGCGAGTTTAACCTTAGGTCTGGTGATATCCACCATTGCGACGACACAACTTCAGGCCATGCAGATGACGGTGTTTATTCTTTTGCCGTCGATTCTTCTGTCCGGATTTATGTTCCCTTATGAAGGAATGCCCGTCGCGGCACAATGGATATCAGAAGCGCTGCCTGCTACCCACTTTATGCGAATTATTCGTGGCGTGGTGCTGCGTGGTGCCGACCTAATGGAGCTATGGCGAGATACAGTTTGGTTACTTGGATTTACCGTTATCGGCCTTATTGTCGCTTCATTTCGCTTCAAAAAATCACTCGACTAATCCCACGATATTGCGTTCATTCCTTAAAAACAAAAATAGCCCCAACGAAGGGCTATTTTTTGTTTCTGTATTCATACACTGTGCTATCGAGCTCAACTCTCAGACAATATTAATAGTACTCACCGTAGGAACAATCTCGTAAATCGGAAATATTGTAGTTTTTCAAAGAGTTTATTTTAAAGTTGAACACTACCTGTTTACAGACAACGCCTTCGCGATCCGTGTACGTGATAATACCTTCACTGTACGCACGCTGACCATCAGAGGATGTCACGTCAGCAACAAGTTCCAAATGGCCCTTATGCGCGTCTACGCGATTCATCATCTCAAACACATCTACCCACTCTTCGCGATTTGCCATTTGTATTAGCATGGACTTCGCCTGTGTTTCCAACTGCTGGGGGTATACATAATAACGGTTGTAACCAAAGTATGCGCACATAAGTAATAAAACGAGTGCAAATGAGGTTGTTCTTGTCATACAAGCTTCCTCTTGTTGTTATAAAAATCTTGCTTCGTTAATTCAGTATAGGAAGCGAGCAAAGTTTAGGTTATAGAACTTGCCCAAATAACAGAGGACAGTCAGAGACAGTCAATTCTATGACAAGCTCAACAACAAACTTTATTGCACTCTCATCATGGGCTTGAACAAAAATACGCCATAGAGACAGTAAGAAGTAAGAAGTAAGAAGTAAGAAGTAAGAAGTAAGAAGGGAAAACTAACCGGAGCGCGGTGATAACAGAAAAGTAAAAGGAGTTTGAAGAAAAAGACAATCCGAGTGAATGTAGTGAGAGCGGAAATCAAGATTAGATTATCCGCCCATCAACTAGGCTCAAATTGTCAGTGACCACAACAACGCGACTCACCGAATTTAAACGTGTTGGTAACTATCTTCGAGAGACTCTGTCTGCGTTGTTTTCTCGCTCACTTCCACTTTAACCGCAGCGACCTTGAACTCAGGGATCTTCGCATGCGGGTCAGTCGCGGTTGTCGTTAGGCGGTTGACTGGCGATTCAACAAAGTGGAATGGAATAAACACCACACCTTTTTGAATCCGCTTAGTCACAAAGGCATCAATCTCAATGCTGCCGCGACGTGTAGACACTGTCAGACGCTGACCATTACTGATGCCAAGTGCTTCTGCGTCTTCGACGCTCACCATCGCACGTGGTCCAGCAAGATTATCCAACCCTTTGGTTTTGCGCGTCATGGTGCCAGTGTGGAACTGCTCAAGTACACGACCCGTCGTTAACACAAGTGGGTACTCTTCATCTGGCAGCTCAGCCGCATAACGGAACGGTACACCCACCATTTGCCCTTTACCACGAGTAAACTGGGTTTGGTGCATGATGCGAGTACCCGCAGGGTTGTTCTTGTTGCTAGGCCATTGCACACCGTTTGGCGTAATCGCATCCCAACGAAGACCCGCGTATTGAGGGGTCACGCGTGCGATTTCATTGGTGATATCAGACACGCAGTGGTAATCCCAATCACTGCCCATGGCATTGGCAATTTTTTGAATAATCCACCAATCTTCTTTCGCTTCACCCGGTGCCGTTACGACCGGATTCACACGCTGTACACGACGTTCTGTATTGGTGAAGTGACCCGCTTTCTCTGCAAACGAGCAAGAAGGCAGAACCACATCCGCGTATTGCGCAGTCTCCGTTAGGAAGATGTCTTGAACAACCAAGAAGTCGAGTGCTTCTAAACCTTCAATCACATGCGCTTGGTTCGGGTCACTCAACACTGGGTTCTCACCCATGATGTACATACCACGAACGTCACGATGGCAAGCCGCATCAATGATTTCTGTCAGGGTTAGACCTTGCTCAGAAGGCAGATTTGGCGCATTCCATTCAATCGCAAACTTCTGACGCACAATTGGGTTGTATACCTTTTGGTAGCCCGGGAAGCTGTTTGGCAACGCGCCCATATCACACGCGCCTTGCACGTTAGATTGACCACGTAGCGGGTTAATACCACCACCTTCAATACCGATGTTGCCACACAGCAATTGCAAGTTAGCGATAGAACGCACGTTGTCATGACCTGTCGTATGCTGAGTGATACCCATCGAATAGTAAACAGCCGTACGATCTGCCGTACCGATCATGCGCGCCATTGCTTGAATGTCTTCGGCTTTTACGCCCGTAACCAACTCCACTTTATCGAGGTTGTAAGCTGGTGACATTACTTCTTGCAACAAGGTATCAAAGCCGTCGACACGTTCTTCAATGTACTCTTGATCGTACCAACCGTTCTTGATGATCTGCTGCATGACGCCATTTAAAAGCATCACATCTGTACCCGGACGGTGCGCCATATACAGCTCAGCATGCTCTGCCATATCGACACGTTTCGGGTCAGCCACAATCAAGCGAGCGCCGTGGTGACGAATTGCTTGTTTAATGTGTGAAGCGATGATCGGGTGTGCTGATGTGGTATCCGAACCAATAATAAAGATCACATCCGAGTGCTTAATACTTGGGATGTCATTGGTCATTGCACCACTACCCAGTGACGCCTCAAGACCGGTTACACTCGATGCGTGACACAAACGCGCACAGTGATCGACGTTATTGGTGCCCAGTTCACGACGGACAAATTTTTGGAACGCATAGTTGTCTTCGTTGGTGGTTTTCGCTGAAGAGAAACCCGCCAATGCGTTGCTGCCAAAATCTTGCTTGATGCCTGAGAACTTGCTCGCAATCAGTTGAATCGCCTCTTCCCAGCTTGCAGGTTGCAGCCAACCGTCTTTACGGATCAATGGCGTGGTAAGACGCTCTTCACTGCCAATGAAATCAAAACCAAAGCGCCCTTTCACACACAACATGCCTTGGTTCACTGGCGAGTCACCACCCTTCACGTAACGAATCGTATTGGTTGCTTCGTCCACGAACATAGTCAACTTACAACCCACACCACAGTACGTACAGATGGTGTCGACCGCTTTCAGATCTTCAGTACGGCCTTGCGAACGGTCACGACTATCGACCATTGCGCCCGTTGGACACACTTGAACGCACGCGCCACATTGCACGCAGTTCGAATCGCCCATCAGAGTTAAACCATTCTTGTTACTTCCAAAGTGTGGACGATCGTCAGGACGTAATGCCGGACGACCTTGTTTATCGCACACAAAGTTCAGTACGCCGTGTACAGCTTTGTCGCGACAAGCTTGGATACACTGACCACAGCTAATACAGCGGTTGGCATCAAACTCAATAAACTCAGAGCTACGGTCAACTTCGTACTTATGACGCAAGTCTTTCGCACGAAGATCTAACCAATCTTGATGCGATTTAATCTGTAAGGAGAAGTCAAAGCTTTGCTCAGCTTCATATTCGGTGGAGTAATCACGCAGCGCACAATCGGTATTTGCCTGACAGCCACATTCAAGGCAGCGTGCCGCTTCCTTCATCGCTTCTTCGTTATCAAAGCCCAACTCCACTTCAGCGAAACTTTGCTCGCGTTGTGCTGGAGTCAGCTCTGGCATGATAGAGCGAGCGACTTTCTGGATGTTCTCGAAGTGAAGCGGATCGACTTGAGAGAGTTTCTTCTCTTTGCGCGAGTTGAACGCCGCCTTTGGCATATCCGCCATATCGCCATTCAAAAACAGGTCAATGGCTTTTGCCGCAACGCGACCATCACCCACCGCTTCAACTGCCGTTGCAGGACCACGGCGGAAATCACCAATACTGAAGATGTTGCCCGTGCCGGTGTGCATGGTCTTTTCATCTGCATCAGAGGTGTTCCAACGCGTAAGCGGAATCGACAAATCTTCACCTTCGAGGAAACTCAGATCTGGCTTTTGCGATACTGCCGCAATCACGGTGTCGAACTCTTCGGTAAAGAACTCGCCGGTTGGTTTTGGGCTTCGACGACCAGATGCATCCGGCTCTCCCAACGCCATGCGCTCTAGGCGAATCGCATTCACGCGTCCGGTTTCATCGGCAAGGTTTTCTGCCGGGTTGGTTAAGAAGTGGAATTTCACCCCTTCGTGTTCCGCTTCGACAATCTCGTAGTCTTCTGCCGGCATTTCGTCACGAGTACGACGATAAATCAACGTGGTGTCTGCACCAGCTCGACGCGCAGTGCGAGCACAGTCAATTGCTGTGTTACCACCACCGATCACCGCGACTTTCTGACCCGTTACATAGTTTTGCTCAGTAACGTAATCTTTCAGGTAATCAACGCCTAAGTAGCAACCTTCAAGGTCACTGCCTGTGTAATGCATTTCGACCGCTTGAGACGCACCGACCGCCAAACACACTGCGTCGTATTCTTCACTCAATTGAGAAAGTGTGAAATCCACACCCAGCTTTTGATTGGTGTGAACTTGCATGCCATTGCGGCACATCAGTTCGATTTCTTTATCGAGAATGTCTTTTGGTAGGCGATATTCAGGAATACCATAACGCAACCAACCGCCCGCTTTTGGCATGGATTCAAAGACAGTGACGTCGTAGCCTTCATTCGATAAGTAGTAGCCAGCCGTTAGACCACCAGGACCACTGCCTACGACGGCAATGTTCAAACCTTTGCTTGATTTCTTTTCTGGTACATAGGCTTCATGCGCAGACAAATCCGCATCCGCGGCATGACGTTTTAGCTGACGAATTGCAATAGGCTCATCGACTAACGAGCGGCGACATTCGCTCTCACAAAATGCTGGGCATACACGGCCAATCGATAGTGGCATAGGAAGCGTACGCTTAATCACTTCAATCGCTTTTTGATGATCGTTCTGTGCAATGTGATAAAGGTACGATTGGATATCCACGCCCGCAGGACATGCGGTTTTACATGGCGCTTCACAATCGGCGTAATGATCCGTCATGATGCGGTTAAGTGCTTTTCTGCGGTGCTCGCTTAGTTGTTCTGATTGCGTGACCACATTAAGGCCGCGGTAAACTTCGAGTTCACACGCACGCTTAGTGCCGCCACTTTCGACTTCAACTACACACAAGTCACACGGTACTTTTTCATTACTTTTGTTCATTCCGCACAGTGATGGGATCTCGACCCCACACACTTTTGCTGCTTCTAAAAGGGTTAGACCCTCTTCTACAATTCTATATTTTCCATCGATGACAATTTCTATCATGCAACCCCCGCAGCAAAGCAAATCCAAATCTGCACAAGTAAAACCATGCATTCTATAAGGATAATCATTTGTAAGACAAGTTAGTGTGATGTAAAACTTATAAACCACATTTTTCACGTGTCATAAAAAGCGAGGGCTTCTTTCGCTAACTTTCAACACTCGGTGTTTAACAAACGTTTTACTCCCTCGAAAGTGCGAAAACTGAAGGGTTGGACTATTTTGATAATAAGAGTAATAAATGATTGACCTTACCCTTAGGTTAACCTTTAGAATCGAAGGGTTTTCATCATTTTCATCAAACACATGGGAAAGGGTATGCACTTAAAATCACTGCATACAATCTGGTTAACTCTCTTCACGACGCTAGTGCTATTAGTATCTAGTGTGGCGAACAGTGAGCCGTTGATGAATATTCAAATGATGTCTACTGGCATGGCTCATCATCCTTCTATGATGAGTGACAGCGAACACTGCGGTATGCCTGGCATGATGGACGTATCCATGACTGACACTTCTATGTCCGAAGATGGCGATGCAAGAGAAACCAGCATGAACTGTGGTGGAGGCTCCGGCATGGTTCATACCTGCTGTACTGCCGCGTGTACGATAGTTTTCGTCCCCCTACCGAATCCTATCAATAGCCCAATGCCCGTCGTCTATCGCGCAACTATTACTCCTGAAGTTGCTTCCCCAGTCGTACACGTCAGCCGCGACCTATACCGACCTCCTATAGCCTAAATCCATCCTAGCATTCGACCCTGCGCGTGTATCGCAGGTTGTTTTAATGCGCCTGAACGATGAGGTAACAAGGCTTTACTGTTCCCGCAATAAAATCCGCACCTCCATCGATCCGGCGAACACTGGATTTAGATTATGGATATCAAACCATACCGCTTAGCTGCACCTATTTTTATGGTGGCTCTGGTCGCTGCGCCAACCTTGGTTAACGCCGCTGGTAAAGAGACGCACGCAGCGCAAAATTCCGCATCAAGTGAGCGAGCTTCGACGACCAAGCTTGCCCAACTGATCAACGTCGCTTTGAGTAACGATGGCAATCGTAAGCAATACTCAGCGCAATCTGCTGCCATGCGTGAAACGGGCGTCGCGAGTGCGACCTTGATGGACCCAAAACTAAAAGTAGGTTTTGGTGGCTTGCCTGTCGACAGCTTCAAATTCGATGAAGACCCAATGACCAACATCTCCGTTGGTTTAATGCAACAGTTTGAGCGTGGCTCTACGCTTGATTTACAGCAGAAGAAAGCCAATCAACAAGCCGACGGCCTTGGGCTTCAAGTTCATGCTCGTGAGCTTGAGGTAGCCAACAGCATGACTCAACTTTGGTTAGAGCTTGGTTACCAGCAACGCGCTGAGCAAATCTTGCTTGAGAACCGCAAGTTGATGAAGGAGATGGAAAGCTTTATTCAAACCAACTATTCGATTGGTAAGAGTGAAGCGCAAGACCTACTCAATGCTCAATTACAAGTCAGCAAGTTGGATGAGAAACTGCAAGCCAACGCACAAATGCAACGTCGTCTTATCTCTCAACTCTCCGAATGGTTGGGGTCAGATTGGTTGGCGAATGAACAGGCCCTGCATGCGAGCAATCAACTTAATTGGGACACACTGAACAGCAAACTTGCTGCCAGTCAGGGTTCCACCAAGCATTATCAGCAACTCAGCCAACACCCGATGGTTAAGATGGCCGACGTCAGCATTTCTGCCAATAAAACGCAGGTGGAAATTGCTGAGCAAGCCTACAACCCGCAGTTTGGCGTCGAAGTAATGTACGCCTACCGCCAAGCCGACAACATGATGGGTGAACCCGCATCAGACTTGGTCAGCGCTTACCTCACCATGGACATTCCGTTGTTTACGGGTGACCGCCAAGATCGCAATCTCGCGGCCGCTCAATACCAAGTTGGCGCGGCACAATCACAAAAGGACACCTTACTAACGCAGATGAATGCCAAGGTGAACACTCTTTTGGTTGATCGCGGCAACTTAACCCAACGCTTAGAACGTTATCAATCCACCTTATTGCCTCAAGCGAAAGCGCGCATTCAAGCCGTCGAGCGGGGTTATCAAAACAACACAGCGCAGTTTAACGATGTGATTTCTGCCACTACTGACGAGTTGGCTCTGCAATTAGAGCAACAACGTCTGCTGACCGATCTCAACATCGCAAACAGCAATTTAGCCACCCTACTCGGTGGTTTCGACTACCAAGTGGCTTCACCGGAAGCTCGCTCTATTTCGACATATTAATTTGTGATTCCCCAAGACAGTTGGGGCTGCAGCTAGGCGGCAAACGAGAGAATCCCATGAGCACTTTCCCTAACAAACTAAGGGATCTGCTATGTGATTTGGGTGAACGAGAGCAGGCAACAACGCTGTAGCGTCAAATGTGAAGGGGAAAATAAGGTAAAACAATGAAAACATTTAAGATTGCAACCATCGCGCTGATTGTTGGTGGTGCTTTAGGGTTTGGTGCTAATCATTTTCTTGCGGGCTCGACTCACGACATGAGTGCGATGGGTGGCGAATCTGCTGCAAGTTCTAATGATCCGCTTTACTGGGTTGCCCCAATGGATCCGAACTACAAACGCGACAAGCCGGGTAAGTCCCCAATGGGCATGGATTTGATTCCGGTTTACGCAGAAGACCTATCCGGTGAACAAGACGCACCGGGTACAGTGACTATTGACCCTTCAGTAGAAAATAACCTCGGGGTTAAAACCGCAAACGCGACACTACAGCAATTATCACCACGCATCGAAACCGTTGGTTATATTGCCTTTGATGAAAGTCTGTTATGGCAAACCAACGTTCGTGTGGCGGGTTGGGTAGAAAAACTCTACATCAATGCCGTGGGTGAGAAAGTGAAGAAAGGCGATGTGCTTTTCACGCTCTACTCTCCAGAACTGGTTAAAGCACAAGAAGAATTGCTGAATGCGTACCGCACTGGCCGCAAAGTTCTTGTAAAAGGCGCGACCGAACGCTTGGTAACGCTTGGTGTTGACCGCGCTCAAATCAAATCCATTACTCGTAATGGTAAAGCATCGCAAACCATTGAAATCAAAGCGCCTGCTGATGGCGTTATCGCGAGCTTAAACGTGCGTGAAGGTGGCTATTTATCCCCTGCTCAAGCGGTGATCAGTGCGGGTCCCTTGGACAATGTTTGGGTTGATGCAGAAGTCTTTGAGCGTCAAGCGCACTGGATGAAAGCGGGTTCTCAAGCCACGATGACCCTTGACGCGATTCCGGGTAATGAATGGCAAGGTGTTGTCGATTACGTGTACCCAATCCTTGATCCGAAAACACGTACGTTGCGTGTGCGCCTTAAATTCCCTAACCCAGATGGCGCATTGAAGCCAAACATGTTCGCCAATATTGCCTTGCAGCCTGTTACTGACGACGCAGTATTAACGATTCCTAAATCATCTGTTATTCGCTCTGGCGGTATGACTCGCGTTGTTCTGGCTGAGGGCGAAGGCAAATACCGCTCAGCTCGAATTGAAGTTGGCCGTGAAGCTGGCGAACAAATCGAAGTATTACAAGGACTTAAACAAGGCGATAAGATCGTTACTTCATCTCACTTCATGCTCGACTCTGAATCAAGCCAGTCGGCGGATCTGTCTCGCATCAATGGTGTAGAAGCAGCGGCAGAAACGGCATGGGCTAAAGGTGAGATCACGGATGTGATGAAAGATCACCGCATGCTGACCATCAACCATCAGCCTGTACCAGAATGGGATTGGCCAGGCATGGTGATGAACTTTACTTTTGCTGATGGCGTCGAGATGGGTGACTTGAAAAAAGGCCAGGCTATCGAATTTGAAATGCAAAAGACGGAGTCCGGTCAGTACCAAATCATCGACTATAAGGCAGACAACAGCGTCATTGCCGCAGAAGTTTGGCTAACTGGTGACATTAGCATGCTGATGGCCGACTTTGGCATGATCACCTTAAACCACCTACCGGTTGCAGAATGGAACTGGGATGCTAGCGAGATGAACTTCTCTGTGGGTGAAAACGTTGATCTATCGGGTTTTGAAGAAGGACAGAAAGTTCGGTTTCTAGTTGAAAAACAAGGATCTGACTATGTTCTTAAACAGCTAGTTCCTGCAACATCAGCCGTCGAGGGTTAATTATGATCAATGCTATTATTCGTTGGTCACTGAGCAACCGATTCCTAGTGTTGGTCGCGACCTTAGCCCTTGTATTAGGCGGACTTTACAGTGTAAAGAATACGCCTGTTGATGCGATTCCGGATCTTTCTGATGTACAAGTGATCATCAAGACAAGCTATCCGGGTCAAGCTCCTCAAGTCGTCGAGGATCAAGTTACTTACCCACTCACCACCGCCATGCTTGCCGTGCCGGGTGCTGAGACAGTTCGTGGCTACTCTTTCTTTGGTGACTCTTACGTTTATATCATTTTCAACGATGATACCGACATGTACTGGGCACGTTCACGTGTGTTGGAGTACTTAAGCCAAGTAGCACCAAAGCTGCCACCAAACGCAAAACCAACGCTAGGTCCTGATGCAACGGGTGTGGGCTGGGTTTACAGCTACGTATTACAAGACAAAACCGGCAAGCATGATTTGGCGGATCTTCGCAGCCTGCAAGACTGGTTCTTGAAGTACGAATTGCAAACCGTTGATGGCGTTTCTGAAGTCGCTACCGTGGGCGGTATGGTGAAGCAGTATCAAGTGCAGATTGACCCTGCCAAGCTTCGTGCTTACAACCTCACTCTGCAACAAGTGAACATGGCAATCCAAAACGGTAACCAAGAAACCGGCGCGTCCGTTATCGAAGTGGCCGAAGCCGAGCACATGGTTCGTACCACGGGTTACTTAACCAGCATTGAAGACATCAAATCACTGCCTCTCAAAGTCACCGAGAAAGGCACGCCGTTGCTATTAGGAGATATCGCAGACATTAACCTTGGTCCTCAAATGCGCCGTGGTATCTCAGAGCTGAATGGCGAAGGTGAAGCGGTAGGTGGTGTTATCGTGATGCGCTTTGGTGAGAACGCCAGTGAAGTGATTGCGAAAGTCAAAGACAAACTCGCAGACCTACAACGCAGCCTGCCAGAAGGCGTGGAAATTGTTGCAACTTACGATCGCTCTACCCTTATCGATTCAGCGGTAGAAAACCTATGGAAGAAGCTTGCAGAAGAGTTCATCGTCGTCGCGATTGTGTGTGCGTTGTTCCTGTTCCACATTCGTTCTTCATTGGTTATCGCTCTGAGCCTACCGGTTGGTATTCTTAGTGCGTTTATCGTAATGCATTGGCAAGGCATCAACGCCAACATCATGTCCCTTGGTGGTATCGCGATTGCCATCGGTGCCATGGTGGATGGTGCAATCGTTATGATTGAAAACGTTCACAAGCACATTGAGCGAACGCCACTAACCGACAAGAACCGCTGGCAAGTAATTGGCAAAGCTGCAGAAGAGGTTGGCGCACCGCTGTTCTTCTCGTTGCTGATCATTACTCTTAGCTTCGTACCAGTGTTCGCCTTAGAAGGTCAGGAAGGCAAGATGTTCTCGCCGCTTGCGTTCACTAAGACTTACGCCATGGCAGCGGCAGCAGGTTTGGCAATCACACTCGTCCCAGTACTCATGGGCTACTTCATTCGCGGTAAGGTGTTACCGGAACACAAAAACCCGGTTAACCGCGGCTTGGTAGCGCTGTATCGCCCGCTGTTGAACACCAGCTTAAAATACCCTAAGACCATGATTGTTATCGCATTAGGTCTAATGGCATCGGCTTACTACCCAACCAGTAAACTGGGTAGCGAGTTCATCCCGCCGCTGGATGAAGGCGACTTGATGTACATGCCAACGACCTATCCGGGTATCTCAATTGGTAAGGCGCGTGAGCTTCTACAACAGACCAACAAGCTGATCAAAACCGTTCCAGAAGTGAAAACCGTATGGGGCAAGATTGGCCGAGCTGAGACCGCAACCGATCCAGCACCACTCACCATGATCGAAACCGTGATTCAGTTGAAGCCACGCGATCAATGGCGTGAAGGCGTAACAACCGAGTCACTGCGCAAAGAGTTCGATAAGCTGGTTCAGTTCCCTGGTCTTACTAACGCTTGGGTAATGCCGATCAAAACCCGTATCGACATGCTGGCAACGGGTATCAAAACCCCTATCGGCATTAAGATCGCCGGACCCGATCTGAAAGTGATTGAGAAGATCGGTTCTCAGTTGGAGCCAATTCTTAATGGCGTACAAGGCACGGCATCGGTTTACGCAGAACGTGTAGCAGGTGGTCGTTATGTCACGATCGACATTAAACGTCGTGCCGCAGCGCGTTATGGCTTAAGCATCAAAGACGTTCAGCAAGTGATCTCCACTGCGGTGGGTGGCATGAATGTGGGTGAAACCATTGAAGGCTTGGAGCGTTACCCAATCAACGTTCGTTACCCACAAGACTACCGTGATTCAGTGGTTAAACTGCAAAACCTACCATTAGTCACACCAAATGGCGCTCGTATTGCGCTGGCTGATGTAGCGGACATTCGTTACGAAGACGGCCCTCCGATGATCAAGACGGAAAACGCGCGTCCAAACGGCTGGGTATTTGTCGACATCGATGGTCGTGACCTTGGCTCTTACGTCGTAGAAGCGCAACAAGTTGTTGCTGATCAATTGGAGCTTCCTGCGGGTTACTCGCTGGCTTGGTCTGGTCAATACGAATACATGGAGCGTGCGAAAGACCGCTTGAGCGTCGTGGTACCAATCACCATTGCAATAATTATGCTGCTGCTTTACTTCAGCTTCCGTCGCGTTGGCGAAGTGATGATCATCATGCTTACCCTACCGCTCGCTATGGTCGGTGGTTTGTGGCTCATGCATATCCTCAACTACAACTTCTCGATTGCCGTTGGGGTCGGCTTTATTGCCCTAGCAGGTGTCGCGGTTGAAATTGGGGTCATCATGCTCGTCTACCTCAACCAAGCATGGCACTACAAGAAGCTGGATGCGGAAGAGAGCCAACAGAAGCTTGAAGCGAAAGATCTAACCGATGCCATTCGTGAAGGTGCAGGCCTACGTGTTCGCCCAGTAATGATGACGGTACTGACGGTCATTATTGGTCTGATTCCGATCATGTACGGCGAAGGGACAGGATCAGAAGTGATGCAACGTATCGCTGCACCAATGATTGGCGGTATGGCATCAGCACTGCTGCTGACGCTGTTAGTGCTTCCAGCCATCTTCAAGCTGTGGAAACAACGTGAGTTGCGCCAAAGCAATGCGACTAATCACCAAGCTAGCACACAAGCTAGTGATGTAAACAACAACGCTTAATCCCTACCTTCCCCTCAAACATGCCGTTTTGAGGGGAAGCAACCAAGTTATTAATGAATTAAAACAAGGATATAAAAATGAAAAAGACACTAATCACTCTTGCTCTAGCCCTAACAACAACGACTGCGTTTGCCCAAATGGATCATTCAAACATGGACCACGCGAACATGGATCATAGCAACATGAAGCATGAAAACATGGACCACGGCAGCATGAAGATGGACCACAGTAAAATGGACCATTCAAACATGATGGATATGCCGGGCATGTCGGCAGTAGGTATGCCAGCAAAAGGCGCAAAGCCAGACAAAGTGGTACACGTACTCTTGGGTGATGACATGACAATCAAGTTCAAGAAAGACGTTAAAATTGAGCCAAACGATGTGGTGCAATTTGTTGTGATGAACACCGGTAAGATCAACCACGAGTTTACGATTGGTTCGGCTAAAGAGCAGCTAGAACATCGCGAAATGATGAAGACGATGAGCGGCGATCACATGCATGACTCAGGCAACGCAGTTACGGTGGAACCAGGTAAAGCGAAGCAATTACAGTGGCACTTCCACGGTGACAACAAGGTTGAGTTCGCGTGCAACATTCCGGGCCATGCAGAATCGGGCATGGTTAAAAAGATTGAACTGTAAGTAATTATCCAAATAGACAAAGGAGCTGATGATTCAGCTCCTTTTATTTCTGGATCAAACTATTCGTTAGCTCATGATAAGAAATTCTGAGCCAGTGTCTCTCGCTAAGATATTTTTGTGACCGAATCACCGACGTAATATATAAGCCAAACTACAGGCCTTGATAGCAACACTCTTCTCCCCATATTGAGACCGTTTAAGCGTATTGCAAAGAATCCTACATAAAATAGACATAGATTTAACAGTGTTTAGAGTATTGGCTCGTTATAGTTTACGTGACATCGCTACCGTGCGAACTAAAACTAAAATTGAAGAACACGATCCATGAAAAAGTTATTTTTGTTGGCTGGGCTAATGGTTTGCTCAACCCTAAGTTACGCGTCCCAACTGAATGAGGACATTTCTCTCCTCGAGCAACAAACCTCAAGCAGAATTGGGGTGTCAGTTTGGGATACCCAAGCAGACGAGCGTTGGGATTACCGTGGCGATGAACGCTTCCCACTCATGAGCACATTCAAAACCCTAGCTTGTGCCAAAATGCTAAGTGATATGGACAGCGGTAAGCTAAGTAAAAATGCGACCGCAAAAGTCGATGAGCGCAGTATCGTTGTATGGTCTCCAGTGATGGATAAGCTCGCAGGCCAAAACACACGCATAGAGCACGCGTGTGAAGCCGCTATGTTAATGAGTGATAATACCGCAGCCAACTTAGTATTAAATGAAATTGGCGGCCCTAAGGCCGTAACAATGTTTCTGCGAACAATTGGAGATAAAGCAACGCGCCTAGACAGAATAGAACCTCGCTTGAACGAAGCCACACCAGGCGACAGCCGCGACACAACCACACCTAACGCCATACTAAACACTCTTCGAACTTTGGTCGAAGGCGAAACGTTGTCTTATGAGTCTCGTGTACAATTAAAAATCTGGATGCAGGACAACAAAGTTTCAGACTCGTTAATGCGTTCTGTATTACCAACAGGTTGGTCTATTGCAGACCGTTCTGGTGCGGGAGGTCATGGTTCGCGTGGCATTAACGCGATTATATGGAAGGAAAATCATCGACCTGTTTACATTAGTATTTATGTCACAGAAACCGAGCTCTCACTTCAAGCTAGGGACCAACTCGTTGCGCAGATAAGTCAGTTGATTTTACAAAAGTACAAAGACAATTAAGTCACCACTCACCTGGCCCTATTTGTATCCTTTTCTAGCCCTTCTCTTCCAGAAGGGCTCATTCTGTACTTCCATCTTAAAAACACCACTTATTGAGTAATGACTTACTTATAAATAGGTATAAGATTTACTTATTTAGGGTGAGTTAACGCCCACATTAAGCAACCAAATGCACACAAACGGCGATAATTGAACCATACTCTTACCAAGAAGCACATTTTCTACAAAATAGCTTCACGTAATTTATTGTTGGTATTTGCAACATTGCCAAGGAGATGTCTATTGAGACTTGAAAGAACTTTTAACCCTGATGACTTATCGATGCAAAACATGGAAAGTCCGATATGTATGCCGATAGGGTTTGTTCACTTTTTAGCTCAATCGGAAACACTACAGCAAGTACTTGATACGGTGGCAGAATGGATAAATCGCATATTTAATTCTGACCGTGCGAGTATCACACTTTATGAAAACAATGATAATTTAAAGGTCTACTCTTTCTCTGGTAGTAAAGCGATTCCCGCTGAATTTTTAGTGCCCATTCATCAAGCGTTTGTTGGCCGAGTGTTCAAAAAGCAACAACTGATGATCTGCGACGATGTTACTCAATCTGATGAGATCGATTGTGTGATGCTCGCATCCAATGGTATGGGTACGTGTATGGACGCGCCTTTAATGCACGGTAAAGTCTGCCTAGGAACGCTTAATGTTGCGCATCATCAAACGCACATTTACACAAACGAACAAGCGGCACAGCTTCAGTGCATCGCTAATTGGATTGCTTTAAACATTGCCCTTCATATACAGATCATGAAAATGGAGCACCTCGCCACGACGGATGATCTAACAGGTATTCCAAACCGCAGAGAGTTCATGCGACAAATCGAAAGCCGCCTAAATGAATACCGAACCCAGGGCATTGACTTCCATGTTGCTATTTTAGATCTCGACAATTTTAAAAGCCTCAATGACCGATTTGGTCATGACGCAGGCGATAAATCACTGATCCATGCAGTTAATACTATTAAAAGTCATCTACTTGATTGTGACTTACTTGCCAGAGTTGGTGGTGAAGAGTTTGCCATGGTATTAAGAAGTCGCTCATCACAGCAAGCTCTAGACACATTAGAAACAATTCGTAATGCACTAGAAACGACGACCGTTCAACATTCAGGTTGTGATATGAGCTTCACCGCGAGTATTGGGGTAACTCAAGTCTGTCGTCTCGACGACTCATTTGAACCACTTGTTAAACGCGCAGACTTAGCACTTTACAAGGCAAAGGAAACCGGAAGAAATCGCGTTGAGTTTCATATTGGTGAAGAAAGGTAGAAAAAATAAAAAAGGTAGCGACTCATTGCGCTACCTTTTATCGATTCTAACCCGCTTAAAATAACTAGTACGAACTTTAAGCCAGTTAAAAATAAGAATGAGCAAATTTAATTATGCTTTCTTAAGATCTTTAGCTGGGTAAGTTAGTGTTTTTTCGCCTGCTTTTACATGTGTGTAAAAACCGCCACTGCTTAAACCTGTAACAACCATTTCGCCAAGATCGATACCTTTAGTCGCTACTACTACGTCACCGATTGAAAACATATTGAATACCTTGTTTGTTTAGATTAAGACACTAAGTCGTTGCGCGGTATTTAATACGATATTAGGCAAAGCACCTAATCGAGTTTTTTATCGTAAAGATTAATTTATATTTGTCGTGAACTCTAAGTTTCCACATTGAAAATCACAGGATATTTTCCAAAAAAAGATGCGCGATTCTTGTGAAATACGGTAATATTTTCTAGCATCAAGTGCGGAGGTATTCTCCGCCCTCATTGGAGAAAAATGATGAAGAAAGGCCTAAAAATGCGTGCATTAGAGCGTTCTGATTTGCGCTTTATTCATGAACTGAATAACAACCGAAATATCATGGCCTACTGGTTCGAAGAACCTTACGAGTCTTATGACGAGCTCGAAGAACTTTATCGAAAACATATACATGATGACGCTGAAAGGCGTTTTGTCGTCGAAGATGAAGACGGCATCGTAATTGGCTTAGTTGAGCTGATCGAGATTAACTACATTCACCGCAGCGCGGAATTTCAGATAATCATCGCCCCAGAGCATCAAGGCCGAGGTTATGCGACAGAGATGATTAATCGTGCGTTAGATTACTCATTCTCAATTCTTAATCTACGTAAAATCTACTTATTAGTCGCAGTGGATAACGAAGTCGCTATTCACTTATACAAAAAGTGCGGCTTTATCGAAGAAGGTCACCTTGTAGAAGAATACTTTATTAACGGCGCTTACAGCGATGTTAAGCGCATGTATATATTAAAACACCAGTACCAGAAAAAGATCGAAGAAAACAACTCAATTCACTAGTTCATTCTATCAAAGTAAAAACGCAGCTATTTGGGCTGCGTTTTTATTTATTCAAATTGATATTGATATGATAACACGATGCGCTTGTCTGCTTCATCCAAATAGGTGTTGTTGTCCATGACAAACGTCATTACGTTAAAAGAGTGGCGTTTGCTCACGAGGTAACCAAGACCAATACCACCAAAGAAGCCTTTGTAGTTCTCTCCTTCACTGTTTTCTGAGCCGTAAGTGCCTGCTGCGAAGCTGATTAACGTCAGCTCTTTGGTAAACGATTTCAGCGCAAATGCACCAACGTAACCGCTACTGCCTGAAGAGCTCATCATGTTGAAGCCATTCTCTGCACTTGGCGTCCCCGTAAAGTTAGGCTCGCTACAGAGACTACTTTCTGCACCGTCACAAACAGGAACATCACCAGTGTTGTACGTATAGCCTGCCATTGGGAAAATTTGGAAGCCTGCTGGCTCAATCCCGAAATAACTTAGCGGCATAAAGGTACCAACGCTGTAGTTGGTTTGATCCGCGCCGTTTACATATTCATTTTTACCGAAGTTGAAGTTCACGATACCGACCGGAAACAACCACGAGCCACCAATACGCCACTCGCTCGCATCATCATTGATACGCAGGTTAATTTTGCGCGCTTGGTCAAGCGCAAGTGAGCCCGAGAATGAGATGTTTTGATCATCAAAATCGTAGTTGTTTGCGTACGACGCGCCAAATTTCGTGATGACTTTTGTTGGGTCATCCGCCAACTTGTTTTTATTGTCTTTTACTCGATGCTCGGCACCATGAGCCAGCGTACTGACCAACAAAGTCGTACACACTAACGCTAGTTTGTTTTTCATTTTTTAGTCCTTTGAGATGTTGAATACCCGCACTTAGCTGCGCAGATATTTTTTGAATCATCACTCACTGGATGTGACAGAAGCGCCCTAACTACCTTAGATGGCGTGACAGCATCCAGTGCAGGTAGTTAGGGTGGAATGGCCTGTAAGGAAGGCGTTTTAGCGATTAGGAATGATTAGTTTTTCCAGTTGTAGCTCATGCTCATGAAGTAGAGAGCAGGCTCATCAAAGCCAGCTTGTAAGCGTGGCGTTTCCGACGATTCCATCAAGATCGCTTCCAACGCGAAACCAATTGAGTTTTCTGAATCCAATTTGTAATCAATGCCTGTACCAATGCGGTACGCCTTGCCAGTAGGAACGGTAATGTCACCGTTTGATTGGCTTTCATACATGCTGGTATCGAATGCAAAACCTGCATTCCACATCATTTTTTCATTCAGTTTGTACTGAGTACCCAATGCGATTTGGTAAGTGTCTTGTGTCTCTACGCCCAGCGTGGTTGTGTATTCGCTCCAGTCTTGCCAGTTCACGTTCCACATCACCGCTAGGTCATCATTCACTTCATGGTAAGCACTGAAGATCAGTTGTTGTGGAGCAATGGAGTTACTATTGTCGAATTCAAATTCGGTTTCAGAAGAGTAAGACAACCCAAGACGCGTGCCTGGTGTTGCCTCATAAAGCACACCTACTCGGCCGTTGAGCTGAGTATCTTGGTCTTCGTCATTGAAGTTCAGGGCTCCCTTCGTTTCCACTTCATACATACCGTACTGAATGCCAAGCGCCGCACCCACAGACCAGTGATCATTGATGCGGTAAGAAGCGGAAGGTTGAATGGTTAAGGCTTGCGTCGTTGCTGTAGGAATATCTAAATGATTATTCAAAAGACCTTCGTACTCGAGGCCAAGACCGTAGTTGCCATACAGACCAATACCCAGCGTCCATTTGTCGTTTACTTGTTGGCTGTAAAATGCCGACGCCATAGGAACAAAACCAATCACGTTGCCCGCATCGCCAGTCATCGTGTCTAGTTGCGCGTCACCGTAAAGGCCAATCAGGTTACCAGAGAAAGATTTACCAGAAACATTCGCCAGACCAGCCGGGTTTGCTGTCATTACTGAGGCATCTTGCGCACGAGCCGCCATACCAGCGGATGCCAAACCAATATCCGATGCTGTTGTTTCGTAAAGGTATAACCCACCCGCTTGCGCAGCAGCACACGTCAGTAGAGAGCTCGCTACGACGATTTTTGAAAGATTTTTCATGCTAAAACCTATTATTTTTTGGGGAACCCACGCTGCGACGGTGGTTGTATATCAATGAAAGGCATTGGCCAATCGCACACAGCGTGGGGGTGTTGTGGAGTCAGTCAGTTGAAATCAGCGTTATTGCTCGCTCACCTCAAGTTCAGTGGGTTTCTTTCGCTTAAACTTCTCGCGCAGAGATTGCATCATCACGAAGAACACTGGCGTCAGTAACGTGCCTACAAACGTAGAGAGAATCATGCCGCCGAATACTGCAAAGCCCAGCGAGTGACGAGATGCCGCACCGGCACCCGATGCAATCACCAACGGGAATACCCCCCAGATGAAGGCGAATGCGGTCATCTGTACTGCACGGAAACGGATTCGAGCAGCTTCTTTGGCAGAATCAATGATGGATAAGCCCTTTTCTTCTCGCAGAACTTTGGCAAATTCCACGATAAGAATCGCCACTTTGGCGGACATACCGATCAAGATGACCACACCAATCTGCACATACAAATCGAACGGTTGTCCCACCAGCAGTAGCGTGCCCATTGCGCCGAGAATCGCGACTGGAACCGCCATCATTACCGCAGCAGGAATGGTCCAACTTTCGTACTGAGCCACCAAGAACAAGTAGGTGAACAGCAAAGACAATGCGAACGCGATTGGTGCCATGTTGCCTGCTTTCATCTCTTGGTAAGTCATGCCGGACCACTCGTACGAGTAACCACTTGGCAAAGATTCTGCAGCCAGTTTTTCAATGGCTTTTACAACATCACCCGAGCTGTAGCCTGGCGCTGGCGCACCGTTCACGGTTGCAGAACTGAACATGTTGTAGTTCGACAAGGTATCAGGGCCGAAGATCGGCTTCACTTTCACTAGCGTCGCCAGTGACACCATTTTTCCAGAGCTAGAACGAACAAACAGATGGTCGATGTCGTCGATGTTGTCACGATATTGCTCTTCTGCTTGTACTTTCACTTGGTACGAACGACCAAACAAGTTGAAGTCAGAAATGTAGGCACCGCCCAACTGCGCTTGCAGTGTGCTGAAGATTTCATTCAACGGTACGCCCATCGAAATCGCTTTATCGCGATCAATATCGATGTAACGTTGCGGAATATTCGCACGGAAAATCGAGAACGCACGTGCCACTTCAGGCAGTTGGTTGATTTGGGCAACAAAATCAGCGGTTGTTTTTGCCAACTCTTGTGGAGAACGGCCCAAGTTGTCCTGCAGCACAAGGTTGAAACCATCCACCGCACCCATACCTTTGATTGCCGGCGTCGCGAAAACGAACGAAGCGGCATCTGGCGTTGAGTTCAGCATTTGGTTAACTTTATTCATCAATGCGCGTTGGTGTAGCTCAGGGTCTTTACGTTTGCTCCAGTTATCCAGTTTGATGATCAACATGCCCGAGTTTGGAATCGACGCCATGTTAATTACCGAGAAGCCCGCAACCGAAACCACGTTCTCCACACCTTCCATCTGTTTTAGCTCATCAACGTACTTCTTCATTAATGGTGCAGTACGCTGCAATGCTGCTGCGTCTGGCAAACGCATTTCGACCATGAACACGCCTTTATCTTCGTTTGGTACGAAAGAGGAAGGTATGGTCATGAACGCAAATGCCAGCACCGCAATAAGCGCGCCATACACACCGATACTCAGCACAATACGACGGCTCAAGAAGCCAACTAAACCTTGGTATTTGCGCGTTATTGCTTCAAAACCTCGATTAAACGCACGCAAAGGCGCAATAGGTTGCGAGTGAGTAGATTTCAACATCAACGCACAAAGCGCTGGCGTTAACGTTAATGCGTTGATCGCAGAGATCAGCACCGACACACAGATGGTGACTGCGAACTGGTTGAACATTCGACCGGAAATACCCGGCAATAGCGCAACCGGTACGAATACTGCCAACAAAATAAGCGTTGTTGCCAATACTGGCCCCGTCACTTCTTTCATAGCTTGGATCGTGGCCGGAATCGGGTCTAAATGCTCTTCATGGATAACCCGCTCCACGTTCTCTACCACGATGATCGCATCGTCCACCACGATACCGATGGCGAGGATCAAGCCAAACAACGAGATGGTGTTAATGGTCATGCCCATCACGCCCATGATTGCGAAAGTCGCAATGATGGAAACCGGAATCGCTAAGGTTGGAATGATGGTCGCTCGCCAGTTCTGCAAGAAAACGTACACAACGAAGGTGACAAGAAGTACCGCAATCACCAGCGTCTCGTACACTTCATCAATCGATGTCTCTACGTATTCGGTAGAGTCATACGCGATGTCATAGACCAAATCATCTGGGAACGATTTCTCGTACTCTTTCATGGCCTCTTTCACGCGTTCCATCACGTCTAGCGCATTCGCTGTCGGCAACTGGTACAAGGCCAGAACGGCGGCTGGTTCGTTATTCATACGACCATCAGCTTCGTAACCTTGTGCGCCAACTTCGACACGAGCCACATCTTTCAAGCGAATCAGAGAACCTTTCTTGCTCGCACGGATGATGATGTTCTCGAACTCTTCCGCAGAAGTGAGTCGACCTTTGGTTTGCAAAACATATTGATATTGCTGATCACCCGGAGCTGGCATACCACCGATCTTACCCGCCGCCACTTGGATGTTTTGCGTTTTAATTGCGCCAATAACATCGCTAGCAGAAAGCTTCAAGGTAGCCAGTTTATTTGGGTTCAACCAAATACGCATTGAGTAGTCTTTCTTACCCAGCAGCGTAATGTCACTCATACCTTCGATACGTTTTAGACGCTCGACAATATTGAGATCCGCGTAGTTAGAAAGGTAGATACTGTCGTGAGACTGTTTCGGAGAACGCAGTGTGATAACGCCCAGCATGTCGGAAGATTTCTTCTTAACCGTCACACCGATTTGGTTTACTTCTTGTGGTAGAGACGACGTCGCCTGTGCCACCAAGTTGTTCACACGAACCTGCGCCATATCGCCATCTGCGCCCACTCGGAAGTAAATACGCAATGTGTATGAGCCATCGTTACCAATCACAGAAGACATGTAAATCATGTCTTCAACGCCGTTGACTTTGGCTTCTATCGGTTGTGCTACGGTCTTTTTAACCACGTCCGCGTTTGCCCCCGGATACATGGTGCTCACCGTAATTACCGTTGGAGAGATTTGAGGATACTCAGAAATTGGCAAGACTTTCAGGGCGATCATACCCATCAATGTCATCGCCAGTGAGATCACCAAAGCAAACTTCGGCCGATGAATGAAAAATTTACTTAACATCAGTACTCACTCAGCCTTGTTCACTCTGTAGCTCAACGTCTTTCACCGTTGCACCCGGACGCACTTTTTGTAGACCATTGACGATGACTTTTTCGTTAGCCGCCAAACCAGTCAGCACAGCACGTTTCACACCGTAGGTCTGACCGAGTTCAACGTTACGACGAGACACCACGTGATCATCACCAACCACCATGACGTAGTCACCCGCTTGGTCTTGCTGAACAGCCGCCGATGGGATAAGCAAACCATCAATGGTTTTGTTGCGCAGCTTGATGGTCAAGTTGCCATATTCACCCGGCATAAGCGCGTAAGTTGGGTTATCGAATTGTGCTTCTGCTCGAATTGAGCCTGTTTCTAAATCGATCTTGTTGCCAACGGCGTAGATCTTGCCATCAAGTGGATACAATGAACCGTCTGAAAGCGTCAGTGTTAAATCAACATCCAGTTTGTCATCGTTACGATGAGCCACATCAATGGCACTTCTTACTCGGCGGTAGAGCTTCTCATCCACATCAAAGCCAAAGCGAATTGGGTCGATTTGAGTGATCGAAACAAGAGGAACGAGTTGAATTTTCGAAATACGGTCACCCACTCGGAAGTTGCTGAAACCCACGCGGCCAGAGAAAGGAGCACGCACAGAGCTAAACTCAAGATCGAGCCTTGCTGAAACCAGCGTCGCTTTCGCCTCTTCTACCGAAGCAATCGCTGCGGCGTGCGCAGCAATGGCGTCATCGTATTGCTGCTCACTGATGCTTTTATCTTTGATGAGTTTCTTCACACGTTCTGCATCACGCGTAGTTTGAACGAGTTGTGCTTTTGCTTTTTGCAACGACGCTTTTGCATACGCCAGTGCCGCTTTGTAAGGACGGTCGTCGATTTCAAACAGCAATTGGCCTTTTTCGACCATATCGCCATCTTTAAAATGAATCGCGGTTAATTCGCCACCGACTCGAGGCATAATATCAACGTCATTTACCGCTTCAGTTCGACCGATAAAAGTATGATAAGGAGTGATTTTTGTTTCGGTTAGGGTAACGGTTTCAACAGAGGGTGCTTGGGCAGTTTTCGTTGCGATATCGCCAGTTTTGCATCCTGATAGTAATGCAGAAGATATAGCAATAGATACCAACGCAAATTTATATTTGGCTTTCATGATAAACCTACTTTATGTAGAAAGTGCCCTAGCCTAAATATTTAAATATATGGATAAACACACTTTCTATTCTGGAAATAAACGAGGGAGTTAGAATTGGTAGTTAAATTCGATACGGTGATCACCATCACCGAAATTAACGTGCTCATTCCAGTTTGCAAAGTAACGAATATTTGCGCGAGGATTAATTTGATAAGACAACGCAAACTCATGAGTTAAGATATTATCTTCACCCGCGTAATAAGTATCTTTATATTGACTAGACCCTGACAATGTATGCATATACATTGGGTTGTAGTTAATCCAGATTTTATCGGTTAATTCAATTTTTGAGTACATACCGACAACGGTGAAAGTACCTGGAATTTCATAACCTTTGTCATCACCACTAAAATCATTAGCAATAGTGACACCCGCACCAGCTAAAGGAAATAGCTGCAACATACCAAACTTAGGTAGACCTTGAATAAAGCTATAAGATGCATCTAATTTATCGTTATCAACGTCGTAGTTTACATCTAATTGACGGCCTAGACCTTTTGCGACTTCTACTTGGAAATTACGTAGTCGGAAAGAGTCAATGCTGTCATCAACGTTGCCATATATTGGATCGTCATTGTCGCGAATGCCAAATAGCTCACCACCAATGCCTTTCATTTCAATGATGTTCATCGCCATGGTACCAGGCTGGCTAGATTGGTAAGTTTGACCGATTTTGATGTTCGCGCCTTTATCAGTAATACCAAAGCCAGCTTGGGTGTATACCGCAAGTGGGTCAGACATATCTTGTAGTTCTTCGTTATTGTTTGTCTGCGCATAGGCAGAAGACGCGAGTTGTAGGGCTGCAACCATAATGGCAACAGACGGTTTCACTAAATTCATAAAACTGTATCCATTTTAATGATTATAAAATTATTCACGTCATGAGGTCATCATAAATAGCAAGCAACACAACTCGCTTTGGATAACATAAATTATCAAAGCAAATTCAATAATGACGAAACATTCGACGTTTTAATTAAAATAAAATAAAGCATCGTAAAAGTTCAATCACCGCTACTTATATCTTATATAACTTGAAATTTGGTAATAACAATGAAGAAGGAAATATTAAAACTTATGAAAATTCAATTATCATTAGAACGAATGATTAATTAATTTTACCATATAAATAGAGAGTGCAATGGATTTAGGTGATCGCGATCAATGTTTCATTTCGATCGTACAACACTCTTCAGATTAATTAGAACATTATAATAATTTTAAAAACCTTAGTTTGATTAGCCTAGCATCAGATTAGAATAGTAGGCCTATAATAAATAAAAAGGGAATCACTCTCTGTGATTCCCTTTTATTATCGAGCGATAAGGCGCCGATGCGTTTCGATAACTAAAACGCAAACAATTCGCACTATTGCAGTTTCTCTATTCCCATATTGAACAGTGCAAAACTATAAATATCTGCATTTGTCTCAATTATTTTACGCGTTGGTGTGCCTGCACCATGTCCTGCATTGGTTTCGATGCGAATTAAGGTCGGATTTGAACCCGCTTGCTTCGATTGCAACTCAGCAGCAAATTTGTATGAGTGAGCAGGAACAACACGGTCATCATGATCACCGGTTGTAATCAATGTTGCTGGATATTCCACCCCTGCTTTTACATTGTGCACCGGCGAATAACTTTTCAGATATTGGAACATCTCTTTACTTTGCTCTGCCGTGCCGTAGTCATACGCCCAACCAGCACCTGCGGTAAAAGTATGGTAACGCAGCATATCCAGTACACCGACTGCTGGCAGCGCCACTTTAAACAGCTCTGGACGTTGCGTCATAACGGCCCCCACTAACAAGCCACCATTCGATCCACCGTTAATGGCTAACTTGCTTGATGACGTTACCTCTTCATCAATTAGGAATTCAGCCGCAGCAATAAAGTCATCAAACACATTTTGCTTTTGCATTTGAATGCCAGCGTTGTGCCACTCTTTACCATACTCCCCACCACCACGAATGTTCGCTACCGCGTAAACACCACCAAGCTCTAACCAAGCCGCACGTGTCGGGCTAAAAGATGGCGTGAGGCTAATGTTGAAACCGCCATAACCATATAGAATGGTTGGTGCGCTGCCGTCCATCGGAGTCCCCTTTTTATAGGTGATGATCATCGGCACTTTTGTTCCGTCTTTTGAGGTGTAAAACACCTGGCGAGATTCATATAAAGCTGGATCAAATGGCGCTTTAGATTTGTAGTACACCTCGCTATCACCATCTTTGATGTTCAGACGATAGGTAGTGCTTGGCATCTTGTAGTTGGTGAAAGAGTAGTAGACTTCGGTTTCTTCTTTTTTCCCCGAGAAACCGTATGCGCTGCCAATATCAGGCAATTTGATTTCTCGGATGAGTTTGCCGTTCATGTCGTATTGCTTCACCATCGAGATCGCATCAACAATATAGCTCGCAAACAAATTGCCACCCGCGGTAGAAACACGTAACACGTTCTTTGTTTCAGGAATCACATCTTTCCAGTTTTTGGGCTGCGGCTGACTTGCATCCACCGTCACGACGCGTTTGTTCGGCGCATTAAGGTTCGTAACCAAGTACAGTTTCGTGCCTTGGTTGTCTATCACCCAAGTATCAGAACTGGTGTTATCTAAAATGGTTTTCAGCGGGCTATTTGGCTTACTCAGGTCTTTAAAGAACAGTTTGTTGCCCGACGTCGATACGCTGGCTGAGATAAACAAGTAGCGTTCATCTTCCGACGTGTAACCCCCAACGTAGCGATACTTTTCGTCCTTTACACCACCGAAAATTAATTGGTCTTCACTTTGTTTCGTCCCTAGCTTATGAAAGTAGAGCTTGTGTTGATCTGTCTTCGCGGAGAGTTCACTCCCCTGTGGCTTGTCATAACTCGAGTAATAGAAACCTTGATTGCCGAGCCAACTGATGCCGCTGAACTTAATATCCACCAGCGTTTCACCGACGGGCTTTTTGGTTTCTGTGTCTAACACAATGACTTTGCGCCAATCGCTACCGCCTTCCGAAATACTGTATGCGACCAAAGAACCGTCTCGTGAAAAGCTCACTCCCGCTAACGATGTGGTGCCATCCTCACTAAAAGTATTTGGATCGAGGAAAATTTCTGCGTCACCATCACCTAACTGCCGATAAAGCACATCTTGGTTTTGTAACCCGTCATTTTTGTAGAAATAAGTGAACTTACCCTCTTTGAACGGTTGGCTTTGCTTTTCGTAGTCCATGAGCTTAGTGATGCGCTCTTCAATCTGCTCGCGGTAAGGGATTTTCGCCAGATAATCAAACGTCACTGCATTTTGTGCCTTCACCCATTCTGCGGTTTCTGGACTGAGATCGTCTTCCAACCAGCGATAAGGATCACCCACTTTTGTACCAAAGTAGTCATCGACAACATCCACTTTTTGTGTGGTTGGATACGTGATGGCTTTCGGGGTTACCTGTTCAACCGACGATTGCGCCGCTTCATTTGCATGCGCCACAGACAACACACTTCCGAGTGCGAGAGCCGTTGCGAACGCTAGGGTGTTCTTTTTCATGAAATTCCTTTTTATTTTTCTGTTGTCTTTTTGTGCAATACATCAGAACTCTACTATATATCGACAAAATGAATCTAATTTCATTAAACGAGTTGTGAAAGCCATCCTAACTCCCTCATTTCCTGCCAGTTCTACAAACTAGTAAGTGGAAGTGTAGAACTTGGGAACAACACTGAAGAGCTACGATGGCGTTTACTCTCTTTCGTCTAAGTTAGCTCGATTTGGCGCAAAACCCCAGACTCAGAAGCGAAATCTTGGTCGTGACTAATCAGAACAAATCCACCTTTGTATACATTTAACGCTTGACTAAGCATTATTTTTGACTCGAGATCGAGATGATTATCTGGTTCATCAAGCAGCAGCAAAGGCTGGGAGTGTTGATGGCTGACGATCAGCATTGCGAGCTTCATCTTCTCGCCACCGCTTAGTACGCATCCCAACCGAAACACAGCGTCTCGACGAAAACCGATCCCCGCCAGTAAGGTTCTCGCTTCACTTTCCGTCATCTCTTGGCAGGTCTCCATTACGTTCTCAAGTAACGAAAGATTTGGATTCACTGCGCCAAAGTGTTGGTCGAGATAATACAAGGGTGTATTCACTTGCAGCTCACCACTCAGCAACGACAACTCGCCAAGCAACGTCTTTAACAAGGTTGACTTTCCGCAGCCATTTTTCCCTTTGAGATGGACTTTATCGTTCGCAAAAATCTGCAAAGTGATAGGAGTAGAATCCCCAAAAGGCAATATACCTTCTTGTATCGACAACACTTTTCTCGAACGGTTCGGATTATCTGCAAGATAAAACTTTTGCGCTTTGAGCTGCTCATGTCGCGATTGCAACGCCCGCTCTTTGGCTTGTAAATGCACTTGTCTGAGTTGCTCATTCTTATTGCGATTTGAGGCGCTGGCGGTCGCGCTATCCTTTTTGCCATCAAGCAAAATTTTGGGCTGACTGCCGTCTTTGCGCAGTTTGTTCCCTTGCGCGGCGCGTTGGTCTGCTTTTTCGCGATTTTTCTGGGCTTGCTCAGCTAACCGTTTTTTCTGTTTATCGACCTGTGCTAACTGCCTTTCGACCGCTTGTAGCTCAGCGCGTTTTTGCTCGGCATACACATCGTAATTTCCACCAAAAACTTGTAAGCCTAGGCCCGATAGTTCCCAAATTTCCTCCATCTCTCGTAGCAGCTCACGATCGTGACTGATGAGTAAAATCGCGCCACCGAAATGCCTCATAGACTCTATCAGCCATTGTTTCGCCTCGGTATCGAAGTGATTGGATGGCTCATCGAGAATCAAAAGCTCCGCTTCGTTTTCAAACAATTGCCATAACTGCAAACGCGCCAACTGCCCCCCACTGAGCCGAGCACAAGAGAAATCAGGGTCTTGCGGCAAGCCCATCGCAGCAAGCTGCTGTTTGAGTTTCTGTTCAATATCCCACTGTTCGCCAACCAGTTCGAACCAATGCTCAGAAACATCACCTTGTTCAATCTGCTTCAAAGCATGTAAGACCGAGTCTGTTCCCAGAAACTGGGCGATCGATTGCTGACCTGAAAGCAGATCAGACGGCTGCTGGCGATACATCATGAAAGAAGAGGGAGAAGTCACAACACCGCTGGCAGGCTGAGTTTCGCCCGCCAAAATGGAAGCCAAAAGCGACTTCCCGATGCCATTGCGCCCAACCAAACCAACACGTCGTTTAGTCATGGAACAAGAAATAGACTGAAATAGCGTCTCGCCATTATCAAACTGATGGCTAACATTAAAAGCTTGTAATACTGGCATAATTTGCCTCCTGTATGACAGGGACAACAACCGTAGCTATGATTTGAGATTGCAACAAAACGCGTGCACAAACGCATTAAGCTCTATGTAAAGCTCGACGATAAACGTCAAATCAAAAAGTCGTCTTGTTGCAAAGAAATATCGGAAAGTGAGCTACGCCTACTAACCCTGCAGATCCAAAAAATAAGTAAAAAATATGGATGACAGGTTTAGTTCTTCATGTTGGCGTAATCTCCTAGAGAAATGATGCGCAGAGTGTAGCGGCTTTTTTGTTCAAAAAGCAAGCTTTCTAACCAAATGAGTACAAAGAGAAAGTTTCACAGCAAGTTGTTATATCGTATTAACTTTTTAACAAAACTTTGAACAATTTCGAGATCTTATCAACACAATTTTTGCCCAAGCCATACTATGCTTAGGGTAAAGATAATCCACATAAGGGCGTGGTTATGAAATACAAACATATCCTTGTTGCACTCGAACTGTCAGATGAAAGCACCGTGCTTATCGACAGAGCGGTATCAATGGCAAACTATCTCGACTCCGATATCTCCTTTATCCACATTGATGGTACGCACGGAGAAATCTATCGTGAGCTTGTAGACATTAAAGAGAACCCGGATCAAAGGCCGTTGAATGAGCATTCAATGGAATGTTTAAGAACATTCAGTGATTACATGGACTACCCACTTAAACACTTCTTTGTAGGTACGGGTGATTTGGCTGATAAACTGGAAGTCACCATTAAAGAACAAGAAGTGGATCTGTTGATTTGTGGTCACCACCAAGATTTCTGGAGCAAGATTATTTCTTACTCGAGACACTTAATTAACAAGTCACCGGTGGATATTCTAGTCGTCCCTATTCATGATTAGTAAAACGTAACGCTTCCCAAAACCACCAATTTATTTGGTGGTTTTTTATTGATATTGAAACAGCTTAAACAGTTTTCCAAACTAGCTTGGCGATCATTTATGAGTTACATTTTCTAACCAACCCGCGCTCCTACTGGGCATGGTTATTTAGATAGCAAGGATCCCTATGGCAAATAAAAAAGTACTCATTCTCTTTGCTCATCCTTCCCAGCATCGTTCAGAAGTGAATACTCCACTTTTCAAAGAAGCTCAAAAAATTGAAGGCGTGACATGTGTTGATCTCTATGGCGAATACCCTCGTTTCGATATTAATATCGACCGTGAGCAGCAACGCTTACGTGAGCATGACGTGGTGATTTTCCAATTTCCACTATATTGGTATTCAACGCCTGCGATTTTAAAAGAGTGGCAAGATCTGGTTTTGGAATATGGCTTTGCTTACGGTACAGATGGCACAGCACTGCAAGATAAGACCATGCTTTGTGTGCTGTCTGCAGGGGGTAAAGAAGAAGCTTATAAGGCAGAGGGCTACAACCACTTTACGATTCGTCAACTGCTTGCGCCTATTGAACAAATGTCCGCACTGACCGGCATGAACTACATTGCCCCTCTCGCGATGTTTGGCGCACGTACAGCAGATGAAGAAGGGCGAATCCCTCGTCATGTCGAGCGGTACAAGAGCCTGCTAACAGCTTTAGTCGAAGATAGGTTGGATGTTGAAGCTGCGGCGTCATTAATCAAGCTTAACAGCGCATTGCCAGAGCTCATTAAGGAGGCTTCATGACAGGGATATTCTTACAAGCCTTCGTATATTTGATTGCTGCTGTAATTGCAGTCCCACTTGCTAAGCGTTTGGGACTTGGGTCCGTTTTAGGCTATCTCATCGCAGGTGTGGTCATTGGCCCAATTATCGGTTTAGTCGGTGAAGAAACAACAACAATCCAGCACTTTGCCGAGTTTGGCGTGGTGATGATGCTGTTTCTCGTTGGCTTAGAGCTCGAACCCAAAATGTTGTGGGCGATGCGCAATCGCTTAATGGGCTTAGGAGGTCTGCAAGTCGGCGGTACCGTCGCGGCGATTATGGGTATTGCCTTGTATTTTGACCAGCCTTGGACCATAGCCTTAGCCATAGGTTTGATCTTCGCCCTCTCTTCTACTGCGATTGTTTTGCAAACTTTTAGCGAAAAAGGATTAACGAAGACGGAAGGTGGACAAAACGCTTTCTCCGTGTTGCTTTTTCAAGATATTGCAGTGATACCAATGTTGGCGTTCATTCCTCTATTGGCCTTACCTGAATTAATTGAACAGGCACAGTCCGCGGCTCAAACAGCCGCAGCGCACCATGAAGAATTAAGCCTCGTTGCGGGGTTGCCCGGCTGGGCATACGGCATCGTAATCACAGCATCGATTGCAATCGTCGTCGTTGGTGGACACTTTTTAAGTCGACCTCTGCTCAATTATGTGGCTAGCTCTGGTTTGCGAGAAATCTTTACCGCAACTGCACTCATGCTGGTCATTGGTATCGCTGCACTGATGAGTTTAGTGGGCTTATCTCCTGCCTTAGGAACCTTCTTGGCTGGCGTTGTATTGGCGAACAGTGAATTCCGCCACGAGTTAGAATCCAATATCGAACCATTTAAAGGCCTATTGTTAGGTCTGTTCTTTATTACCGTTGGCGCAGGGATCAACTTCTCGGTCCTTTTTGGTGATTTCTGGTTGGTCATGGCATTGACCATTGGCGTGATGGTTTTGAAAGCCTTGGTGCTGTTTATTCTTGCACTGATATTTAGGGTGAAAGGCAGCAACCGCTGGCTGTTTACCCTAAGCTTGGCTCAAGCAGGTGAATTCGGCTTTGTGCTTCTAAGCTTTTCAGTGCAAAACCACGTCATCCCATTTGAACTTTCACAAACTCTTGCGTTAGTGGTTGCGATTTCGATGTTCCTGACACCAGGTTTGTTTATTCTGTTTGATAGAGTGATTCTGCCGCGCTTTGAAAGCCAGTCAAATGAACGCGAAAGCGATACGATTGAGGAAACAGGCACGGTGATCATCGCCGGCATCGGCCGCTTTGGACAAATAGTGAATCGCCTATTGGTATCAAACGGCGTGACTACCGTGGTACTTGACCATCAATCTGACCAAGTCGATAACATGCGCCAGATTGGCACTCGCGCCTATTTTGGCGACGCGACTCGACCAGATATGCTACATACAGCCGGCATTGAGCACGCCGCTGCGTTGGTTGTGGCGATTGATAACCAAGAATCGAGTGTAGAACTGGTGAAGTACGTTAAGCACACGTACCCAAAAGTAACAGTGATTGCACGTGCCTTTGACCGTGGACATGGCTATCTTTTGCGTCAAGCGGGGGCTGATATTATTGAATCAGAGACCTACCATTCTGCATTGGAGATGGGCGGTCACACAATGAAAGCCCTTGGCATTCACCCCTTCTTTGTTGAACAACAGAAGGCGACATATAAGCGTGTTGAAGCACGTAAGTCAGAAATACTTTACAAAGCTTGGGAGGATGATTCTGAAGGTGAACGCTATGACAACAATTTCCGACAACTGTTTATTCAGTTAGAGGAGAAAATGGCGGAAGAGATGCAAAAAGATCGTCATGACAAACTATCGCGGTCAGAACGTGGTTGGACACCGCCACCTAAAGGTTACGCCGATGATTTTAATGAAGATAACGTCCAAGAGCTAACACCACCAAGAGAAGAGCCTATCCAACGATAACGCACTCCATATTAAAACCTCCCACTTGGGAGGTTTTTATTTTTTCAGTACAGAGCCACACGCCGTGCAGGATAAAATGATCTTCTCGATATTACATAAGATCATTCATTAAAATCTCATACTCTTCGTTTGCTTCTTCCACTAAATGAGAAAGCTCTAACGCATCAGTAACTGCAAGATTGAACTGCCACGGAGTTGTGTCTTCTTTACCACAGATTCGAGTTTCACACCCACGACTCTCAAAAGACAAATCATCAAACTCTGTGGTGTGGCGCTCTTGAAGTTCAACAATCTCAACTTCTAATTTACCAACAGGGTTGACTTTAACGTGGGCATGTAAATCCGAACTGTTAGACAAACAATAAGCTCTATGAACCGCAATCATGGCCGCCTCCTTGGTCTGCCAACTGACAACTCAACATTGAGTGTAGACGAGGGATTTTGAACGTGGCGTGAAATAATAATGAAGATTGATCTGTCTCATTAGAACAGACAATTGTTGTCATGAAGGCATTAGCCAGCATGAATCTCATCTGATTTAAATTGTTCTGAGATCGTAATAGTTGGCATTTACCGAGACTTTCCCTATTATCGAAACAAAATTACTGTGGTCATTCTTTAGAGGTCAGTATGGAGCTTGAAGCCGTTGCTAAAGCACTAAAAGAGTTAGGGCATCCGACTCGTTTAAGTATTTACAAAGAAGTCGTCAAAGCGGGATACAAAGGTATCGCGGTAGGCGGCGTACAAGAAAAGCTTGGCATTCCAGCATCCACTCTCTCTCATCATATCTCGAGCCTTGCTTCAGCTGGTCTTCTCACCCAGCGCCGCGAGGGTAGAACCCTTTTTTGTGTTGCAGAGTATCAGTGCTTAGATGACGTCATTGGTTTTTTAAAAGCAGAATGTTGCGTTAACGAGTGCTCATAAATTTCTAGCAAAAACGAGAGAGTTTGAGTTTCTATTGAACTTCAGCAGAACGTGAATGACGATGAAAAACATACACACCGAAGTTGCTAAGCTCGGTGTGTACATCTTCTAGTTCGCGACAAGTAACATCGACGACTTAGATGGTACGATTAACTTACCGTCAGTTGGAATGATTTGTTCTGTCATCAAATCAACCCAATTGCCATCCGTTTTTAATGTCAAAGACTGTTGACGCTGTGATTTATTAAGCACCACAATACCTTTGTCACCTCGCTTAAGTACGAGCATGTCATCGTTACCTTCAAGAACACTCATCGGCTCGCCATGCGTCATATTATGGAACTGGATCATTTTTGCCATTCTCGGGTCGCTCCATGCACCTTGCCACCTTGGCTGACCATTTTTACCTTTAATACCGCTGGTGTTTAAGTCGGTATAAATCAACGGCACACCGCCATCTCGGCCTAGAATATAGGCATAAGCTAACCATTCGTTTTCCTCGTCCATGATGAGATCAAGAAAGACATCATTGTTAGGAATATCATGTGTGATAGCAAATGTAATCGCACGACCGGGGGACAAAGCCTGACCAAAACAATAGGGATCAATCAGAGACTTGAAGCTGCCCTTTTTAGCAAACGCCTTAAACATGGTTGAGAACAAAGGGAAATCGTACGCACCTAGGCGAGTTTCCTGTAGATACGGCTCAAGAAACAGCTGATACTCTTCTTCCGTCGCACCGCCATCGGTAATAATTTCACCAAATATATGCACATCCCGCGTGATGTCGTCTGTCCAAACACGCTTAAGATGCTCTAACGTCATGTGTTTCGCAGCGTCAATACGAAAACCTTTCACACCAATAGCTTTCAGCGCCTTTAGGTACGCTCGCTGCTGCTCAACGACATGGTCACAAACACGAAGAGTTGGCAAGCCAGGATCGGTTGGTCCACCTGTGATACGTCCGTTTTGAACCTGCCACTTATCTTTCCAGTCTTTGATGCCGAATGCTTCAACAAAGTCCTCTTCATCAAAAAGTGGTTGAGATAGATCGCCAAACAACGCTAGCGACTGATATTTCTGCTTGTTGTTCTGGTATTCCTCCAAGACCTCTTGTCTTGGGTACTGAAGGTCTCTGCGAAGGTGGGCCTCATTTGCCATATGGTTAAACACTACGTCGGCATAAACCCACACACCAACTTGCTCCAGTTCACGAACCATATGAATAAAATCTTTGGTATCACCCAAGGCATTGTCGATAACACGATAATCTTGTGGTTGATAACGCTGCCACCAGCGCTCATCGTGTGCGCTTTTCATTGGTGGCGAAACCAACACAGAGCCATAACCAAGCTTGCGGATTTCTTTTGCTCGTTGGGCAATGTCAGCATACTTCCAATCAAACGCATGTAAGATAACGTTTGCACCGAATGATTGTGTTTCCTGTGAGCCACTCATGTTGTTCTCCTGCTCGTTTCCACTCACGATTACTTGTTTGCATTTTTTTGTGAGTGAATTCAATAATCGAAATTATAAAAGCTATTCATCAGAGGCACTCACCCTTTTAGCACTAACTCAAGGCTGAAATCGAAGGCGTAGCGACTCATCCATTGCACAGCGATAAATCGTTCTGAGTGAATAACGGGCACACAACATACACCCCAAACAGCCCAGAACAAACCTAAGACATTGTTTTATTTAGCAAAAATATCAATCAAAAAAGATGCAACATAAGACCTACGTACGCCCTAAAATAGGCCCAAAGGATAAAAATAGCCAAGCCAACCCGTTGAGTAATCAATTGTTAATAAAACGAAACTGGCAGATGGATCACGTTTGGCGCGTTTCAAAAATCCAGTAAATCACCATACCTAGCGTTAAAAGACTAAAGATTTCTGTTTGTATCTGTCCCGAAATGACTTCAAAATGCGAAACTTAGCTTGTCTCTATGGGGTATGCTCTACCTTGGAGGATAATAATGAATATCAAAGAATTTTCTGACCTCGTCGGGCTATCTGCTCATACACTTCGATACTATGAAAAAATCGGTTTACTTAAACATGTCCATAGAAACGCGAGTGGACATCGAATGTATAGTTCGAAAGATCTAAACTGGATAAGCTTTGTTAAGCGTTTAAAAGAAACTGCAATGCCACTTGAAGAGATTCTAGAGTATGCCAAATTAAGGGAAGTCGGCTCTCAATCTGTACCACAACGTCAAGCCCTGTTAGAACAACACCAAGAAAACCTCAAACGCCACATTGAGCAACAGAAAAAGCACTTATCGGCTCTAGAAGAAAAAATTGCCTTGTATAAAAGCGGAAAAGTTCGTTGACTTAGAGTTAACTCTAACGATTAAGGTGTGTTTACGTTTATTCACTAGGAACATACCGATGGAACAATCACGCTTTAACAAAGGATTAGAACTACTCTCTCAAATTGATGGCGACGCTGGTCATAATGTCATCGAAACCTTACAAGATATTTGTCCAGATTTAGCTCAGTACACCATTGAGTATCCGTTTGGCGATATTTATGCTCGCCCGGGCTTAGACCTAAAATCGAGAGAAATCGCAACCGTCGCCGCGCTAACGGCAATGGGGAATTGCGCGCCGCAACTAAAAGTGCACTTAAATGCAGCGCTGAATGTAGGCTGTAGCGAGGATGAGATTAAAGAGATCATTTTGCAGATGTCCGTCTACGCAGGTTTTCCCGCGGCATTAAACGGCATGTTTGCATTCAAAGAAGTGCTAGCGGAAAGAGCAGAGTAATAACGACGTTGCAATCAATTTAACCGCAATTAAAAACGGCCCTTGGGGTTCGGGCCGTGATTAAAACAACGAGTGAATTAGCGCTCAGGAGTTTCAAGCAGTTTAACCGCGCAATCTACCGCGTTGTTAATCCCTTGACTGCTCTCCAACTTGCCTGAACTTGCAGGACCAAGGGCACAAGAATACAAAGCCAGCTGCTTATCGAACGGCAGATCCAACTGTTCATAGAGATTTTGTCGGATTCTTGCATGTTGTTCTGGTTCTTGGTTAGCAAGGCTAATCAACGTTTCATAAATAAGCGTTTTCATGTCTTTCCCTTTTCACTTTATTGCACGGGGTGCATATATATTGTATCCATTTGGGAAGCACAAATCAGAAGCTAGGTCACAGAACGCGTCGCTAAAAAAGTTTATGTGCGCGGTAAATTGCAATACAAATCTAAAGCCGTTTAGAAAAAGGGCAACTGATAACTCGATAAACCAGCCGATTAACTAGCATTCGCCGCTGTTTGTTTATAATCGTGTCCGATATAAACAAAAACGTCGCTGTATCAGCGACGTTTTATCTCGACTTTAGTTAATCGAACCTATTTAGTTGAAGTGCACTAGCATTTCAACGTCATCGCCTTGCTCTGGAGCCTGAAGAGCGAAATGCACGTACCCTGCTTCAGTAACAGGAATCGCAAGGTATTCATTGCTGCCTGCATAGTTGGACGCATACTCGTGCTGCTCTACTGTAGGCCAATGCTCCCTACTCGCGTATAGATCGACATTACCAGTTTGAGAGTGAGCCGTTAGCCATACACGAACCTCTTCAACACCTTCAGGCACATAAACTGCTGCATAACGCTGCTTGTGAACGGTAAGCATTTTGGCTTCACCAGACTCTAATACCACAGGTGCTAAATCATCTTGCACTTGGGTTGGCGGTGTTTGCGCTTCCACTTCTAACGCAGCCACAAGATTCACTGAGTCATAGCTATCACGTCCAGTTAAGCTGATGTAGTAACGACCCGCTTTAACGTAACCATCTTGCTCTGGTTCAAACACAATCTCTTCATTGCTGCCATCAGCATAATGACTCATTTCGAAATCATAGTAATGCGCGACTTTGTTGTAGCTCATGTAAAGATCCGCATCACCCGCACCCTCAATAGATACATTGAAGTTAACGGTGTTGGCTGGAACATCAACGTAGAACAGTTTTTCGCTGTATGCTTCGCCACTGAGCTGAAGGCTTTGGTTCGCCGTCAATTCAGTCACTTGTGCTTCAGGGCTTGTTGGTTCTGTTGGCTCTTCTGGGTCTGTATCAGGTTGCTCAGGTTCCACTTTTAATGTGTCCAACCAACGTTCAAACTCAGCATCGTATTGTTGACCTAAAGACGTCACCTGCTGTGCCCATTGTTCGAACTGGCCAGAGCGCGACAATGCCAACAAGCTTTCGACGTCTTGTGGATGATTTTCTAACATGAATCGAACAGCTAGATAACCCCAACGATAGATACGATTGGTATCGTGAGAGTACGTGGTATCAAACACAGTGGAAAGGCTCAGTTTACCATCTGCAATCAGCTCAATCGCAGCTTGGTAACCTTGCTTGTAATGCATGTATTCAGCAAAACCTTCTAGCCACCAAACAATATGACCATGAGCCAAGTTATCGCTGAACGAACCGTATTGGTTAAATCGTGCATCTAAATAGTGCGTGTATTCATGTTCTAGGTTCAAGATAGAGAGATCTTCACCATTCGCGTAGCGATAAGCGACGAAACGCGCAGTATTGTCCGCTTTTGAAGGGTCACCTTCTAGGTACTGACCACCGTTGTCCGTTGTATTACCAAATAGGAATGAAGAGTAATCAACGTAACTAGTGTTACTCGCGAATACCGCCACTTCAACACGATCATTCAAATCATCAGCGACAGGTTGATTACCCGTATTCGCAACTCGATGGAAGTCGGCTTCTTTTGCCGCTAGCACTTCACACGCTTTCGCTGCTTGAGCATCGGTCAGATCCTCAGAGCGAATAATGGCAGGTCCCTGACATTCAAAACGATTTGGCATTACACGTGCAGCTAAATCTTGCTTGGCTTGCTCAATATTCAGACCATTTAGGCCTTCTGGTGCGTAGTAGCTCATCATTTCAACGGCAGCAAGCCATAGTTTGTCATGCTCACTACCCAGTGGATAACGCTGCATCACCTGTTGCATTACTGCCAATGCTTTGCGTTTGGTCTCCTGATCTGGGCTCGCGAGCAAACGACCAGTTTCACGTAATGCATTGAAAACGATAAAGCTTGCATCCGTATCTAATGCCCAAGCATTATCAGATGCGAATTTCACCAACGTATCAATATGGTGTGTATTGTTTGCCATGTATCGGTAGAACGCATCGTTCGCCGCATGGCCTGCCATAGAGCGGAACAAGTTGTTTAAACCATCGACCCATTGCGTGTCCTGCGCGGTTTCACGATTAAAGTGCATCAACGCGGCCATCATGCTATCCATGGTCAGCGGCAACTGCTTAACGTTATCAACCATCAAAGTCAGGCTCTTCATTGCACCAACTTGTTCACGACCTTGATCCAAAGCATGAGGGTTGTTTAGGAATAGGTTCGTCGACTGAGCAAAACGCTGACTCAACGCTTGCGAAAACTCGGGTGTACCAGTACCAGCGTTGTAGCGAACGTAGTAGGCCGCTCGAATAAATTCGCCTAGGTTCTCTAGAATACGAGCTTGATCTGCTTCACCACGATAGCGAGCGATTTCTTGATCCAGCGCGACTTGGATACGGCTTAGGCTCGCTTCACTATAGATATCATTCAGCGTTTCTGAAGGTGCTGAAAACCAAGCGTGGTAGCAATCATACTCAGCACCAGAAACGGCAGTAGCCAGATCTCGCGATTGTTGTAAATCAGCAACAGCACACTGATTTTGTGCAAAAGAGAAGCCAGACACACTCGCTAGCATACAAGCAAGCGCCAAACGATGGCGCGGGAAAAAACGGATATGAGACATAACAACACTCATTGATTATTAACATACATTGAGTGGGGGTTTATATTCTTTACAGCTCAAACAGTGAAATCAGTGTCATAAAATTTATGAAACCGCTCCCAAAAATAGGTCTTTTACTCTAATTAAATGGGAGCAATCCCACTCCCAAAAAACTCACAATTATCAATAAAAACATTAATTTACCTTTTTCTAAATAACGACTTTATGAGGAAAATTGCCCTTAAACGCCCCCCTTAACTCTTCCAGATAGAGTTCACGACAATCAAAGGTTCTAAATTAAATTTTGATGCTTGATACCATCTATTTTTATTTGTGACTCATTCCCAATAAGTCATAGAGTGCATATCAAAAGGTTGGCATTAATGGTAAATTCTCCGCCAAATCAAACACATTTACTCCTCCAGTCATTGATGAGTGAATAAAGCAGATATTTGGCTAGGGATAATACATGTCACTTTGGGGATTTTTGGGAGCGGGGATTGCCTACTTCATGACAACGTTTGCCTTTGTTTTTGGCGGCATTTTTTGGTTATGTGCTGAAGGTAATACATTAAGAGAAACAAAGCGCCAATCATCAATAATGTCCGGGGTTATTGCTTGTACTATTGGAACTTGGGTGCTTGCTTTTGGTGTTTACGTTTACGGTTACTTTTGGGATAACTCTTCTCACTATTATTTTTATTTGCTCGCTCCATGGGGACTTGCCATTTTTGGGGTAAAACTTCGTAACCGCTGGGTTAAGCAATACGCGCGTGTAAAACACGCAAAAGAAGAACAGTGGCAAAAGCGCTGGCGAGAATTATTAGGGGAAGATACTGAAGAGCTTCAACCATATACACATGATTACGAGCTCTACTCGGGCATTTGGCAAGCCAATGAAGCGCTCCAAGAACAGTGTTTTGCAGCCCTTCCTCACGGGAAAGCAGTCTACGAGAGAGTGAAAGCCTTCCAAACGATGGCCTCCCACGCTGGTGACATAAACAATCAAGTTTTGCTGAGTAAACTCGATCAACTAGAGGATGAAATCATTCAAGTTCTTGAGCAACACTCGCAAAAGAAAGTAAGCATTGAAACTGGCGCTGGTACTTTACGCAAAGAGTCAAAACGCAATGTTTATCACCATGAGAATGGCCCAACAGAAGAGCAACTGTACGACTCAATCAACCTCCAACATGATTTGGATCGAGAGCTACGCAACATTATCTATGATCGGCTCGGTTACGATGGCGAAGATGAGTACTTTTTCCTCCAAGCGCCACTCGAAGAGCTTACCGAGAATGAAACCGCAATCAACTGGATGCTCTGGGGGTTAGTAAGCGACCATTTTGCTGTTGACCCATACCAAACGGCGTTGGATCTCAGCCTAATGAATGCGGAACCAAGATGGGGGCAAAATGAACGGTTTGTAATGATTACGGCTCAATAAACGCAAGTACTAAGTCTAACTTTAATACAACCTATTCTGAGACCACCCTCGCGTTGGTTAACTTAGCCAATAAGCGGCCAACGCGATCGCGCATTTCACGTCTATCGACAATCATATCTAGCGCACCATGCGCTAGTAAAAATTCACTTCGCTGAAACTCGTCTGGTAACTTTTCACGTACCGTTTGCTCAATGACACGTCTTCCCGCAAAGCCAATACTTGCTTTAGGTTCACCAATATTGATGTCTCCTAACATGGCTAAACTCGCCGAGACGCCACCATAAGTTTGGTCCGTCAATACTGAGATATAGGGTAATCTGTGCTCAGATAAGTGGTTTAACGCGGCGCTGGTTTTTGACATTTGCATGAGTGCCACCAAAGACTCTTGCATGCGCGCCCCTCCGCAAGCGGAAAAACATACTAACCCAGATTTTGTATTAATTGCGCTTTCAACTGCTCGGACAAACTTCTCGCCAACCACTGCGCCCATCGAGCCTGCCATGAAAGAGAATTCGAATGCACACGCAACAACAGGCAGCCCCAATAACTTGCCCTCCATCACCACCAACGCATCTTTTTCTCCAGTCGTTTTCTGTGCTAAAGCAATTCGCTCTTTATATCGCTTTAAGTCTTTAAAACCCAAAATATCTTGTGGCTCCAACTCACTTGCCAACTCTTGTTGTGTTCCATGGTCCAGAAAAGAGATCAACCTTTGACGCGCAGCCATTCTCATGTGATATGAGCATTTAGGGCATACTTCCAAATTTTCTTTTAACGCGGCACGATAAAGTATTTGTTCACACTCAGGACACTTTGTCCAAACGCCCTCAGGGATAGACGCTTTGCGCGAACCTATTATATTTTTATTCTCAAATAACCGTTCTAACCAGCTCATAAATTCACCACTATTGATTACGTTCTAGCGCGATATCTCGTTGTTTGTTCGCTTAAACTTGTAAATAAAATTGTATGTAACTTAGTACAGGGATAAAGTGCGATATGCTGGCTTGATAATCCAATAAAGTGGGATAATGAAATGTTTGATAACGTTGACCAAATCTGGTTAAAAAGTTTTCACTGTGTTTATGAGAACAACAGCTTTAAGCGAGCCGCTGAGTGTTTGAATATACCAACATCAAATATCAGCCGACACATTGCCCTGCTTGAAGAAAAGTTAAACATTAGGTTGTTCAATAGAACAACAAGGCGAATGACGCCTACCGAGGCTGGAGAAGAGCTCTATAGCAGCACTCGTCCGTTATTGGAGCAACTCAACGCCGCACTAGAAACGGTAACGCGCCACTCGCACACGGTAACAGGGGAACTGCGAATTCTTATGCCAGACACACCTGTACTGGCCAAAGCGGTTGTCACCTTTTGCACGCAATACCCGTCAATCTCTTTGTCTTGCGATACAACGCTAAACCCTAAAGATGATGTTATTGACAGCTTTGATGTCATTTTGAGTTTTCATAGAGGGACTTTGTCAGACAGTAACTGGGTGGCGAGAGAGATAAAACGCTGGCCCAGTGCCATTTTAGCCGCGCCTCAACTAATTGAGAAATACGCCACCCCTTACAAAATTACGGATCTAAGTCATGTTCCCTGCATCACGACGCTTACCGCAGTAAATGGTGCACCATGGGTATTCAGAAACCCTGTTGGGGGCCATATTACTCAAACTGTGCAATCTTCATTCAAAGTAAACAGCGGTCATCTCGCCAGATATGGCGCGTTATTAGGGCTTGGATACGCAATATTGCCAATTGAGTCATGCCAAAATGAAATCAAAAATGGTGAGCTAGAAATCGTCACTCTAGAGTACGAACCTGAGGATTTAGTGCTTTACGCCTTTTACTCGTCTAGAAAACATGTAGCTAAGAAAATATCTATGTTTGTTGAACATTTAAAGCAAAACGCAAAACTCAACGCCTAGCTAAGCTTTACTCAACTAATTTATCGTATTCTGTTTTATCGTCTAGAAAGGACAAACACCGCTAAGCGATTTGAGACTCGATTTTTTCAAATAAAAAAGCCAGCAATTAACATTTACTGGCTTTTTATTAAAGAGGGTCAGTTGGCGTTTAGATTCTAAACGCTCCTACGTGACGATCGAGTGTTCGCGATAGCTCCGCGAGTTGTTGACTTGATGCTTCTAGTTGCTCACTCGCTGTTAGCGCACTTTTCACTGAGTGGCTGACGGTATCCATGTTCATATTAATTTCGTTTGCTACCGTTGATTGCTGTTCTGTTGCGGTTGCTACTTGAGTATTGATATCTGAAATAGTCGTCACTTGTGCAGCTATTGCTTCTAAAGCCTGTCGAGCTAACTCAGTTTCTGCCGTTCCTTCTTCAATAAGAGTCTTACTATTACTCATTGAATTCACCGCACTTTGAGCTTCAGTTTGTAGCTGATGAATCATATTGTCAATTTCATCGGTAGAATGAGCCGTTTTAGTCGCTAGGTTGCGAACTTCATCAGCGACTACTGCAAAACCTCGGCCGGCATCACCAGCGCGTGCCGCTTCGATAGCCGCATTGAGAGCCAATAGATTGGTTTGCTCCGAAATACCTCTAATCACCTCTAGAATACTACCAATCGACTGAGTATTTTCAGCAAGACTCACGATAATGTTGGAAGTGCTGTTCATCTCGTTTTCAAGATTAGTCATCGCCGTTTTGGTTCTTTCTAGCGTCGTGTAGCCATCTTGCGCTTCATTACTTGCTGCACTCGCAGCATTTGCCGCTCCGGCAGCATTGGAGGCAATTTCATTGACCGTCGCAATCATTTCGTTCATGGATGTGACAACCAGCATGGTTTGCTCGTTCTGCTCTTGCCCTCTTGTGAGCGCTTGTTGAGATTGCCCACGCAAAGCGACAGCTGAACTATTAAGCTCCACACCAGTATTTACAACTTGTGTAATAATCTCATGTACTTTCCCAACAAAAACGTTGAAAGCAGAAGAAATTTGCGCGACTTCGTCATTACCTTTCGCTGGCAAACGAACGGTTAAGTCTCCGTCTCCTTTTGAGATGTCTTGTAGAGCGTCTTTAAGCGCAGAAAGCGGTCTCATCAGTTTATTTAGCAGAAGTGACAGAATCAAAACACACATAACGAAGATCGCCACCATAGAGATCAACTGGTAAGTAATAATTCCATTCGTCGCTTGGCTCACTTCGGTAATAGGAATACCAATATCAAAAGTACCGTATAACTGACCATCCACATAAATTGGTGCCATGATGTCAAACACCCATACTTTCTGGACATCGGCATACCACTTTGAGTACTGTTGAACACCTCTCGTCGCGCCTTCAACAGTATATTCATCGTTATAGGTTTTGTTCAGCTTGTGCTTATCACTGTGGGCTACTGCCGTTACGTTACGGTCAATTACAACGGCATAACTCACGTCTGAACGTTGTTTCAGCCCCTCAACAAGCGATTGTAAATCTTGCATTGGATTGGCTGAGTTCTCCAAAATATAACTCGCATTTCCCGCTAGAAACTCAGCTTGAACTTGGGATTTGTTTAAGATGATGTCATCGATTTTCTGACTCGAAATTAGGTACGTTGATGCCATACTCGCCACGACAGCAATACCAAACATGGCGCAGACTGCTAATAAGATGATTCTTTTCATTATAATTGTCTCAATACAATTCAATTGATGCTCATTAATCGAGCGCTAAGCCTTTCTTCTCCAAAACCAACCAAACTGCATTTTGGGTCTGTTTGGCAGAGCAAGACATAACTTTATAACTATGTATCTGCTTGGTTCCCGATTACTTTAGACAGAAGGAAAAAAAGTCTTCAAAACGTCACATTTCTACGAGGTTTGGCGAAGGGACGAGTACGCAAAAGGAAACGTTTGCATAGTTAAATTTAACTATGCGACCAAATTGGTATCGAACATTAAAGAAAAGAGTTCTAATTAGCGTTTTGCCGTCGGGAGCGCTGTGGTCAGTGCTCCCGTTTTATCATTTAGTATCTCAGGTTCAGATATTAGAGCCACAATTGCAGCGGTTGTAATCCGAGATGCTTGGTGAAGCGAGAATGACTTGGTTTGTAGATATGGCAGCGATGTCGGATCGAGTGATTCTCAATCAAGAACCGGCAGCAAAACATGCAAACCAAGGCATGAAGCCATTACCCATACAAAAAGAAAGGAAAAGAGTCTTTATCACAGAGTTTAACTCGTCAGCGATATGTATCCATGCATACCCATGTATAAACCAACTGCACTGATCAAGACGCCCGATAAGTAAGGAGCTCGACGTGCAACATCATTCAAACCGCTCCATTTAGATGTCGCTTTTTGCACGCCCACTGCTGCCACAACGCCAACTGCAACCAGAGTCAAGGCTAAGCCAATACTGAATGACACAACTAAAGTCGCACCAAGAGTCATTGCCTTAAGCTGCAAACAGATAAGCAAAACCGTTACCGCAGCAGGGCATGGAATCAAACCACCCGTTAATCCAAACAGCAGAATTTGCCCATTCGTCACGTCTCGATTCTCAAAGCGTTTTTGAATGTCTAAAGCGTGAGCGCGTTCGTGAGCATCTTGATATTCCTTATCTTCGCTTTCTAAATGAGAACCAGGACGAAAATGTACATCAAAGTCATGGGTATGATCATGGTGCCCGATGCTCAAAGTGACAGAAAGTCCATTAGAGACTTCAATGCAAGACGCCGATTCCAAGTATCCATCACGCTCTATAAAGTGATAAATATCAGCAGGTTGATAACCATCACTCGATACCGAAACCTTGATACCTTCAGCAGTTAAAGGTTTACCGCTGAGTGTTCGCAACTGGAAACGGTGATGCTCCCCTTCCTCTGTAATCGAAAGCGAAACATGCCCATGTCCTGTATCCACAACTTGCGTCGTCCAATCGCGAGCATGATCCTGAGCTTTGTTCCAAGCTCGCTCATCGCTCCATGTCCGCCAAAACATCCATACGCCGGTTGTCACGATAATGACCCCAGAGATAAGTTGCATCCATGGTTCAGCCGCTTCAGCGGTGAATTTTTGGCTAATATACATCCCGCCAACAGCGATTAACCATACAATTGCAGTGTGAGAAAGTGTGGCAGCTAAACCCAGCATCACGGCTTGTTTGACCGTTCCTTTCACCGCGACAATGAACGCCGCCATCATCGTTTTAGAGTGCCCAGGTTCTAAACCATGCAAGGCGCCAAGCAAAATGGCACTGGGAATAAAGAACCACCCATTACCTTGTTGTAGTAACGCGACAAAATCCATTGTTGTTCTCTGTTATTGATTCTAATTTATCGCAAACTATACTCCCCCCTAGTATTAAATACTACCCCCCAGTATAAATTGAGTGCTACATTATCAGTTAGAATAACTCGGCCCGTAACTTAAAGAAGATAAGACATGTCGCATACAACCAGAGATCAAAAGAAGCTCAACACTCGAGTCAGTAAAATACAGGGTCAGGTGAATGGACTTAAAAAAATGCTGGAAGAAGAGCATGAATGCCAAGATGTGTTGCAGCAGATTGCCGCTATTCGGGGAGCAGTAAATGGTTTGATGCGAGAAGTAATTAAAGGTCACTTACTTGAACACGTCGTACTTGAGGAAGACAAAACTCAACGTGAAAAAGATATGGAAGTCGTATTAAAAGTACTGGACTCTTATATAAAGTAACCCTACTTCGCTAGAGTAAAATCACTAGAGTTAAACTCGAATAGAACCTTTATAGGTAATCGCTTACTAAGCGGGAAATAACAATTCCATTTCATATTGATTAAGTTGAAAACGGAACCTATATCGGTTCAATTTAAATAGTTTATTTATAAGAACTAAAACGGCCCAAACATAGGGCCGTTCATATTATTAACAATCTCTAAACCATCTGATAAAAATACATGTTGTGATAGGTTTTTACTTTATGGAAGAGTACAAGTAAACCTTTATACCTCTTGTAATTCGACGTGCTTAGCGCTGTAAGATTTTGTAAATGCAACACACCCCAAAAGTACAGCAAGTGGTAACACGGGATCAAAGATTGAACCATGAGATCCGAAGAATAAGTTAAGAATCATGACTAATGAACCACCAATAGCCCAAGCAATTGTTGTTGGAATAGTCCAAATAATGAGTTGTTTCTTAACCTCAGTCACCCCCATTAATCGATTAACAATATGGAATAGCGAGTCATTAAAGTAGCCAGCAAATAGAGATCCCATCGTAGCTGCCGTCGCTGCGAATAAAAGGTTAACGTCAGGAATATTCACTAAAACTGGGGCAGATATAGAAGCAGCGGTTATCATGGAGACTGTACCAGAGCCCTGAATAATACGAACTAACGTCGCAATAATAAATGGAATCATAACCGCAGAAATAGGAAGCCCTGCAACTTGGTTAGCAATCTCTGCGCCCGCACCCGTTTCACGCAATACGGCACCTAACGCGCCACCAGCTCCTGTTACTAACAAAATGATGCCACAAGTGGAGATTCCTTGTTCCATCTTTTCATTCGCTTCTTCTTTGGTAAGGTTATTACCCAAAGTGTAAACCGCTAATAACGTCGCTATTGATAGTGCAATAGTAGGGCTGCCGATAAAAGCGATAAATTGACCAAATGTTGTTGCAGTCAGCCCTTCGAAACCGAAAGTCCCCTCTAATAAACCCATCACTGATTTCGCAAGTATAAGTAAAATAGGGATAATAATTGGAGCGATAGATTTACTTAAAGATGGTAGGTCTTTCGCTTCTTTACTTGCAATGTACTCTTTGTGATCATTAATCAGTTGCTCACTAGACTTCGAGAAATGTTCGGTTGGAATGAATTCAGGAAACTGTTTTTCTAACCATCTTGCATACCAAACAATACCCATGACACAAGGCGCTGCGATCATCAAACCAAAACCTAACATGCTGGCAAGATCGACACCAAAGATACCAGCAACTCCCAAAGGCCCTGGAGTCGGCGGAATAGCGTGATGCGCTACGACCAAGCCGCCCGCCAGAGCAACCGTAAGCGTTAAAATCGAGCGATTGGACGTTTTTGACAAAGACTTCGCTATTGGATAAAGAATGATAAGCGCGCTATCCACAAAGATTGGGATGCTAACAATATAGCCAGTTACAGCAAGAGCGGCCTCTTCTTTCTTTTTTCCTAACCACTTTATAAAATTATAGGCAATACTTTCTCCTGCTCCAGAAGCCTCTAAAATAGCCCCCATCATAACGCCGAGACCGATGACAATCCCTATACCGCCTAATGTTCCACCAAATCCTTTGCTAACGGTCGCAATCGTGTCGTCAACACTTAACCCACCAATAATACCTGCGATACATGCCGCAATTAACATCGCAATTAACACATGTACTTTTGTACGTAACACAAGAAAAACAAGGACTGATACGGCTACTATTAGTCCAATTACTGAGGTTGGTAACATTAGACAATCTCCATATTGTTAACAGAAATAAATTGTTGTAATACATCCTTGAAATTACTGTCTGCTTTAAATCCAAGCTCCAGTTCTTTAGTACAATCAATTTTTTGTGGCCAACTACTCACAATACGATCAATACCCGCATCATGCTCATAGGTAATATAATTAGAAAGTTGTTTACCCATTAGAGTGTCCATTGTTTGAATCATCTCAGCTGGTGTAGTTTGAATACCAGGTAAATTAAGCGTTCTATAGGACAGATTATTTAACTGCTCATAAGGCATTAGCCCTGCATATTGAATATTGTCCACCACTCTAGACGGGCTCGATATCCAAAGTTTTAGCGTAGGGTCTACAGGACAATTTGATTCTTGAGCATTCAAAGGCTCACGAATAATTCCGCTTACGAAAGAGCTAGCGGCAAGGTTTGGTTTCCCAGGGCGAATACAAATAGTCGGTAAACGTACGGATACAGCTTTAACAAAGCCTTTACGGGCATAGTCGTTCACCAATAACTCACCTATAGCTTTTTGCGTCCCGTAGGATGACTGAGGATGAAGTGCTGTTATTGGTGTAATCGTTTCCGGAAGATCACCACCAAATACAGCTAAAGATGAAGCAAACGTAAAACGAATATTAGGGTTTACTTTACGGCAACGCTCAAGCAATAACTGTGTGGTCGTCAGGTTTACAGCTACGCCTAAATCAAAATCTTGCTCAGCATGGCTCGATACAATTGCCGCTAAATGAAAAATGTGTGTCGTTTCGGCAGTAATAACTTGGTCTATATTTTCTCGCTTTGTCATATCCATGACTAAAGAAACGACTCGGTCATCAATGCCCTCTAAGCGCGACTTTTGAATGTCGACAATAGTAATACTTTCAGCTTTGTTTTCTTTTAGTAGTGATTTGGCAAGTAGGGTTCCGAGAAAACCCGCCCCTCCAGTTATGATAATATTCATAGTCACGACCCTTTGTTTTTGTAATTGGTTTCAAGTTATTTATGGATAGAAATTAAAATTGTTATAGGTATGGTTTAACCCAACTAAGGCCTAGCTGCGTGCTATGCCTTGGGTTGTATTCACAACCGATCCAGCCTTGGTAACCAGAGTCATCCAAAACATTGAATAGGTGTGGGTAATTCAGTTCGCCTTCCGATGGTTCGTGCCTTTCAGGCACAGAAGCAATTTGAATATGGCCTGTGTATGGCGCCACATCTCGAATCAACGTACTCAGATCACCGTCCATAATTTGTGCGTGATAGAGATCGAGCTGCAATTTCACGTTTGGACGAGCCACTTGTTTGATGAGTTCCACAGCTTCACGTTGATGTGCAACAAAGTAGTTCGGTACATCGCGATTGTTGAGTGGCTCGATCATCAGCTCAACACCTTGCTCGGCAAACTTATCCGCTGCATAACGAATGTTTGAGATAAAGGTTTCAATATGCTGATCACGAGTGAAGCGTGAATCAACAATGCCAGACATAGCGTGAACCTTTTTACAGTTCAGTGCCTTGGCGTACATCAGCGCAGTCTCGACGCTCGTTTTAAATTCATCCTCACGCCCCGGAATAGCTGCAAAACCTCGTTCACCTGCATCCCAATCACCTGGAGGCATGTTGAATAACGCTTGCTCAAAACCAAACTGCTGTATCTTGCTTGCTAGTTCTTGCGCTTCGAATGCGTATGGGAAAAGGTATTCCACCGCTTTGAAGCCCGCTTGGTGTGCTTTTTCGAAACGATCTAGAAAAGGAACTTCTGTGAATAACATTGTCAGATTTGCCGCGAATTTAGCCATTACTTACCTCTCCCTTTTAGGTCTTGAATCTCAGTATCCGTTAAGTAGCGGATGTTGCTGTCTTTAAGAATGAACGCTAGCTTCGCTGTCTCTTCTAGCTCTTCTGCGTTATCCACTGCATCTTCAAAGTCCGTACCCGTGATCACTGGACCATGGTTCGCCAGGAGGAAAGCTCGGTAGTCACTTGCCCGCTGCGCAAGTTCTTCAGCAATCTGAGGGTCGCCCGGGCGCAGGTACGGAATCACTGGCAGTTCGCCAATGCGCATTACAAAGTAAGGTGTGAAAGCTTTGATGGCATTCTCGCGATCTAAACCTTCAAGACAAGAAAGCGCCGTCAAGTAAGTAGAATGTAGATGCACAATCGCATTACACTTTGAGTTATTTCGATAAATCGCCAGATGAAAAGCCACTTCTTTTGATGGCTTTTCACCAGAGATATGGTTGCCATCAATATCCACAACCGAAAGCTCTTCAGCAATCAAGCGGCCGAACGAAGAACCAGTTGGCGTTGCCAGAAAGTGTCCATTAGGCAGTTTTAGAGAAAGGTTGCCAGCGCCGCCAGTCGCATAGCCACGTTCAAACATAGAGCGCGCCATAGTGACCATTTGCTCTCGCAGTTGTTGTTCTGTCATCAATTCTTTATTCATCACAACCTCACCTATTCAAAAAACGACTGTGCTTTGGCAAAGAAGTGTTCATCGCCGAAGTTGCCCGATTTCAGAGCCAAAGAAAGCTCGCCTTCAAGTGACTTCACCCAAGGTACACCTGGTGCGATTTGAGGACCGATATGAAAACCTTTTACGGCTAGGCTTTGGGTTACAACCCCTGAGGTTTCCCCACCCGCAACGATGAAATTTTTCACACCGTGCTGCTGAAGTTTGATTGCAAGTTGGCTAAAGAATTGTTCAACCGCGTGACTTGAAGAATGCGCGCCAAACTCTTGTTGAATCGCTTTTAACGCCGCTGCATCTGCGGTTGCGTAAACCAGTGGTGCGAACTCGCTTTCGATGTTGGTCATGACCCAATCAAACACTTGATTTGAGTAATCTTCTTCCGTCAAACACGCCTTCACATCAATAGCAAAGTGTGGCGCTTTTTCTTTGTAAACAGCGACCTGTTGGTTGGTCATGACAGAACAAGATCCAGATAACACAACGGTTGGTGCCTTTTTAGGGTTCCCCTCTTGCTTCGCATCACTTTGATCTTCAAGGTTCTCTATCCAGTTCTTAGCAATACCCGCAGCCAAACCAGAACCACCAGTTACCAGTTTTAGAGACTTCGCCGCTTTGCCAAGTGTGACAAGATGCTCTGCATTGAATGCATCAACCACTGCATAGCGGTTGCCTTGTACTTTTAGCTCTTCAAAGCGCTCAATTACCGCTTTTGGACCTTGTTCAATTATTTGGAAGTTCACCAGGCCAGATTTGCCTTGAGATTGAGCATCCATCATACGAACTAGGCTTGAATCAGTCATTGGGGTCACAGGGTGATTACGCATACCCGAGTCGCTTAGCAAGTCTTGGAATACAAATAGATGGCCGTTGTAAACTGTGCGACCATTCACTGGTAATGATGGGCATACAATGGTGAACGCTTCACCTAGCTCTGCAAGCAGTGCATCCGTTACAGGACCAATGTTACCTTCTGCTGTGCTGTCAAACGTTGAGCAGTACTTGAAGTAAAACTGCTGACAGCCATTTGCTTGCAGCCACTTAAGCGCAGCTACTGAATCCTCGATTGCCTCATCTACAGGACAGGAACGAGATTTAAGACTGATCACGACCGCATCTGCGTTTACATCAATCTCTTCTTTTGGAATACCGTTAAGCTGAACTGTGCGCATGCCGTTTTCTACAAGAAAACCTGCGATGTCTGTTGCGCCAGTAAAGTCGTCTGCGATAACGCCTAATAACATCATTTTTTCTCCGTTTTACGTGCGCTTACTTCTGTTTGTTTTCTACACCTGGAAGCTCAATACCATCAAAAATCTTGATAACGGCACTGTCGTCCTCCTGGCCAAAACCAGCATTGCTTGCACTCAAAAACATGTTTAGTGCTGTGCTTGATAGAGGAAGTGGAAATTTGAGATCTTTTGCTGTGTCCGATACGAGGTTTAAATCTTTCACAAAGATGTCGACCATAGATTTAGGGGAGTAATCACCATCAACTACATGCTTCATGCGGTTCTCAAACATCCAAGAGTTACCCGCTGCATTCGTCACCACGTCGTACATCAGGTCAAGAGGAATGTTTGCACGTGCCGCTAATGCCATTGCTTCAGCACTAGCTGCGATATGAACACCTGCTAGCAATTGGTGGATAATCTTCACAGTTGCGCCTAGGCCAATCGCTTCACCGATGTTGTAGACTTTAGCTGCCGTTGCGTTGAGTACTGGTTCAAGTGCATCAAATGTGCTTTGCGCTCCCGACGCCATAATAGTCATCTCACCTAATTCTGCTTTTGCAGCACCACCAGATACCGGTGCATCAAGCATCACAAGATTGTGTTCTGCCAATTTCGCTTCAATTTGTTTTGCGTCTTCTGCTGAGATGGTTGCTGAAACCATTACTGGCGTATTCGGCTTAAGCGCTGTAGCAAGACCGGTTTTGAACAAGACCGTGTTAACTTGAGCTGCGTTCACAACAAGAACTAGAACCGAATCAAGCTTATCTGCAAACTCAACTGCATTTGTAGAAACAGCTTTTGCACCGAATGAACCTAACTCTTCAAGCGCTTGAGAATTTAAATCGAAACCATAGACATCTAGGCCTGCACGCACACATGACTTTGCGGCGCCCATTCCCATAGAGCCTAAACCGATAACACCTACAGATTGAACTTCACTCATAAAAACAATGCCTTCTGGTCTATTAAACTTTGTTAATTCTTGTTTGGTTGATGTGATTATATGTGAAGATTAATACTAAGACCTCGCTTTGAATCACATTTTTTCACACAAATTAACAATGTCGTGATATATACCTCTTTATGGGCAGAGATATTCCGAGCAGTTAACACAAGCGAAGGCTGTTCTTACAACGTTGAGAACATAATTCACAGATATTCACAACAAATGAAAAGATTGGTAGGATACTGAAAAACAAGAATATAGAAGTGAAACTATGATCCCAGCAGAACGTCAAAGAACCATATTATCCCTGTTATCACATCAAGAAGTGTTAAGCATTTCAGATTTAACCGACCACCTTGGCGTATCACATATGACCATTCGTCGTGATATCGTGAAGCTTGAATCCTCAGGTAAAGTCGTTTCTGTTTCTGGTGGAGTGCAACTCGCTCAAGCTCTACATTCCGAACTTTCCCATGATGCGAAGGTCGAGCAACAAGCGGATGAAAAAATTCAAATTGGTAAGCTGGCGGCTACGTTAATTGGTCAAGACGCTACGATTTACTTGGATGCGGGAACAACCTCTCTAGAAATCGCCCATCAAATAGCAAATCGTAATGATCTTTTAGTGATCACCAATGACTTCTCTATTGCTGCTTTCCTTATGACGCACAGTGAATGTGAGCTTTACCACACTGGGGGAAAAATTGACCGCGAGAACCAATCCACCATTGGAGGAAAAGTCGCAGAGTTCTTGAATGGGCTAAATATTGATATCGCCTTTATTTCGACTTCATCTTGGAGCTTGAAAGGCTTATCAACACCTAATGAAAATAAAGTTCTCGTTAAAAAAGCAATCATCAAGGCGGCACAAACCAATTATCTGATCTCAGACTCAACTAAATACGGTCAGATAGCGAGCTTTCATGCATTAGACATCGAGCAATTGGACGGAATTATTACCGATCGAAACCTATCCGAAGTGGTCACTCAAGAATTAACGGATAAAGGATTACGTGTGTATAAAGAGTAACACTACCTAAACATCTGAGTTCGCGTAACTTTTATACTCGTTAATTTATAGATGCTTCCAATATACATAGACCGTGCTGTGTACTTTCTGGCAGAAAACACATCCTTTTGTTTTCTAAATTACCAAATTACTGATTACATCTGGATATGGAAGCTCACTTCGCTTTATCGCTGCTCGTCACTTGTCATCAAAAATCAAATTCACCGCAATTGCAATCAAAACCAAGCCTGAGATAGGCAGTAAGACACCCAATGGTGAGCGCTCGATGTAAGGCAGATTCTCTGCAATCAATAAACCCCACTCAGGTTCTGGCGGCTTAACGCCAAGTCCGATAAAACTCAGAGAAGTCAGGCTAAGCGTAATGTAAGGCAAACGCAGAAACGCGTGGCGAATCAATGGCGGCAGCACATAAGGCAACAAGTAGTAACGGAGTACTCGCCACTGACTGGTTCCCCAAATGGGCGCAAGATGCGTGTAAGGCTGCGCTTTGGCTTCCATCAACAAACTTGCACAGTGCGCCGCTAATGGTGCCCATGACACCATAACAATAGCAATCAAGGCACTGTTTGGGTTCATTCCCGTTAGACCAGCAATCAGCAGACCCGCCACAATGTATGGCACACCTTTGGTGATCTCAATTAAGCCTTGGCTATAACGAGTCACAAAGCCGAGCAGCAAACCAATCACCAAACTAAGGGAGGTTGCGATGATGCCCATTTTGATTGTCGACATCATACCGCCGCCAACACGAGCAAGCAGATCTCGCCCGACCGCATCGGCACCAGACGGTGCTGCTAAGCTTGGCGATTCAAGGCGGGTAAATTGGATAGTGTAAGGATCGCGCATTAAGGCCCATCCCGCACAACCAATCAGCAAGGCAAAGATTGTCGCACTGACGATGCGTTTGGTGGTGCTTTGGGTAAAACGGAACGTGCTGTGACTGCTGATCAACTTACCACTTGTGACACTGTGCCCGAGTAACCAGCGTTGCAATAAGATGCTCGCACTACTGATCAACATCGAGAACACCAGCAACACCAACAAACCACCTTGCAGCATCGGCAGATCTTGTGACTTCGCCGCGCCTAAAATTAGTCGTCCGATACCCGGAATGGAAAACACTTGTTCCACAGCAACCGCGCCGCCGGTTAAACCAATCACCGTCATTGCGATTTGAGGAATCAAGTTACTAACGGCACGCCACAAGGCAAAGCGTAAGATTTGAAACTTACTGACGTTCGCCGATAGCCAAGTGATCACCCAAGGCTCATCTAGTACACGCTTGAGGCTGTCATTGAGCAAGCGCCCGAACAAACCAGCCGCAGGCAATGCCATTGCCAAACTTGGTAACCAGAGGTTTTGCACGCCCTGCCAACCATAAGGTGGGAACCAACCCAACCAGATGGAAAACACCATGATCAGCAATGAAGCAATCACGTATTCCGGCAATGAAACCAACACCGAACTGAGCGTGTCATGATGTTTGTCTAAACGATTCTGTTGCCAACGACGCACAGTGTAAAACACGCTCGCCATGCACATTACAAATGCCATGCCTAGCGCTGTAAGCATCAGTAATAGCGACGTTTTTGCGGTTTGTTGAACGCTCTCCATCACGGATGCGCCACTCACCCAAGAGACACCTAAGTCACCTTGCATGGCAAGCGTCAACCAATCCCACAGTCGCTCAGCAGCGCTGCGGTCAAGTTGAAGATCTTCTCGAATTGCTTGCAGAGCTTCTGCCGTCAGCAATTGTTGAGCACCCGCACGAGCACGGAGGATTGATTGGCTTGGGTCGATACCGGCAATATCCGGCATCAAACCCACCAGCACAACCACTACCCCGAGTGACAGGAAGCGCGACAAAAAACGCGTAAACCATTCAGGCATACAAGCGCTCCAACGAGAGCGCATGTTGGCAACAGACGACATCGAGTTAGTTCACCTCAGTAAACTGGTCGATCAGGCGACGCTCACGTGGGTCACGTTGTGCGTTCTTCACGCGGTCACTCTCACCTTGGATTACACGCTCGTGAAGCAGTGGAATCACAGCGTATTGCTCAAGGATTTTGCTTTCTGCTTCGATGATCGCTTGTTGGCGTTTCTCACCCAAAGGCTGACGATCAGCGTGTTTCAATGCTGCGTCCACCTCTTCTGAGCAGAACTGCCCTAGGTTGTAAGAACCTTTACAGCTAAAGTCACTTTGCATATACGCCACTGGGTCACCAGAATCCAGCACCGTTGCACGTGACAACAAGAACGCATCGAACTTACCTGCTAGTGCATCGTTTTCGATTTGTGCATATTCACGAACGTCTAGTTCAACCACAAAGCCAGCCGCTTCAAGTTGTTGCTTTAGCAGCACCGCCACTTCTGGCAACTCAGCACGGTCGGTAAACGTACCAATGGTGATCTTCTCCCCATTCGCGTGGCGCATTTCCATGGTTTCCATACGAGGGTTCGCGTCACGAATTGGTTGAGCCCATGCCAATGCTGGACCTAACAGACCTTTCGCTGAATCGGCGTGGTTCTCGTAAACCGTTTTGATGATTTGCTCACGGTTAACCGCTTGAGCCGCTGCTTTACGCAAACCGAACTGGCTAAACACATCTGATTTATTGTTTAGGTAAAGCGTGTTGGTACGCGGCATTGCGACTTCGTGCAGCTGTGAAGATTCCATCATCGCGATTTGCGAAACAGGAACGGCTTCCACTACATCCGCCTCACCAGTACGCAGTGCTGCAGCACGAGCAAAACCGTTTGGTACGTATTCAGCAAAGATACTGTCTACTTTTGCTTTTTCACCCCAGTAACCGTCAAAACGCTTCAGTTTTGCGCTGGTTGTCCCGTTGATTTCTGTCAGAACGAATGGGCCCGTACCTGCTTTGATTGGCACAACACGACCGTTTTCTTGATATGCAGCACCAGAAAGGATCGCTAGCTGTGGGCTAGAAAGACGGCTTGGCAACAGTGGATCGTTAAAGGTCGTTTTGATTTCAACAGTGAAGTCGTCCAATGCGCGAACTTGCCATTCGATACCGTCCAAGATGCGTGGTTTAGGTGCGGCATCTAATGCTTTTTGTAGAGAGTTCACAACCGCGTTGGCATCAAGCTCAGAACCATCGTGGAATTTCACGCCTTTACGTACCTTAAATTGCCACGTCATTGGGTCAACTTGTTCCCACTCTGTTGCCAGCATAGGCTCTGCTACCGACTGATCGTTTAGGTTCACTAGCGTTTCTGCCGTGCTCCAACGTGACAGTTTGAACGCGTCATCTGAAAGTGGTGACAAACCTGTGCGTGGTGGTTGCATCATGGCAACGCGAATTTCCGTTGCTTGCGGTGCAGCTGCTTTTTCCGCTTCTGGCTTGCTTTCGCCAGAGTCAAAACAACCGGTCAGCAGTGCGCTTAAAGCCAGCGACAAAGCTAACTTGGGAGTACTAAGGTGCATAAGAAACCTCTCCAATGGTTTTTGTGAATTCATTACTTTTGTGTTGAGCGCTCATCAAGGCTCTCGTGATCAAGTGTGATGGGTTATTTGTCACGTTTTGTGCCGTGCCGTGCTCGACAACGCGTCCTTTGTCTAACACTAGGATTTCATCGCATAGGGTTTGTGCCGCATCGAGGTCATGTGTCACCAAAATCAGGCGCATCTGACGACTCTTTTGAATGCCTGCCAACAAGTCGAGAATCTGTTTACGACTGACGGGGTCTAGGCTGCTGGTTGGCTCATCGGCAACCAACACACAAGGCTCAACAATTAAAGCTCTGGCGATAGCCACACGTTGCGCTTGCCCAACTGATAGTTGCTGCGGGTTACGATCCAGCAATGTGAGATCCAAACCGACATCCGCCAAGACCTTTTCCACCTTCTCGTTAAGTTCTTGCGTTAAACCAATGTTGCTCAAAGGCTCCAGTAAGATCTGGCGAACGGTGTAATAAGGATTCAAGCTCGATTGCGGCTCTTGCGGAATCAATTGAATGTGCTGACACAACTCTTGGCGCTGCTTAGCCGAGCTACGCGATAGCGGATAACCACACACATACACTTCACCAGATGTGGGTTTACGAAGACCGAATAGAAGCTCAATCAAGGTCGATTTACCCGCACCAGAAGGACCAACAATCGCAATGTTCTGTGTATCAATGGCAAGATCCAATTGTTCGAGCGCCTTAAACGGTTTGCCCCCTAACCAACTTGGTTTGGAGTAATAGTGAACACTGGCTTGCGCAAAGCGAACTTCCGCCGATTTAGGCTGCATGTGCCCGCTCAAGTTGTGCTTAGTCAAAATAGGCTCCAGAGATGAGGTTAAGGCAGCAGTTGCGCAAGTTGTTGACAGAAAGGATGCGAACTTTGCTGAATGGCTTGCCATGGTGCGCCATAAGCCACCATGGTGTTGTCCGCAATCACCAAGACTTTGTCACACGCCAAAGCCGCAGATAGATCGTGCGTGATCAACAAACCACTGATGTTGCGTTGCTGAACACTGCTGCGGAACAACTCAAGGATCTCCGCTTCGGTGATTGGATCGAGCGCACTGGTGGGCTCATCTGCGATGATCAAGTTGGCACTACCAAGCAACGCAATCGCAATACAAATACGCTGACGCTGACCACCAGATAACTGGCTTGGATGCTGCGCTAATGCTGCTTTTGGATCCGTAAATCCGAGTTGAGACAACAAGGTCGTCACCGTTTCTCGGTTTGCTGAAGACAAGCGTGTTTTGTTGCCTGTCCATGCCAAACACAGTTGTTGCTCGACAGAGGCCAATGGATTCAGTGCTTTAAGTGCATCTTGGAAAATGACCGCGGGGCGCTGCGGTTGACTACGTTGCAGTATGGCAGTTTGTGCGACTTCACTGCTGTTAAGCTGGATACTTCCGTCGACCCAAATATCAGACGGCAAAAAACCTGCGACGGCTTTCGACAACATGGATTTACCAATGCCGGAAGGTCCCATAATGGCAAGAACTTCACCTTGAAACAGCTCAAAAGAAATGTCTTTGAAGAGTGTGCGTTCTGAGTCTGTAAGGCTGAGATTATTAACGGAGAGTATTGGTTGAGAAATCACGGCATAAACTAAATGTAATAATATAACATCACAGATAATATCATGCGGGTTAAAGCAAGGAAACCAGTCGGAAAGGTTATTTCATCACCTTTTTCAGATTTATCAGCAAGGGCAGATGGCTCCACCCTTGTTTTAAGAACATCTAAATTAGGTCGTTTGTGACAGTGTGAATTAAAGACACTTTTGTTTAACTTGACCGAGGTATGGGAACAAGAAGACAAAACGCCCAACGTAGAACAAAGTGAATGCCAGCCACAAACCGTGATTGCCCCAATATTGCACCGCAATAAATTGGGTCACTAAGAACAACACCATGGTTAGAAAGGTAGAGTTACGCACTGGTCGCGTCGTCCCTGTACCGGTAAAGATGCCGTAAAACGTAAGACCAAAACCAGCAACCAACGGGAATGCCAATAACCAAGGGCTCATGTCTAGATACAGCTCAACAAGGTTTGGCAAAGTGGTAAATAACGACACCACTTGATGTTTGAACAGCACCAGCAGCAAGGTCAAGACAACAACGAACGCCGCGGTCCATTGCGTGTTTAGCTTAATCACGTTATCAAGCAATGTAGGATTCTTCTGCCCTACGGCTTTACCTGCGAAGACGCTCGACGCATTCGCCACACCGTCGAACATGTAGCTGACGATAAAGGTCACTTGCATCAAGATTGCGTTCGCAGCGAGCACATCAGAGCCTAGCTGAGAGCCCACACGCGCCATCATGTTGAAGAACACCAATAGACACACTGTTCGAAGCAACAGATCCATATTGGAAGACGCGATAACTTTGAGATCTTTACGCGTCATTTTTGCTGTTTGAATGTAATCAAACAGCGGGAAGCGACAAGTTTTCAGCACCAGTACCGCACCAATAACAAACGTCGAGATTTGCGCGATAAGTGTCGCCACCGCAACACCAGCAATGCCCATATCGAAGTACAACACAAAGACGATATCCAGCACGATGTTCAGCACGTTACCAAACACTTGCGTGAGCAAGGTTTCTTTGGCTTTCGCCTGCCCCATCAGCCAACCAATCACGGTGTAGTTCAGCAGTACAAACGGTGCACCAAAGATCATGATATCGAAGTAAATCTTCGCGTTTTCGGCCACGACTGCATCAGGGGAGATAATCAGCTCTGCCCCCATCCAAATCACGGACTGCAACGCAATGAAAATCAAGCCAAGGCAAAGCGAAAGCACGAAAGGACGAAATAAGCTGCTCGCTTGATCTTCTGGGCTATTTTTACCTAATGCGATTGCACTTTGCCCCGTAGTACTTACGCGGAAAAAGCCAAACAACCAATACAAGGTGTTCATGATGACGGTGCCGATCGCCACACCACCAATCATCTCAGCCACACCGAGTTTACCGATCACCGCGGTGTCCACCGCCCCCAACAATGGTTGGGTAACAGTAGAAACAATGAAAGGAAATGCGATTTTAAAATAGTCTTTATGAGTCAGGGACATCTTAAATTATGAACGGGGTTAATTTTTATAAGGTCGCTATCATATGCGAATGGCGCCCGAACATGAACCAAAGTTCGCCAGCAAGGAATAGCATTGATAATTGATACAACCAGCAAACGTATTCTCATACCAAAGCTTGAAATAGGATAACGACTTATGAGAAAAGCCAAGTTAACTGCATATAAATGAGTTTCTAGTTTGGAAAGATTAGCGTTTGGTGGAGCATGGCAAATCAGAATGTATCTGCCATGTCATAACGGTAGTGATTGGTGAAAAGAGACCGTACAGATGATATTTAATGCTTGTGGGTTTCATCTGACAATGTTTAGGTCGATACCAAGCCTTATGTTCTGTAAAGCACCTTCACAACATGCCAACCGAACTTGGTTTTAACTAAATGCGGCGTTAACACTTCGCCAGAAAAGCACACTTTGTCGAATTGAGGTACCATTTGACCACGGCGGAATTCACCAAGGTCACCACCGCGTTTGCCTGACGGGCAAGTTGAATACTTCTTCGCTAATGTCTGAAACTTTGCGCCTTTTTTCAGTTGCTTGATTATGTCTTCCGCTTGCTCTTTGTGCTTCACAAGAATATGTAATGCGGCTGCTGTATTTGCCATTGTTCTATCTCTCACTATTCTGGTCGCGCAAGTGTACCCAATCCTTTTTAACAGACCAAACATTTCTTAATAATAGCTCAGCGGTAAAGGCCCCAATACACGAGGAATATAAAATCGTCTACATAATGAGTTTAAAATACAAACAAGTTTTGCTCAGTTAATCACTATGTCTCTTAAAGATTGTCTAAAAAGCTCACATTTGTCTCTCCGATGGTTGAAGCCTTCGTCTGATAATATTAGATTAGACACAATTCGGTGGTGTTTATAAGGTTATTTTCATGGCAAAAGTCGTTAGCAAAGCGAATCAATCTCAGGGCATGTTGATGTTTAAGCTCACCCTGCAACAGAGTTTCGCTATCGGTACGCTAAAAGTCCGTGAAATCGTCCCGTACATGCCAACGACAAAGATCCCTTACTCGCATCATCACGTCATTGGAACCGTTACGATACGTAACTTAACAGTACCAGTGATCGATATGTCAGCGGCTGTTGGCTTTCGTCCTATTAGTGAAGAAGAATATAAAAGCTGCTACTTGATCGTGACAGATTGCTTGCGAACCGTGGTTGCGTTTATGGTTCGTAGTATAGAGAAGATCATTGAGTGCGATTGGAAAGCTATTGAAACACCACCTCCGAGCGCTGGAAAAAATATTTTCGTGACTGGAATTACTCGCTACGAGGACAAAACTGTTCAAATGCTGGATGTGGAGCTGCTACTTTCCAAAATTTATCCGCAGTACGAGAATTCAAAGATCCCAATGCTGACAGATATTGAGCGAGAACGCCTAAAAGCACTCAGTATTCTATTGGTGGATGACTCTTCCATCGCTCGTAAACAGCTGTGTGACGCACTCGATAGCATCAATATTGGGTATCAAATCTGTAAAAATGGTTTAGATGCATTGGAACTGATGAAAAGTGACGCTGCGGCTCATCGCCCAATTGATATTCTGGTCAGCGATATTGAAATGCCCGGATTAGACGGTTATGAATTAGCATTTGAAGTTCAGAATAATTCCTCTCTGAACCATTCATACCGCATTTTACATACATCGTTATCGAGCGAAATCTGTGTAGACAGAGCTCACCAAGTTGGCGCGCATGAGGCACTTGAGAAATTCAATGCAGGAGAACTAATCGAAGCGATGCTTCGCGGAGCAAAAGAGCTAGAAGCCAAAGCTATGACTTCTTAACTCTTATTGGACGAGTTGATTTGAGAATATAATGCAGTACTTGTCCTATCCCTGATGCTCACATCCGCTAATTTCTCAGCTCACTTCTTTGGCATCGCGTAACTACGAGAAACGAATTCCGTCTCTTTGACTTGGTGAGCATGATTAATATAAGAAGCTAGGCTGTAAAGTACATTCGCTAATAAGTTCGCGTAACGAAACAAAATAGGTGCGGGCTGCTTCTTACCTGTATGTTCAACGGCAACTAATGCTCGTACCGTTTTTTTAGCTTGGCAACGGCACAAATGCAATTGACTGGCTGCCGGGTGCCCTCCGGGTAGAACAAAGCCTTTGAAGCCGCCATCAATACGTTGCTTGAGCAAAGCATAATCGGCCTTTAACTCTTCAACTTCCGTCTCTGTAATCGCTAATTTTCCGCGAACCGAACCATTTAGATGATAAACATTAGGCTGCATTCTTGTCAGTATATCGCGGCTAAACTCGTCCAACTCCATAGCGAGAACAAGGCCAATACGACTACAAAGTTCATCTGCTGTAATTTCAAAGTCACAAACCGGACTGTCCTCGTAAATAAACGGATAGCAAATCTCGCTCAATTCCTTGCTTACAGGTTTCATGCTTTTGTTCCAATATAAAAAAGGGAGTCAGTATAACCTAACTCCCTTTAAACGTTCATTATGCCAAATGATCGACATTCATATGATCGGTTTACAATCAGGCACTTTCGACTTTCTTGTGACCTTCTTGAAGGTGAACAAAATCTACTAAATCATCACCAGACACTTGATACGCCTGACCAAAACCTTTAACAAATAGCCCCGATTCTGGCTTTAAGTTGAACAAAACGAAATCCTCTAGCTGGCTTAGACCATCAATAATCTCACCAAAACGCTCTTTCATTTGTTCAACAACTTGTTGCCACATCTCTGTGTCTCGCTCAACTACATTTGCTACCGCATCAAAAGTTAAGCGCTTACGAGCAAACAGCTGCTTTGAAGACTCTTCATCTTCGATCATCATCAATGAAACATTTGGATTTTCTAAAAGGTTACGGGCATGACGAGCGATTTTAGAAATGAGAACGAAATAACCTTCCTGGTTTTGGACATAAGGCGCGTAGCTTACATTCGGGCGACCTTCTGCATCGATAGTTGCAAGCTGAAGTGTACGGCGCTCCTGACGAAACTCTTTGATCTCTGGCCCTAAACGACCTTGCAAACGCTCTTGTTTAACTTGTTGATCCATATTGATACCTGACTTTACTAATTAGTATTCGAGTTAAGCCTCGATTATGTTTGTGATTACTTTTTTAATTCGGCTTGTAGGGCGCGAAATGCGGTGACTTGCTCTTCAATCAACTCGCGCTTTTCGTTACGGCCTAAATAAACCTTGAAAATATTGCTTCCGCACTCCGAGAAAAAACCAAAATAGTGACTCTCTCTACCCATAAACGGTTTACTGACTAATGCGACATTTTTAACGTTATCTAATTTAAGGTGGCCGTGCAGTTCACCTTCTCTACCCATTAAATTGTAATAGCCACGCGCCACTTTTCCTTTTGGAAACGGCGCTTTAACTTCAAAGATAGAACCAAAAGAGTGGACGATGGTCGTCACCGGGCCAAAACCAACCAAACTTTCTAGGATGCTTTGCGCTTGCTCTCCTGGTGCAATAGCCACCATTTCCTGAGGTAGAGCCGCAACAACCTCAAACTCGGAAATGCCAAGACGCTCTGCCATCGCAGCTGGCAATAATTGTGGTTCTTGCTCTAGTAATACTTCAACTTGTTGCTTGATTGATTCCATTGTGTCTTCCGTTTTTGTTCAATTTGTTTTCATTAATTATTGGATGCTTTCGGTACGGTTTCGTTCATCTCTGATGTGAGTACCTGAATACAACTTTGAGCCAATGACACTGCCCAGAAGCTGCCTGCAAGAGTAAGGACTGCGCTACGTTCATGTAGCTGTACTAAGCCTTTCGCTTGCCACACTTTAAATAGAGGCAATAAAAACACGAACGCGTCCTCCCCCATAAATGATGGAAGTTGATTTGCTTGAACAATGCCACGGTCAAACGCAGATTTGAGTGCAGAAAAAAGTGGTTCTAGAGGGCTTTGTTTCATCATCATCGCGATGGTGCTTTGACCTTCTTTGACCGCTTTAATATAGGTCTCTAGTGTGCGGTGTTGCATCATCCCGTAGCCACCGATATTACCTCCAGCACCACAGCCAATTGGCAATACCTCTGCATAAGTCTTGGCTAAACTATTGTATAAACTACGCTCGCGGTTATCGATTGCCCAATGGTTCACGCTAAGTTGCTTCATATGGTGTTTGGCCATAAAGTTCACACCGAGCTCATACATTCCCGCTTTTTCTGGTGTGGTCGCAGGTGGCGGGATTTTTCCCTTCTCTACGAGGTTGAGCATGGGAGCTGACCCACCAACCACTAACTGATACAAATCCAGTCCGTGTGCGCCAGTCGAGAGGAAATCATTTAGATCTTGCTCTAACACTTCTTTGGTTTGATAAGGTAAGCCATAGAGTAAATCGATAATGACCGGAATTTTGTCTTCTTTGGCGATCTCGCTCACTCGTTTGAGGACATCTTCCCTATCATCTAAACGTTTTGCGCTGCGGCGCACTTGTGTATTAAAACTTTGCACACCAAAAGAGAAACGATTAAACCCACCGTCTAAAGCGCCTTGATACAACTCATCAGAAAAACGATTGATGCGACCTTCTAAGGTGATTTCGCAGTCTGCGGCCAAAGGAAAGTGGTCTCGGATAGCCTGGCCTAACACACGAACCTGTATTGGAGATAAATCCGTTGGCGTTCCGCCCCCGATATATACGGCGTGAAAAATACCATTTTGTGTCCAAGGTAATGCCGCTTTCTCTCTAAGCTCCTGCATTAATGCTTCAAAGTACTCATCAACCAGTGTGCGACTTGCAGCATTTTGAAAGAAGTTACAAAAAGTGCAACGAACGCGACAAAACGGAACATGAATATAAAGACAGCGCTTATTGGTCGCTTTAATTGAGTTAGCCGTAATACTCGAAAAAATCGCCTGTTGTTGAGACGAGGGCACAGGTACGCTCGCTCCCCCGGCATGTGCAGAATGCTTCTTAACAAAAGCAAATCGCAATGGATCAGGACTATCACTGCCCAACACTGATTCATCAAGCTTATCGATATCGACGCTCATATATACTCGCTTAACTCCCATCATGTAAGGGATGGAAGCTGATCTTAAAAATTCTGCAAGAATCATAATTTGAGCGTAATGATAATGCAATTGATAATTGATCTTATTTCCATTGTAAGTAATAATCTGCCCAAGTTTTCATAGTTTCCCGAGATATTCCGTGAACGTACAAAGATATGTCATTGCAGGAGGTGCTTCCCTTGCCATCCATGCCGCACTTCTTTTTGTTTCTCAAGAGACAAAGGTGTTCGCGATGCCGGCTGGAAACCCAGCAAGTTCGGTAAGTCTAAATCTTGTGTCTGCTCCTCCCGCTGTCGAAAAATCTACACCAGAAAATGTAGCGCCACCAAAAGAGCAGCAGCCTCAAGACCAACCTGAACCAGAAAAGAAGATTGTAAAAAAACAGGTCGTCAAGAAAGACGCTGTTAAGAAGAAGGTAGTAGAGAAAAAACCTGAACCGGTTAAACAATCTAAACCTAAAGCGGTCGAGCCCACCAAAACCGTAACAAAGCAAAAGGTTCAGCCCGAAGCGAAACCAAAGAAAAAAACGGAACCAGTGAAGAAAGAGACGGTAGCTCAACAATCCGCACCTGCGAGCCAATCCAAAGGGGCAACGTCTCAGCCTGTCTTGGTCGACAAACCAACGTTTGTGAGTCAACCAACACAACCCCGTTACCCAAGATCTGCACAAAGACGCGGTATTGAGGGTGTAGCCTTGTATGAGATATGGCTAGATGAGAATGGTAACCAGATTAAACAGGTTTTGATTGAGTCTTCCGGCACAGAGTCGCTAGATGCCTCAGCACTTCGTGCGATCAAACAGTGGCAATTTACACCACATATTTCAGGTGGGCTAAAAGTCGCTCACCGAGTACAAGTACCTGTTCGTTTTAAGTTGGATGGATAATGGAACAACTACAAGAATTACAAACTCAATTTGGGCTGATGACATGGCCTTTGATCATTTGCTCAGCTCTAACCGTGATGATCATCGCCGAGAGATTATTCCATGTGTTAATTAGCCTTGGTGTAGGAAAGCGAGCCATTCGCCAAAAGCTCACAGGATTAGACCCAACAGATGGGAGCGAGCTTGAAGCACTTGCTGAAGAGTTGTCGAATAAGCGGCCGCTTCTGTACCGTGGTGTTGCGATGTTGCTTGCTCATCATTCTTTCTCGAAATCTTTAAGAGAAGATGCCGCAGGTATTTGGCTGCAAGAAAAACGCCATCAGCTGCATTCCGGCCTTCGTTTGCTGACGCTGATTGGTGTCATCAGTCCTTTAATTGGCTTGCTTGGTACGGTACTTGGCTTAATTGACATGTTCAAAGGCATCGCGGTTTCAACGGGGAATATCACTCCGAATGATTTGGCTGACGGCCTAGGTCTTGCTATGCGCACCACTGCCGCGGGTCTCATTATCGCACTTCCTGCCATTTCAGGAGCGCAGATCATTGGTTTGTGGGCGGATCGTGTAATCGCCAAGCTTGAGCACACTTTAAACTACGTCAACTTATGGCTTGAAGGTATCTCGTTACAGCATGTCTCGCCAGACCACTCAAAAGTAACACTGCGCTCTTCTGAGAAGATTGAGGCTGCAACTCAATGATTAAAACACCACAAGAAAATAGTCGTAACGGTTTAACCCCCGATTTAACACCGCTGTTAGACATTATTTTTATCGTCATGGTTTTCCTGATGTTAACCGCAGCGGTCAAACTCGATTCATTAGACGTCAATTTACCGAGCACAGAATCTCAGGCTGTTGCAGATGTCGATAAGCAATCCATCACGGTAAATATTCTTAAAGACGAGCCTTACTGGGCTATTAACGGCAAGACATATATCGATTGGGACAACTTTACCCTCGCGCTGTTAGAAGAGAGTAAGTCAAGCGATAAACCGATTGTAATTGGAGCAGAAAAAACCGCGAATATTCAGTCGCTAGTACAACTTCTCGGCTTTTTACAAGAAAACGGAATTCAAGCAACTCAGTTACTCACTGAAGAGCCATCATAAAAATAAGTAAGATAGAGATCCTTTCAAAATGAAGAACACACGCATCACTATTCATGCTGTTGTCACGGCAGCTATTTCCCTACTTGCGAGTAGTCAACTTTTTGCCAATGAAACGCCATCCTCAGAGCGCGTTGTTAGCGCAGGCAGCGCCGTCACTGAACTCTTGCTTGAACTCGACGCTAAAGATAGCTTGGTTGCTATCGACGTCACCAGTCAATTACCAAAAGGAATGGAACTGCCTAAAGTGGGCTACCATCGTCGTCTTTCAGCGGAGGGGTTGCTCGCCTTACGTCCGACAAAAGTCATTGGTTCTGATGAGATGGGGCCGAAAACAACATTGAGCCAATTGAAATCGGCTGGCGTAGATGTAGAAATTGTTAATACTGATGCAAATGTCGAGGGCCTTTATCAACGTATTGATCAAATTGCGAACCTTATGGATCGCAAGGCTCAAGCTGAAAGCTTAAAGCAAGATGTCCAGGCGCAAGTACAAGCACTCAATGCAAACCAACCTGATCAAGCGAAGAAAAAGAAAGTGCTCTTTCTGCTGATCCATGAAGGGCGACCTGCAAATGTTGCGGGCTCACAAACGACACCCGATGCAATTATTCAACTCGCCGGCGGACAAAACCCAGCCGCTACACAACTCTCGTCTTACAAGCCTCTATCCACAGAAGCGATGGTAGAGATGCAGCCTGACGTGATTCTTGTTAGTGGTCGCAGCTATGAAACGTTGGGTGGTGCCGATGCAATTTTAAAAGCAATGCCGCTTCTTGCTGCAACACCCGCTGGAAAGAACAAAGACATCATAACGATTGATGGCCATGCTCTGGTAGGTGGTTTGGGCCTTAAAAGCCTTGCAGAAGCTAAACGCTTGAATGCACTGCTTTACCCATAGAGACATGACATGTTGTTAAGACGCATCCCCCTTTCAACGACGTTATCAGTGCTTAGTGGATTTTTAGCATTTATTGCTATCGCCTCTATTACCGTTGGCCCAATGAACATTAGCTTTGCTGACAGTTTGCGTAGCCTAACGGGAGGCAGTTCTGATCTCGCTCCTCACATTCAGTTGGTCATTAACGAAATCCGATTGCCTCGCACCATTTTGTGTATGTTCATCGGCGCCATTTTAGCAATTTGTGGTGTGGTTATGCAGGGCTTGTTCCGTAACCCATTAGCCGAGCCTGGTATCATTGGTGTGTCTGCTGGCGCTGCTCTTGGTGGTGCATTCGCTATTGTTGTATTTGCTGAATTTAGCCAAAACTATCCGCAACTAATGAACTTAGCGGCTCTGCCTCTTTTTGCTTTCCTTGGCGGTGCACTAACGACTATTCTCGTTTATAAACTCGGCACAAGTAAGTTTGGTACCTCAGTTACAATTATGTTGTTAGCCGGCGTTGCCATCAGTGCGCTCTCGGGTGCTGCGATTGGCTACATGAACTTTATCGCAGATGATCAGATGCTGCGAGACTTGACGCTTTGGTCGATGGGCTCATTAGCTGGTGCAAATTGGTCAGGGATTGCTCTATCTGCTGTAACACTCGTCATCCTATTACTCTGGTTCCAGAAGAAGTCGATGGCGCTGAATGCTCTGTTGTTAGGGGAATCAGAAGCAAGACACTTAGGAGTTCCGGTTCAAAAACTCAAACGTCAGCTTATTTTACTTTCTGCACTGGGTGTTGGTATTACGGTGAGCATCAGTGGTGCAATTGGCTTTATTGGGCTCGTGATTCCTCACTTAGGGCGCATGCTCGCTGGGCCTGACCATCGAACGCTATTACCAATATCTGCCTTAATGGGAGCACTGCTTCTTACTGCCGCAGATATGTTTGCTCGTGTTGCCGTGGCACCAGCTGAATTACCAGTTGGAATCGTGACCGCATTGATTGGCGCGCCCTTTTTCATCTACTTATTGTTCCAGCAAAAAGGGAAGATTTTGTAATGAACCAGATCGTTTTATCGGGGAAAAACATTTCGATGACGTATGGCAACCGTGTGGTGCTCAATGACATCAACATTGATATCCGAGCTGGTGAAGTGACCGCCCTACTCGGCCCCAATGGCGCAGGTAAAAGTACTTTGCTCAAGCTTCTATGCGGTGAGATCTCTTCGAATCATCACATCACCTACTTCGGTAAACAAAAGCATGATTGGGAGCCTGAAAAAAGCGCCAAACATATTGCAATGCTCCCGCAGCACAGCACCTTAACCTTCCCATTTCTAGCCAGAGAAGTAGTAGAGCTGGGGGCAATACCGCTATCACTGTCCAATAAAGAAACCACTAAACTGGCTTTACATTACATGGAACAAACCGACGTATTGCATTTAGCAGAAAGCCTGTACCCGTCTTTATCTGGTGGAGAAAAGCAACGACTGCATCTAGCACGAGTGATGACACAACTACATCAATCTGGCGAAAAACGAATCTTAATGCTTGATGAACCTACCTCAGCGTTGGATCTCGCCCACCAACACAACACGTTAAAGATTGCTCGTGAAACGGCAAAAGCACAAAACGCAGCGGTGGTTGTGGTGTTACATGACTTGAATCTAGCCTCTCAGTACGCAGACCGCCTTGTACTCTTGCATAACGGGAAACTAGTTTGTGATGACACGCCATGGAATGCACTAACGTCAGAGCGCATTGAGCAAGTTTATGGCTATCGATCTATTGTGACAAAACATCCGACGCTAGACTTCCCTCAAGTGCATGCCGCAGCATAAAGCGTATCTCCTCTAAGCCGTCTCTAAAACACTTCGATACGACAAAGGCCCGCAATATGAGAGTTGCGGGCCTTTGCTTTGATAGTGGCAGAATTTGGTGCTTTAAAGGCTATTACTTGCTCATTTGGATCAATGATCGACCAATCAACCACTCAAGCTCTTTGTCACCACCCGCACCAAACTGGCTTTCAACCATTTTGTATAAGCGGTCAATACCATTAGCAGCAAATTCTTGCGCATTTTCAGCGGTGACAATGTGATGGAATAGCAGTCGTAAAATCGCGAGGAATTCAGCATCTTCCAGCGCTTTAATCCAACTTTGTGAAAATGCATTCAATCCTTTATCAAACTCTAAGTGTTCAATAAACATTTTAAAGATACGGCCATCCAGTGCGGCGGTGAAGTCCGTTTTCTTAGGGAAGTGATGGCTAATACCGGTACGCGATATACCTGTCTGCTGGCTTAGCGTCGTGTACGACATTTTGTCGTAACCTAATCTGAGTAGCTGATCAATAACGGCATCCATGATCTTTTGGATAGTGATTTCGGTATCTTCTTTACTACGCTTTGGCATATTTTAAGCTCTTCTCTTTGTAAATCCATCTAACTCACTATTAAATGAGGCCAGAATGAAATCATTCTTAGCATTATACCCGGCTCGCCGATGCGGTTCGATTAGCGAAAACCTAGAAATCAGGTTGCTAAACGCTGCACTTGAAAGCGCTTTGGGTATATGTATTGCGACTATTTAATATCATGTCGAGTTCCAAACCATAACGTCTTTACACTGCGTAATGTGTAATTTTCAGTTATGTTTTTGTCAATACATGCTACTCAAAATAAGGCGAAAAGTTAGTCTCATCAAAACCTTGCGCCAATTATTCATCGAAACTATTCAAAGACCAAGAATGATAATTATTAAAAATAATCAATCAAGAAATAGTCTTATAAATTAACCATTAGTTCAACTGGACTGAGCAAAATCTCGTCACTATGTTCGTTAATTGATTTTAAATGTTGATATATATCACATTAACGTTCTTGATGATTTAGTAATCCAATCTTTAACCCTTACTTAACAAGTGCCTATTCTGTTCCTTTTTTACGCAAAAGTCGTCATTTTTGTAGATACAGATCAAATACCTGATAGAATACCCTTAGTATTTACAAGAGGATTCGTTATGAGTGTCGAATTAGAAAAAAACCAAGTATGTGAGGCCTGCGGCTGTGCTGGCGAGATAGGCTTTATCATCAAAGAAGGTGACGAAGTTGCCGACGTAACGGTTTTCGCACAGACAAAAACAGAGCTAGAGTCTGAACTACAAAAATACATCGAGCTCGCTAAATCAGTATGTGCTGATGTTGAATACAATGTTTCAGAAATAACCGAAGAATCGAACCAAGCGACGGCTCGATTCAAATTTGAAGTAAGTGCTGAAAAACTTATCTTTGAATTAAAAACTCGCTCACTCGCGCGTTAATGAAAAAAGCGAGCATGATGCTCGCTTTTTATTTTTCCAATCTCTTAATCTTAAACCGCTCTAAATGAAACAGACAACTTCGGCGCGTTTATTTATCTTTTTTGAACACGACCCACTTTAACGAGCCATTGGTTTCAAAATCGTTCTCAGCGGCACACATCAGTAATACGCCTTCAACATTAATCACGGCCCCTGTGGTGTAGGCTTTATCATCGTAGTAACAGATACGCTGACCTACCTTACCGTCAGCAACTATTAGCGCTTTGTTTTCTGGTGTACTGTATGATTTAGCAAAAACGGAACCCGACAGCAGTACTGCAAAAACACCAGCGGTAAAAATAGATACACTTTTTAACTTCATGAAAATCTCCCTCAAACCTCAATAATACTAACAAGGACCCTTGTGAAGTTCTTGGAAGAATCTCATATTATTCAAATATCTACTGATATTTTTCTCACCTCTACACTTGGGTCTGCTTCACATTCAATCATTTAATTTATCTCATTTTAGTAAGCTTGAAGTTACTTAGCGCAGTAAAGAAGCGCACACTTTTAGCGTGCATCTCTAATTTGAATATTTAAGTTATGAATCAAAAACTGTGAGCAAAAAATGCATAATAGGTTTATTTAAGTATAAGATAAGCACCTGTTGATCTCGGTATTTAACTAACTCTTTGACTATGCGTTTTGTTTCCCTATGCCTTACTTCAATCCTACTCTGCTCATCTCCTTTGGCATATGAGCTAGATTACTATTCTAAGTTTGGTCACATCGATAATTACGGCAATCTTGATCTTAGAAACAAGCCTTACACCCAACTACCCTCTGGCCTAGTGGTAAAGGGCAACTTAAACATCTCACAAACCCCTATCAAAACCTTGCCTAAAGGGCTTGATGTTGAAGGCAGTCTGGAAGCAACTAACAGCGCACTCAAAGTTATTCGCTCAGGAACAAAGATAAAAGGCTATGCAAACCTACTAGGTAGTAAGATCGAAAACTGGCCTAAAGGCATCAAACTAGGCGGTTACCTAAATCTGACAGATACACCGTTAAAAGCGCTTCCAGCTAAACTTCGAGTAAAAGGTGATCTAAGTGTTATTCGCACTCCCATTTCTGATCTTCCTGAAGGATTGGTGGTTGATGGTAATCTCTATATTGGAGGATCAGCGCTGAAAGTATTTCCAGACACAATGACGGTGAAAGGGAATATCTATTTAGGTGGTAACAGGATCACAAAATGGCCCAGCAATTTAACCCTTGGTGGTGCCGTCGCACCTTAAAGAGCAGATAAACAAAAGCCCCGGCAGACCGAGGCTTTAAGGCATTCTGAATCAACGAGTTCAGTGACGAAGATTACTCTTGGTTATTCACAGGATTAGCATAGCTCGCCACCAAATAAGGTCTTGCGCCTTCAGGTAGCTGATCCAACTTATCCGCGAGATGACGCTTAACCGCTTCCGTAATGATGCTCGAATCTTCATGCCCAGCAGCTAACAAGTTGATTGGGTACAACTTGTAGTTGTTGTGAATTTGGCGGTCGATTTCACCAGCAAGAGATTCCGGCGTTTCAAACTCTTGCTCAATCACATCACCAAACGCAACATGTACACGGCCTTTATAGCCAACGATACCTTGAATGATACTTTCGATATCTTCAAATTCGCCTTTTTCATAGCGGCCATTTTCTGCTTTTTCGTACAGCTCTTTTGCTTTGGCAATGTCACATGGATCATTTTCATAGGCAATCGAGACTGGAACGATTTTCAGAGAACGCGTGTACTCACCAAAGCTGATCTTTTGTTTACGACCTTCAACATGGAACATTTTTAAAATCGCAGGATCAGTAAAGTCGTTTCCATCTTTAGCACGACCTTCCTTTTGGGCAATCCAAATTGAATTGCCAGTATCAAGCGAATGTTTGATATAGCTTGACAATTGTCCCAATGCTTTCATCATTTCTCTAGGCGCTTTAGCAGAGCGCTTAACGATGAAGCTCTTATTGAGTCGCATCAATTCTGTCGCACATGGCTTCTTCAGCAGGTTATCGCCAATCGCTATACGAACTGTACGGTGCCCACTTTGGTACAAGCCATAATTTACGAGCGCAGGGTCCATCGCAATATCACGGTGGTTAGAAACGAATAGGTATGACGTGTTTTTATCCAGCTTATCCAAACCAGAAAAAGTGACGCCATCCGTTGTCTTATTCAATGTATCTTTCAGATACTTCTTCACTTCAATCTGAATTGCTTCGACAGAATCAAGCTTGCTCCACTTAGCTTTCAGGTAGATACGCAGGATCGGGCTCATTAGCGTTTTGAACCACGCTGCTTTATTAGCAAAGCGATGTTCTAGGATAGCAGTGATAAATTCATCATCTTGGATTAGACGATCCAGCGCTGCTGGAATTTCTTCGTCGTTGTAAGGACGAATTTCAATATAAGGATCGGTATTGGCTGTCATTGTTCATTACATATCAAAAAAAGCTGGCACATTTTACGCATAGTTTTGCTGACAAGCAGCATTTCAACCCATACTTTTAACATGGTCATACCAGTTAAGCCACCATTTATCATGCTAAAAAATTCTCTCAGCAGGTTGGAATCGTATGGGTTTAACGTTACCCTTAGCGCCAAAAAACACTGGTACTCATAATGAACTACGCAATTGAATTTCACGACGCTAAATACCCCTTTCTTGATGTAGCTGCGCGTAAAAAAGCACTGAAGCACAGTCTACTATCTGTCATCGAAGGGTTAGCCGTCATTAAATTGGGTAAGCAGGAGTATGCCATTGAACCAGGCCAATATTTTTGGATTCCTCAAGGATGTTTGAGCTCCCTCACCTTTTTACCTAATTCTCGTGTATATCGTTGTGATTTTTCTGTGCGTTTAAATGACGAGTTCTCACAACAGGCGGGCTTTGTGAAGCCTTCACCGCTACTAAAAGCGCTCGTCGAGAAGCTAGCAACAACAGCCGAACGCTCGGATCTGCAAACCGATCTACTGACAGTAGTAAGACATGAAGTATTGACGCTGTCTCCTAAACTAGCGCACTCAACGTTAACAAGAGCCATCAATCAGTGGACTCCTGGCTGTGACATGAATATTTCTAAAGAGCTTTGCTTGGTACTAACACTACGTGAAGCAAGAAAAATGAAACTGTCGGGGAAGAAGGAAGAGCAAATTGTTGACTCTCTTTTTGCTGGTAACACCGAAGAATATGAACAGCTTTGCTTTTTAGTCTTTGGAGAAGCGCTATAACTGCTCTTCAACAAGCTACGTGTTCAGCATTACGTAGAATTACGGACACAGAAAGTAGATTTGACCCGTCCTGATATGGGTTGACACTTTTTAACTAAAACGCTCGATGTACTTCATCGGGCGTTTTGTATTTTAAAG